>JBCCEL010000070.1:0-20217 GCA_039030315.1 Pseudomonadota bacterium
AGGGAGCCGGCCTGATGGCACAGGAGCATTCGACGGTTGAGCTGTCCCTCGCCGAACTTGAAGACCTGACATGGCGCGCGCTGCTGGGAACCGGGCTAACAGAGGCCGACGCTGAGATTGTCAGGGACGTGCTGCTCTATGCCGAACTGCGCGACAATTCCCAGAGCCTGGTGAAGATCGTCGAGGGCGTGGTGTCGCCCGTGCCGGGCGCCGGCGAGATCGAGGTGGTCAGGACGGGCCCGGCCGCACTTTCGATCAATGCCAACCAGAATATCGGCATGGTGGTGGCGCACCGGGCGGCCACCGAGGTGGCGGCCCTGGCAGTGACAAACGGCGTGGCGGTGGCCGGCAGCCGCAATGTTTCAACCTCGACGGGGGCGATCGGCTACTATGCGGAGATGATGGCGCGCGAGGGTCTGATCGGCATCGTCATGTGCGGCTCGCCCAAGGTCATGGCCATGGCCGGCGGTATCGATCCGGTGTTCGGCACCAATCCGGTGGCCATCGCCGCGCCGACATCGGGAGAGCCGATCGTGCTCGACATGGCGACATCGGCCGTCACCTTTTTCGACATCGTCAACGCCGCGCGGCAGGGCGGGACCATCCCCGCGCATGCGGCGTTTGACAGGCACGGGCAACCGACCACCGATCCTGACGAAGCGCTGAAGGGCGCGATGCGGGTATTCGATGGCTACAAGGCTGCCGGCCTGGCGCTGATGCTGGAGATCATGACGGCGCCTCTGACCGGCGCCGGCGTGGTCGGGGACGACGATCAGGGCTCCAACCGCGGCGCGTTCTTCATGGCCATCGATCCGGCCATGCTTGCCGGACGCGATTCGTATCTGGCGGCCGTTGACCGGATGGCGGCACGGATCAGGTCCGGCCGGCCGGAGAAATCCGGCGGCGAGATTACCCTGCCGGGGGACCGGGGCCGCGCCCGAGCTCAGGCCAAACGTGAGCGCGATACGATCACTCTCAACGGGGCCCTCGTGGCGGAACTGAAAAAGCTTGCCGCTGAAGCATGATTGTCTTGAGGACAGCCTGGGAGCGTCTGGAGCGCAGCCTGACTGTCGGCGCCTCTCCGGAGGATCCGCCGCAGCGTCGGCGGATGAAGACAATTTTCACCGCCACAATGGCCGCTGCGCTGCTCTACAGCATGATCTTTTTCTTTCTGCCAGATCGCAGCAATTTTGAGCATGTGGTTGATGTGGCCGCCATGCTCTCATGCATTGTGGCCCTTGCGGTCCTGCATGTCCGGAAAAACGTTGCCCAGGCGTTTTCCACACTCGTTGCATTGCTGCTGCCGGCGCTGGGCGCATATTATTTCCTGCATGGCAACAGGGACGGCGACCTGCTGTTTGCGATCCTTTTTCCTGTTGCGGCGATCACCTTTCTGGGGCCGGACCGTTCTGTCAGGTACCTGATTGCCTGTATTGGGCTGGTGGTCCTGGTGGTTCTTGCTGATGAATTCCTGCCCAGAACGACGCACCCCTGGGCGGTGACGCCGCTCAATCCTGACGGATGGCTCTTTGACGCGCCAGACAAGTACCGTTTCCGGGGGCTGGAACTGATAACGTTTTTGAGCGTCGCGATCATACTCTACGCCCTCAGTCATGGCGGGGCGAGCGCCCTCAGGGATGCCAACCAGCGGGTGCGGGTCCTGCTGCTCAACATCCTGCCCCGCTCCATCGCCGACCGCCTGTCCGGGGACAGCCCGGCGGAGGCGGAAGCGACCATTGTCGACAGCTACGAGAGCTGCAGCATCCTCTTTGCCGATATCGTCGGGTTTACGCCGCTGTCCCGCAAACTGACGCCGGACGAACTGGTCACGCTCCTGAACAGCCTGTTCAGCGCGTTCGACAGGGTGGCCGCCCGCAACGGGGTGGAGAAGATCAAGACCATCGGGGACGCCTACATGGCGGCCTGCGGGCTGCCCGAGCGCGAGCCGGACCATGCGGCCCGCATCGCGGATACCGCGTTGGAACTGATGCAGGTCGTCCGGCAGTTCAACGAGGGATCACCGCATGATCTCGATATACGCATCGGCATTCATTCAGGGCCGGTGGTCGCGGGCGTGATCGGCCTGAACAAGTTCGCCTATGATCTGTGGGGAGAAACGGTCAACACGGCGAGCCGGATGGAGAGCCACGGCCGGCCGGGCCTCATCCAGTGCACGGCGGATACTGCTGCGTTGCTGGAAAGCACGCATCGTTGCAAGGAGGCGGAGATCGTTGATGTGAAAGGCTATGGCCCGATCAGGACCTGGCATGTCCTGGGGCGCAAGGCCTGAGCCTCGCGCCCCGGTATGTCTTTCGTGCTGATCGCGCAGATCAGCTGGCTGCGCCGTAAAGCTCGGCAACCCGCTCCCAGTTCACCAGGTTGTTGAGGAAGGCTTCCAGGTAGTCCGGGCGGCGGTTGCGGTAGTCGATGTAGTAGGAGTGCTCCCATACATCGCAGCCCAGAAGTGCGGTTCCGCTGCCGTCGGCGACCGGGTTCACGCCATTCGGCGACTTGGTCACCTCCAGCTTCCCGTCATTGTTGAGGACGAGCCAGCACCAGCCCGAACCGAACTGGCCGACCCCGGCCGCCACGAAGGCCGCCTTGAATTCGTCGACGCTGCCAAGGTCTTCGTTGATCTTGGCTTCCAGCTCGCCGGGAATGTTCCCGCCGCCATTGGGCTTCATCCAGTTCCAGAACTCGATATGGTTCCAGTGCTGGCTGGCATTGTTGAACAGGCCGCCGCCGGCGCCGCCGTTGTAGGAGGCCTTGACGATTTCCTCCAGGGACTTGCCTTCGTGGCCGGAGCCTTCCAGCAGCTTGTTGCCGTTCACCACATAGGCGTTGTGGTGCTTGTCATGGTGGAACTCGAGGGTCTCGGCGGACATGTAGGGTCCAAGACTGTCATAGGCGTAAGGGAGATCGGGAAGTTCGAAGGCCACGGCTTTTCCTCTCTATTGACTGTGGGTTCTCGAATTAGCTGATTTGATAGGATAGATATTTCCTTCATAAACGCGAGTCCACCAAAACGGATCGCGGGCCGTGGAAATAATTGGCCGGTGTGGAGCGCATATGACCAAAATCGTGATGCTTGTTTGCGCCGCTGCGGCACTCATCCAGATCATCAAGCCCCTGGGCTGGCCGGGCCTGAAACGGCGCCAGGACGCCTGGAAGCTCGTAGTGTTCGGCGCGGCTGCGACCGTGGTCGCCACAATCTTGCTGTCGTTCCTGGAAGCCTCCGTCTGATGGCCTGGACGGCTGAGCAGCGACAGTCCTTTTTTGAACGGGGCTGGTGCAGGTTCGGCTTTGAGCAGTCCGTTTTCGACTGGGTATCGGCGGCGCTTCCCCATGCACGGGCCGCCGTGTCCGATCCCGAGAATGATGTCTGGTTCCGCTGCGGGCGGACCTGGTTTGTCGGTGTGAACGCTTTGCCGAACAAGCCTGATTCATCGGTCGGCAGCCATGGACCGGTCGGCGGCGCCGTCCGGCAGTTTATCACAGAAGTGCTTGGCCACGATGAGATCACCTGGGACCAGGCACAGGTTTCGGTCTGCTATCCCGGCTACCCCCGGCCTTATGAAGGCGAAACGGAGGGAGCTTACCGCTTCCGTCTCAACCGGGATGCGGCGCATGTTGACGGGCTGCTCAGGGAGGGGCCCGACAGCCGCCGTTTTCTACGCGAGCACCATGCCTTTATCCTTGGGCTGCCCATGGCCGAGACCGGGCCGGAGGCATCTCCGGTGGTGGTCTATGAGGGATCGCACGAACTCATGCGCGAGGCCTTTGCCGAATTCTTCGGTGATGCGCCGTCCGGCACCTGGGGTGCGATGGATATGACCGAGGCCTACCATGCCGTCCGGCGGGAAGCCTTTGAGACCTGTTCGCGAATCACACTTCCGGCCCTTCCGGGAGAGGCTTACCTCATTCACCGGCTTGCGCTGCACGGTGTTGCGCCCTGGGCGGAGGGAGCTACAGCGGGGCCGGATGGCCGCATGGTCTGTTACTTCCGCCCGGAGACGGGTGATCCGGCCGCCTGGCTCAACGCCCCATGATCCGTTTCGAACGGGGCAGGAAGCAGTTCAGGTGAGTTCCGACTGATCGATCTGCGGAAGCCCGTCGCTGATGACGTAATGGGCTCCCGGCGTGTCCGCATGAATGTGACACTCCATCGTGAGGCCATGGCCGTCCTGCAGCGTACCAGCAAAGATTGATATCATCGGGTTGCCGATGCGTCGCCAGAACAGGTTGCTGCCGCAGTCTGCACAGAACCCACGTTCCGCCTCGGGCGACGAGCGATACCAGGTCAGGCGCTCCCCACCGGTGATGCGGAGCTTGTCCGCGTCTCCCTGGGTGGCGGCCACGTGGTGGCCCGACGTCTTGCGGCACTGGACGCAGTGGCAGCCGACAACCGACCGGAGCGGTCCTTCGATTTCGTATAAGACCGCGCCGCAGAGGCAGCCGCCACGGTATGTCTCCGGCGTGCTCATATCGCCTTGGCCGCAGCGCTGAGCACCTTAAGCTTGTCCACGGCAAGACTCTTGCCCAGCAGGCCGAGGCCGCAATCGGGAGCTGCGATCAAGCGCTCACGGTCTATGTGCTGCAAGGCCTTGCGCAGGCGCTCAACCACTTCGTCGACCTCCTCGACCCTGCTCTTGGCAATGGCGACGGAGCCGAAAATGATGGAGGAACGGGAGAACTGCTCCAGCAGCGAGAGGTCGTTGTGGCGATGGGCATCCTCGATGGAGACCTGGTTCACCGTCGTGCGGTCCACCGCATCGGCGAGTTCGAAATAACAGTTCTGATCGGCCTTGTGATATTCTTCGTCGTCCAGGTGATTGGGGTAGCCGCAGCACATGTGCATGACGCGGACAACCTGCGGCGGAACCTTGTGGAAGCAGCGGTCCAGGGCCTCCACGCCATAGTGGAGGGCCCGCTCGACCGCACGGGCAAAGAGCGGCTCGTCAACCTGGATGTAAGGGCAGCCGGCATCTGCGAGACCGCGGATGGCCACGTTCAGAGCATCGGCGAGATCGAATGCGAGTTGCTGTTCTTCGGCGTAGTGGCTGTTGACCGTAGTGTCCATGATGGTCAGCGGTCCGGGCACGGTGATCTTGACCGGGTGGCTGGTGAAGCTCTGGGCAAGCTCGTAATCGCGCTGCAGAAATGTGATATCCCGGGCCTTGACCGGCTGACGGATAACCGGAAGTTCGGCCTCGTAGGCGCCGTCGCGCAGGACCCGCGCCTCCAGATCGTCGAAGTCGAAGCCCTCAAGATTGCGGCAATGGTAGTGGATGTAGTTTTCGCGCCGCTGCTCGCCGTCGGAGACCACATCAATCCCTGCCTCCACCTGGGCTTCGACCGCCTCGCGGGTGGCCCGCACGAACAGCGCTTCAGTGGCATCGTCGGCCTGATGCATGGCCTCCGAATAGTCGCGGGTGACCTTGCCGCCCTGGTCGGTCATACCGTGATCGACCGTGAACCAGTCCTTGATCGGCAGGTAGTCCGGTTTGGGAAATGCCCCCAGGCAGGTAGTTTGAAGGCCCATTTTCTTCGCCCAATGCTCTCGTCGTCATAGAGGAATCTCTGTATCAGCATTGCGGCGGGCAGGCATCATGAATTCCGGAGGCAGTGCCATGAAATTCGTTCACATAACCGATCCCCATCTGGTGCCCCCGGGCGAGCTGCTGTGGGGCCTTGATACGTTTGAGCGGCTTGACGCCTGCCTCGCGGACATTGCCGAATTTCATGGTGATGCGGAGTTCTGCTTCATCTCCGGCGACCTGACGGACCGGGGTGATGCGGCTGCCTATCAAGGGCTGAGGCAACGTCTGGAGGCCTTCCCCATCCCGGTATATCTGACGCTCGGGAACCATGATGAGCGAGAGAGTTACTTCTCCGCATTCCCGAACGCGCCGGATGACGGGAACGGTTTTGCCCAGCAGATAGCCGATACATCTGCCGGCCGTTTCATTCTCATGGACACATTGGGCGAGCCGGGCAGTTCTGAGGGCCGGTACTGTGCGGCGCGCATGGCGTGGCTGAAGGGTCAGCTCGCCGGTGCCGGCGGCGACATCTATATCGTCATGCATCATCCGCCGCTGGATATCGGCGTTCCCTACATGGACCGCATCAAGCTGCGCGAACATGATGAGTTTGCCGGGCTCGCCGCCGGCGATGCCCGCATCCGGCACATCTTCTTCGGGCATGTCCACCGCATGGTGTTCGGGACGTGGAACGGCATTGCCTATTCCGCGCTGCCGGGGCTGAGCCATCAGGTGCCGCTCGTGCGTGGCAGCGTCGCCCACAACTACTCGCAGGAGCCGCCCATGTATGCGGTGGTGACGCTCGTAGAAAACCAGATTACGATCAATGCGGATGGATTCTGGGACCGTGGTGAGCTGCCGGATCCGCCAAAAAGGAAAAGCTGATGGCCATCTTTGCCGGCTCCTGCCATTGCGGCTCGATTGCAGTGGAGCTCGAGACCCAAGCCATGCCACAGGACATGCCGCTGCGGGCGTGCCAGTGCTCGTTCTGCCGCATGCATCAGGCACTGGCGGTCAGTGATCCGGCGGGCGAGCTCCGTTTCCGGGAACGGGATCCGGGAAGATTGCATCTCTATCGCTTTGCGCTCGGCACAGCTGACTTCGTGCTGTGCGCCAACTGCGGCGCCTACGCCGGGGCGGTGCTTGAGGAGGAGGGCAAGTCGGTCGGTATACTGAACATCCGGCTGCTGGACCGCGCTTCGGAGTTCACCGCCCAACCCATGCCGATGAACTATGACGGTGAAAATCAGGATGGCCGGGTCAGCCGCCGTCTTGAAAAATGGATGCCGGCGGCCATAGAACGCGGCGTGAGATAAAGCAGGCGACTTGAAGAATCCTGTTGAAATCCGGCACACTGTCGCCGAAATCGCATGACAAGCTTGGTTGTGCCCGGAACAACGCGGCATGATGGAGCTGAGAACCATGTATCCGGACGGACGGATCCGGACGCCACATGGGGATTTGCGGGGCCTGAATGAGCGAGCAAACCACAGAGCACCAGAAGCGGGAGCTTGCCGCCGCCTGGGCTGTGCACGCCTTCACCGCATCAGGGGCTGTGCTCGGCTTTCTGGCACTGGTCGCCATTCTGGACGGAGACAAGATCGCAGCCTTCATGTGGCTCGGCCTTGCCCTCTTCGTGGACGGTATTGACGGGACGCTGGCGCGGCGCGTCCGCGTTACCGAGCTCACCCCCAAGTTCGACGGCGCAACTCTCGACAACGTCATCGACTATTTCACCTATGTCGTTGTGCCGGCCATGATGGTCTACTGGTTCGGCATCGTTCCGCCGGGCTGGGAGGTCTATGCGGCGGCCTGCATCATGGCCGTGTCCTGCTATACGTTTGCCAATGCGGACATGAAGACGGCGGACTACTACTTCTCCGGCTTTCCGGCCGTGTGGAACCTGGTGGTGCTCTACTTCCATGTCCTGCAGAGCGACCCCTGGATCAACCTGGCAGTCATTGGCATCTGTGCGGTCATGACCTTCATTCCGGTGAAGTTCGTGCATCCGCTGCGCGTCCGGAAACTGCGCAAGATCACCATCCCCATGACCGTGCTATGGGCAGCGACCTCGCTCAGACTGGTTCTGATCAATGCGGACGTCAAGCTGGGTGACCGGTTCCCCGAACTCACCGAAGTACTGAAGGAAGCCTCGCCGGAGATCCTGGAGGCGATCGAGAAGTCGACCGGACAGTCCGCCAAGGCGATCGAGGCCTCACCGCTGATTTTCTGGATGTGGGTGATCTCCTCGCTCTATTTCGCCGGCATCTGTATCTGGCGGTCAATTCATCCTGAGCCAGCCGAGGACTGACTGCTTTCGTCCGGCTGGACAGATGCGGCGATCACTTCCAGGAACGGTGCGGAAAACTGCTTGAGCTTCGCGGCGCCGACGCCGTTCACGTCAGAGAACTCGTCTTCGGTCCGCGGCATCTTGCTGGCCATGTCGATCAGTGTACGGTCCGGGAAGATGACGTAGGCCGGAACATTCCGCGCCTTCGCCAGTTGCAGGCGCAGACTTTTGAGCCGATCCAGCAGGCGTGCCTGGTCCTCGCTCAGATCCGCTGCCGCGGCTTTGCGGGCGGTAGCGCGTTCGCTCTTGGTTGACTTCTTCACAAGGTCGGCGCGGTAGAAAAACTCCTCCTCGCCCTTTAGAAGCCCTGCTCCCTTTCCGGTCAGCTGCAGTCCGCCGAACTCCCTGATGTCCAGAGAGAGGAAACCGGACGCCACCAGCTGCCGGATGATCGACTGCCATTGCTGCTTGGTGTGCTCGCCGCCGACGCCGTAGGTCGGCAGGTTGTTGTGCCCGGTATCCCGGATCTTCTCCGTGTCCGCCCCGCGCAGGATGTCGATGATGTGGGCGGCACCGAACCGTTGCCCCGTGCGGTAAATGGCCGAAAGCGCCTTTTGCCCGGCTTCCGTCCCATCGGTCATCTGGACGGGGTTGAGGCAGGTATCGCAATTGCCGCACGGTTCGCCCTTTTCTCCGAAGTACTCGAGCAGAACTGCCCGCCGGCAGCTTGGGCTCTCGCAATAGGTAATGAGCGCATCGAGGCGTTTGTGTTCGCGGCGGCGGTGTTCGGCGGAGGTGTCCTCCTGCTCGATGAAGCGGCGGCGCGAGGCGATATCGGCAAGCCCGTAGAACATGCGGGTGGACGCCGGCGCGCCATCGCGGCCGGCCCGGCCGAACTCCTGGTAGTAGGCCTCCACGCTGCCGGGCAGATCGGTGTGAATAACAAACCGGACATCCGCCTTGTCGATCCCCATGCCGAAGGCGATTGTCGCGGTCACGACCAGTCCCGGCTCGGACATGAAGCGGTTCTGGTTCTCCTCGCGCTCCGCCTTTGCCATGCCTGCATGGTAGGCGACGGCGCTGATACCATTCGCCCTCAGCAACTCGGCCGCCTCCTCGGTCTTCTTGCGGGAGAGGCAGTAGACGATGCCGCTCTCGCCTTCATGGGCGGAGACCGCCTCCAGCAGCTGGTTTTTCCAGTCGGTCTTCAGTTCGACGCTGAGCTGGATGTTGGGACGGTCAAAGCCGAGCACCAGGGTCTCGGCCTCTCCGGCAAACAGACGGTCGACAATGTCGGAGCGGGTGATCTCGTCCGCTGTTGCGGTCAGGGCGATCATCGGCGTTTCGGGAAAGATCTCGCCGAGCTGCTGCAGAAGGGCGTATTCCGGCCGGAATGCCGGGCCCCACTGGGAAATACAGTGGGCCTCGTCGACAGCGATCAGCCGGACATCCAGTTTGCGCAGTGCGCTCAGCATCCGGTCGGACATCAACCGCTCCGGCGACAGGTACAGTAACCTGAGATCGCCGGCCTCGGCCTTGCGCCAGGCCTCTATGTTATCTTCGCGCTCGCGGCTGGAATTGATCGTTTCGGCCGCGACACCGGCAAGCTGCAGAGCGGAGACCTGATCCTGCATTAGGGCGACAAGCGGCGAAACGACGATGGTCAGCCCGCCAAGGACTAGCGCGGGAACCTGGTAGCACAGAGACTTGCCGGCGCCGGTCGGCATGACGGCCAGCGCGTTTCTGCCCGCCAGGAGTGCGTCGATGACCTGTTCCTGCCCGGCCCGGAACCGTTCGAACCCAAATACGTCCTGGAGGACCTGTTGTTTGCCGATGCTCATGAAAGCGTGTCTGCCCCGGTTGTGCAGCCTTGTGGCAAGATAGCACTTGCAAAGCAACCGGACGGAGGAGCATTTACCGGCTTTCCTCCAATTGACCATCTGTTGCCATGACCCATGAAGACCGTCTCCCCGGATTGAGCAGGCATCCCCATGTCCGGCTCGGACATCATCCGACGCCCATCGATTTTCTTCCGCGCCTCGGCGAAACCCTCGGCTTGAGCCTCTGGGCGAAACGGGATGACTGCAACGGCCTGGCGTTCGGCGGCAACAAGGTCCGCCAGCTGGAATACTATCTTGGCCCGGCGGTCGCGCAGAACGCGGATACGGTTCTGATCACCGGAGCGCTGCAGTCGAACTTCGTGAGGACGACCGTGGCTGCCGCAAACACCCTTGGCATGAAATCGGAAGTGCAGCTTGAGGAACGGGTGCCGGACACCGATGCCCTGTACCGGAACTCGGGCAACATCCTGCTGGACCAGCTGCTCGGGGCAACCATCCACTATTTTGCCGAGGGTGAAAACGAAGCCGCCGCGGATGCCGA
The DNA here is from genome assembly GCA_039030315.1 of Pseudomonadota bacterium. Classification (GTDB taxonomy): domain Bacteria; phylum Pseudomonadota; class Alphaproteobacteria; order Rhizobiales; family CAJQND01; genus JAAEUE01. The sequence goes on from JBCCEL010000070.1 coordinate 10,213, forward strand.
ACTCGACCGGCATGCAGAGCGGCTGCGCGGGGAAGGCCGCAAGCCTTATGTCATTCATCTGGGCATCGACCACCCGCCCTATGGCGGACTTGGATATGCCTCCTGCGCGGCGGAGTGTCTGAAGCAGTTCGACAACGGTACAGGCGAGAGGCCCGATGTCGTGGTCATCCCGTCCGGGAGCGCTCTCACCCATGCGGGTTTCCTGGCAGGGGCGCGGGCCTGCGGCTGGGATGTGCCGGTCATGGGGGTCTGCGTCAGGCGGGACGCCGGGCAGCAACGGGTGCGGGTTCAGCGCCGGGCCACGGAGATCCTTGACCTTTTAGGCAGTGAGTATTCGCTCAGATCAGAAGATGTCAGCGTCTCCGATGCGGTCCTGGCGCCAGGCTATGGCCGCATGAACCCGCAGGTTGCAGAAGCGGTGACCATGGCCGCCCGCCACGAGGCCCTGCTGCTCGATCCGGTCTATACCGGCCGGACGATGGCGGGCCTCATTGATTTTGTGCGGACAGGTGAGATCCGGCCGGGCTCAAAGGTCCTGTTCATCCATACCGGCGGCGGACCGGCACTGTTTGCGTATCAGAACAAGATGGCTACGGAGATCGAGGCTCTGACGGCCCTGTAAAATAATTCGAAAATTCTGGAAATATCGTTGACAACATGCCTGCCGTGATGTAGTCCGGCAGCATGGACATCAAGGAAGCAGCCAAAAGCCTGGAGAAGCTCGGGCACCCCAACCGGCTCGAGATCGTCAGAGTGCTCGTGCAGGCGGGTCCGGACGGGTTGCCTGTCGGTGCCCTGCAGGATCATCTCGGTATTCCGGCTTCAACGCTTTCCCATCACGTGGCGCAGCTGGTTTCCGGCGGCCTGATCGAGCAGACACGGCATGGCCGCACGCTGTCCTGCACACCGAACTTTGCGCGCATCGATGCGCTGGTGCGGATGCTGACCGAAAACTGCTGTTCTGGTGTTGCCCTGAAATCAGACGACGAAGCCGCCTAAAAATTTTTTAAACCCACAGTTCGATAATTCCAGGATTACAGAGATGACATATCTGGTTGAGACCCTGAAGAATGCAGGCCTTGGAGAAAAGTGGTCAGGCCTGTTGTTCGACAAGGTTGTCCTTGCGCTCGCGGCCATGTTGCTCGTTCTGCTTGTTCTTGATCCTTCACAGGCTTCAACGAGCGTCCGGTTTACTCTGGATGCCGCGCTGTACATCGCTCCGTTCTTCGCGCTGGCCATCCTGTTCGCCGGCTATGCGAAGGCAAGCGGCCTCGACAGCCTGATCGCCAGGGCGTTCTCCGGCAACCTGGCTTTGTCGGTCGTGGCGGCGGCCCTGATGGGCGCGCTTTCGCCGTTCTGCTCGTGCGGTGTCATTCCACTGATCGCGGCGCTGCTGGCGGCTGGTGTTCCGCTTCCGGCCGTGATGGCGTTCTGGATTGCCTCACCCATCATGGATCCGGAGATGTTCATCCTGACGGCGGCGGGCATCAGCCTGAACTTTGCGATCGCGAAGACCATCGCGGCGGTCGCGCTCGGCCTCTTCGCGGGCTTTGCGACGCTGGCGGTCCAGAGAGCCGGGTACCTGCAGAACGTCCTCTTGCAATCTACCGCCTGCGGATCGTGCTGCGGCAGCAAGCCTTCGTCGGAGGTGACATGGGCGTTCTGGAGGGAGGACAACCGCGTCGGCGCTTTCCTGGGCGAAATCAAAAGCAATGGCTGGTTTCTGGGCAAATGGCTTCTGCTGGCCTTCTTCCTGGAAAGCCTTATGGTGGCCTACATTCCCTCCAGTCTCATTGCCTCAGCGGTTGGTGCAGAGAACAGCTTCGCCATCATTGTCGCGGCCATTGTCGGCATGCCCTCCTACCTCAACGGCTACGCCGCCATCCCGCTCGTTGCGGGCCTGATGAAGCTTGGCATGACCCCCGGCGCCGGCCTTGCTTTCATGACTGCGGGCGCGGTCTCGTCTGTGCCGGCCGCAATCGCCGTCTATGCCCTTGTCCGCAAGCCCGTCTTTATGCTCTACATCGCGCTCGGTGTGACCGGTTCCGTGGTGGCTGGCTACGCCTATATGCTCAGCTTGCCTGCTTTCTAGGAAGATCATGACCTTGGCACCGCCGGACGAGAAGATTCGCGATCACTTTCTGGCCTGGCAATGCCGCATCCGTCAGGTGGCCATGCGCTCCGGCGGCGGGCGCCCGACTGAGGGAATGAGGCCCCGGGTGCTCCTGCCCCAGGGTGAAGAGGTCAGCGCGGCGACGACTGTGTTGATTGTCCGCAAAAAGCCTCATGAAAGCACAGACTTTTTCAGATTCCAGGTGCAGAAGACCAATGATCCGGCACAGGTCTACGAAAAGGGCCTGCAATATCTTCAAGGCACCCACTTTCAGAAGTCGCGGAAATTCAGTGACGAACTGACCGCTCTGTTCCCGGCAAATTCCTCGGTTGCCGAGACGCTGTTGCCATCCGGTGACTGTCTGCTGGAGTTCAGCCAGTACAGTCAGCGCTACCGCATGTTGTGCTCTGTACGGGAATTTTCACGTGAAAGTACGGCGTGGCAGGCCACCTACTGGCACAATCACCTCTTCAATCCGGGTCTGACCGATGACTCCCGTGTGCTCGGTTTCAAGCCGGACTGGAAATCCGCGCAGGCCGATCCGGCGCCGACCTGAGGTCGGAATACCCGACTAAAATGTGGCTGCATCCATGCAGTTGACATCGGCGAAAACGCCGCTTGCCTTGCGTGCTAATCGGGCTAATGGTGGCGGTATCCGGGGAGCCGGAGAAATTCCTGATTTGGTGCGGCTGGGAAAACATGTGGAATTACATGCACATCCGAGCCTTTCCGGTCAGGTGATCACGGAATTGTGAGCGTTCTGCTGAGGAAGACAAAAAGTGATAGCAAACATATTCACGCCGAACCAAAGTAAAGCTGCGAGGGCTCTCCTGTCATGGTCGCAGACAGATCTGGCGGATGCGGCAGGTCTTGGGCTGAGTACTATCAAGGACTATGAGTCGGGGCGGCGGAAACCTCACGCACGCAATCTTTCCAAGATTGACGAGGCGTTCACGGCCAAAGGCATCGAGTTTCTGAACGGCAATGATGGCAGCAAAGGTGTCCGCCTCTGCGCAGCCTGAATGTGGTGCTAGACTGATCCGACCGGGGCAATGCCCGGGATTGGACCTCATGAGACTTGGCCGTTTTCGGACCTGCCGTTATCCTAGCCGCCATGTCGTTCGATCAATCCATCCTGTTCGCCCTCCTGATCGGCATTTTTGCGCTACTGATCTGGGGCAAGTTCCGTTACGACCTCGTCGCCTTCAGCGCCCTGGCGGTGGCCCTTGTCGCCGGTGTTGTCCCGAAGGAACAGGCTTTCTCCGGCTTCGGGCATCCGGCAACCGTGATCATCGCCCTGGTCCTGATCGTTTCCCGGGGCCTGTTCGCGTCCGGCGCAATTGAACTCATCACCCGGCATCTGATTGACGCGAGCCGGTCACTTGCGGCGCATATCAGTGTGATGTCCGCCCTTTCCGCGGCTTTGTCCGCCGTCATGAACAATGTGGCGGCACTCGCCCTGCTCATGCCTGTCGACATGCAGGCCGCTCAGCGGGCCAAGCGCTCGCCGGCCCTCACCCTGATGCCTCTCTCGTTTGCCTCGATCCTGGGTGGGATGATCACCCTGATCGGCACTCCGCCGAACATCGTCATCGGCCAGTTCAGGCAGGATGCTCTCGGCAGCCCGTTCGGGATGTTTGACTTCGCGCCCGTCGGTCTCACGGTTGCCGTTATCGGCGTGATTTACATCGCGCTGATCGGCTGGCGCCTTCTGCCTGCGGAACGCAGTACCCACAATACGGCCCAGGAACTTGCGGATCTTGAGGGCTATGTCGCAGAGGCAAGCGTGCCGGAAAAATCGGCCTGCATCGGCCAGACAGTCCGCGATCTCTATGAGCTGGCGGATGAGAATGACGTGACTATTCTCGGCCTGGCCAGGCGCGGCGTCCGGCTCAGGGGATTTGCGGCCGGGGAGACGATCCGCAAGGGCGATGTGCTTGTTCTTGAAGCCGGTCCGGCTGCCATTGAAGGTTTTGTCGGGGCCGCCGGACTGCAATATGCCGGTGCACACAAGCATTCCGGACCCCTGGCGGGAACGTTGTCCATGGTTGAGGTGGTTGTCCCGGATACCGCCAGAATTGCGGGACGCTCGGCCATGGATCTACGGCTTCTGTATCGCCGCAACACCACGCTCCTGGGGGTCTCGCGCCAGGGCAAGCGCTTCCGCGACCGGGTGCGCCATCTGACAATCCGCCCGGGGGATATCCTGCTGCTGCTGGGCCGCGAGGAAGATCTCGATGAGACCGTCCCGTGGCTCGGCTGCCTGCCGTTGGCCGAGCGCGGCTTGAGCGTCGCTCAGAGAGACAAGGCCTGGCTCGCGGTCGGCCTGTTCGCCGCGGCGATCGTCACGGCGAGCCTGGGCTGGCTCTACCTGCCGGTTGCACTAGCGGCCTGCGTCGCGCTTTACGTCATCCTGAGGATTGTTCCGCTCAGCCAGATTTACGACAGCGTCGAATGGCCGGTGATCATCCTGCTGGGATCGCTTATTCCCATAGGTGCGGCGCTGGAAGCCTCCGGCGGCACCGCTCTGATCGCCAGGCAGATCGTTGAGTGGACCGCGGGCTATTCGCCCATCGTCGTGCTGACGATCCTGATGATTGTGACCATGACCCTGTCGGATGTCCTGAACAATGTGGCCACCGCACTGATCGCCGCACCCATTGCGGTCGATGTCGCCGGCAAGCTCGGCGTCAATCCGGATCCGTTTCTGATGGCCGTGGCAGTTGCAGCATCCTGCGCCTTCCTCACGCCAATCGGGCACAAGAACAACACGATCATCATGGGCCCGGGCGGCTATCGTTTCGGGGACTATTGGCGTATGGGACTTCCCCTGGAGATCCTGGTTGTGGCCATCGGGGTGCCGGCGATCCTTTTCTTCTGGCCGCTGTAAGACAAGAAAGACAGGCAAATGAATACCGGCGACAGGCGCCAGATAGGCGGCCACACGATCAGGGTGCTCTACAATGAGCACGACATTGCCGAACGGGTTGACGCCATCGCGGCGGCAATCGCCGATGCCAACTACAGTGACCTGCTGATCGTCGCGGTCCTCAAGGGCAGCTTCATCTTCACGGCCGATCTCCTGCGCGCGCTTTACAAGCAGGATGTGCGCCTCGAAATGGACTTCATGATGCTCGCCAGCTATGGCAAGAACCTTCAGTCCTCAGGCCAGGTGCAGATCCTGCGGGACATAGAATCTACAGTCCGGGACCGGCCGGTCATTATCATCGATGATATTCTAGAGTCGGGCCGGACGGTCGCGTTTGCCAAGGATCTGATCGTCGCGCGCGGCGCGGCGGAGGTGAAAACCTGTGTGTTCCTGGACAAGCCCGGAAAACGTGCCGCCGACATCGAAGCCGACTATCTTGGCTTCAGCACACCTGACCTGTTTGTGGTCGGCTACGGCATGGACATGGCGCATTCCTTCCGCGAGCTTCCTTATGTCGGCGTTGTCGAAGTCTGAGACCGAGCGTGTTGCACAGGCGCGCGCTTGCCTCTAAGACCCTCCGGCGCGGCGGCACCGCCGGCGCCAGCGCAGGTTGAACGCAAGGATCGGATCATGGCCAGCATTCTGCAGGATCTCCAGAAGACCGTCATTGCTGGAATTGTGCTCACCATCGTCTTATTCGTTCTGGTGCGGTTGCTGACAGGCGTAGGCTTCACGTTCGATCACGCCTGGTTCGCTTTTCTTTTCCGCTGGCTGCACGTGGTGAGCGGCGTCATGTGGATCGGCCTGTTGTGGTACTTCAACTTCGTGCAGATCCCGAGCATGCCCCGGATCCCCGACGAGCAGAGGCCGGCCATAGGCAAGGTTATCGCGCCGGCGGCGCTGTGGTGGTTCCGTTGGGGCGCCATGGCCACCATGGTCACCGGGATCATCCTGGCAGGCATGAATGGCTATCTGGTGGACGGGCTGGTGCTGGGCTTGAGCGACGAAGGTGCGAGCACACCTATTGGACTTGGGATGTGGCTCGGTCTCATCATGTGGTTCAACGTTTGGATCGTGATCTGGCCGAACCAGCGCAAGGCGCTCGGCATGGTCGAGGCGAGCGCGGACGAGAAGGCTGCGTCGGCCAGAACCGCAATGCTGTTCTCGCGGACCAACACGCTGCTGTCGATCCCCATGCTGTTCTGCATGGTGGCCGCGCAGAACGGCGGCTTTGCGTAACGATCGATAGGCATGGGTGGCGGTGATATGAGTAGTGAAGACGCATCGGTTCTGGATCCTGTCGAGGATGCGGTCGCCGCAATCGCCGGCGGCGAGATGGTGGTCGTGGTTGATGATGACGACCGGGAGAACGAGGGCGATCTGATCGTTGCAGCCAGCAAGGTCACGCCGGAGCAGATGGGCTTTATTGTCCGGCACACCACCGGCATCGTATGTGTGCCCATGCCGCGGGACGAGGCGCGGCGCCTTAACCTGATGCCCATGGTGGCCGACAATGACGCGCCCATGAGCACGGCCTTCACCGTATCGGTCGATTATCGGGAAGGGCTGACAACCGGCATTTCCGCAGCCGAGCGCACAAGTACCGCACGGGCGCTTGCCAACGGCAATGTCCAGGCGAGCGATTTTGTTCGCCCCGGCCATATGTTCCCCCTGATCGCCAAGAGAGGTGGCGTCCTGATGCGTTCAGGTCATACCGAGGCTGCTGTCGACCTGTCCAAGCTCGCCAACCTTCCGCCCATAGGCGTGATCGCCGAACTTGTGAATGACGACGGTACGGTGAAGAAGGGCGAACAGGTCTTCTCGTTTGCCCGTGAGCACGGTCTGAAGATCATCTCCGTTGCGGATCTGATCGAGTACCGCCAGCTTCGCGAGAAACTGGTGGAGCGGGTCAACTCCTTCGATATCAAGACGCGGATCGGGATGGCCACGGCCATCTCCTACCGGACACCGTTCGACAGCAATGAACATCTGGCCGTGATCTGCGGTGACATTTCTGACGGGACAGCGATCCCCGCCAGGCTGCACCGGGAGGACGTCCTTGAGGATGCCCTCGGAGACCGGGCAACGCTTGAGCACATGTATGACTGGTTCGACCGGGAGGGGCGCGGTGTCCTGATCTATCTGCGGGTCGGCGCTGCCGGTGTGCCCGGCGCCCATCTCGGAGAGGGGCTGTCGGCGGAGGGCACCGATTCAGGCGCCGCCCGGGAAGAAGTGTGGCGCGACATCGGGCTTGGCGCGCAGATTCTCCGCGACCTGCAGGTCAAGTCGATCAAGCTTCTGGCTTCGCGCGACCGGACCTATGTGGGGCTTTCCGGTTTCGGGATCGAGATTGCCGAAACCGAGCTGATCGACGGCTGACTTCAGCCCTTGACGTTGCAGAACCGCTTGAGGCCGGAGACGACAGCGCCTGTGAACCTGCCGATGAAGCGTTCGGTGCCGAGCACGAGTTCGTCCTGCCGGTTGACGATCATGCCGGCCTCGATCAGCACCGCCGGTACCCTTGCTGATCTGAGAACACGCAAGCCGGCGAAGTCGTAGAGACCGAGACGGGCGTCGAGCAGCGGCCGGTTTTCACCCTTGATGGGTTCGGCGTGATGCAGTGTTGGCGTCAGGCCGGCGCCGCGGAGCGCTCGGCCGATCTCGCTCCCCAGCGACTGGCTGGCGCGGTACTTTGCCGAACGGCTCGAGACAAAGAGCGAATGGCCGCTGAATTTGTCGGAGTAGCGGCGCTTTCGGCCCTTGTAGGTCCATTTGCTGAAGTAGCGCAGCTGAGCGGAGTCGTGGTGGATTGAGAGCAGCACACCGGTCCGGACGCCTGCAATCTCGTCTGCCCGCCGCCGCAACGATATGTTTCGGCCTGATGGATTCAGAACCCGCGTTTGAAATCCAGGCGTCCGGTCCAGCCGCCGGGCGAGAAAGCCGGCAAGCCGCTTGTTGAAGACATATTCGGGAACGCCGCGCGCGCTCGTGGCTCCGCCCCTCTTCGGCGTGTGACCGATATCAATGGTCACCAGGGCCGGGTTCCCGCACGGCGCCGCAACCGCCTCCGAGTGCGCCGCCGAAACAAGACTTAAAGGGATGAACAGACCGCCTATCCTCGCGGCGAGACGGTCAGCCACCGGCAAATGCCCTGAGGACGTTGATGCGGGTCCGGTAGGCGCGTTCGATGCAGCCGACATTACGCCCGCACCGGTTCCGCTTCCTGAGCCAGCGCTTCTGGTTACGGGACAGCCGCCTGCGGTTGCTGCGGTTCAGACGGCCGGAGAGTCTGGCGTAGACCTGGTTGATGGTCAGGTCGTAGCGGGCGAGCCTGTTGGAGTTGCAGATCGCAATTTCGGTGGGATGGCGGGCATAGGCGCAGTTGAAGCCGGGCTCGACCCGCCGGACGGGGGGTGGGGGAGCCGGCTGCGGAGCAGGCGGTTGCGGCGGTGTCCAGCCTCCACCTCCGCTGCCGCTGCGCGTCTTGGCGTCCTGCAGCCTGGCGATCCGCCGCATGGCGAGATCGGAAAACGCCCCACCCGGGAATTTCGAGATGTAGTCCTGATAGTCCTGCTCGTCCTTGCTGTCCTTTATCGAGTTCCAGAAGGTCAGCTCGATCAGCTGTTTGTTCACCTGCGGTTTCGGTTGAGGCGCGGGCGCGGCCGGCTCGGTCGGCGACGTGACCGCCACGTCGGTCTTTCCGCCGCCCGTGCGCCCGTTGAAATAGAACTCACGTGTCAGGCGCGACAGGCGCTCAGGCCGTTGCTGTTCTCTGGTCGCAGATCGGACTTCCTTGGTGACCCGCTTCAGCATCACCTCGATTTCCACGCCGGGGGTGTCGATATGCTTGAGCAGCGCCCTGGTGAAGGGCGAATTGCGTCCCTTGCCATCAGCGGCGATTGCTCCAGGCGCTGCAGCGAAGGTGATCAGTGTCTCGTTGCCGCGCGAATCGACCTTGGCAAGACCGCGCGCCAGGGTCGCGCTGCGCCCCGTCGACTTGATGCTCTTCTGCAGCACGTCAGTCAGCGGGTTATTGCGGCAGGCATCCAGAAACACCAGGTTTGTCGGCACCAGGCTTTCCATCTGCTCCAGAATATCATCGAGGGCGATGGCCTCGCGCTTCAGAGAAAACTGATTGTTCAGTCTCGCATCGATCGGCACGAGGTAGTTCGTGTCGCGGAACTGGATGCCGTGGCCGGCATAGAACAACAGCGCCACGTCAGCGCCCTGCAGGCGCTGGGCAAACTCGACGACAAGCTGTGAAAACTCATCGCCGGTGAGGTCGTTGCCGGTGATGACATCGAACTGGAGCCGTCTGAGCTTGGCGGCGACATCCTCTGCATCATTGCTCGGATTGAGCAGGGTCGTCGTGTGCTGATAGGCGGAATTCCCGATCACAAGCGCGATGCGGCGCTCGGCCAGAGCCTGCCCGGACGAAAGGATCGCTCCACAGAGCGCCAGCAGGCAAACCGCAACACACCTGAACAGACCTGTCGTCATGGCACCACCTCGCGAGGGTTTGCGACGCTTCTTGTTTTCCGCAATCTTGCATGCCCATTGTGGCAGCAAAAGTGCAATTGTCACACCGCCCGGCGGAATTCCTCGCTGCGTTTCAGCAGCCACGAGCGGAATGTCGCCACCGCGCGCTGGCGCAGGGCGCTTTTGAGATAGACCAGATAATAGGCGCCGAAGCTCATGCCGAATGAGCTGAACTTTACCAGCCGACCTTCGTTGAGATCCCGTTCAGCAAGATCATCGGAGAGCAGAGCCAAGCCCTGCCCGGCCGCGGCGGCCTCAATGGCCAGAGCTGTTGAAAGGGGACCCGGGAAAGGCGGCATGTGTACATCCGGAACACCGGCGGCGGCAAACCAGTGCTTCCAGAGCCAGCCGTCATCGTCCTCGTGCAACAGCTTCAAATTGCAGAGGTCCAGCGGGGACCTGATCTCGCCGGCCTTCTTCAGAA
>JBCCEL010000071.1:0-19927 GCA_039030315.1 Pseudomonadota bacterium
CCGCCCTCCAAGCTGCTGCCGTCGGACGGGCATCCCCATCATCCGTGGGTCGCCGATCACAACGCGTTCTGGCCCCACGACGAACAGTTTGTCGATGAAGCAGAGCGCAGGGCTGCGATCACCGCCTATCACGCATTATGCTCTTGGGTGGACCACAACGTCGGCCGCGTGCTCGATGCCCTGCAGAAGACCGGTTTGGTGGAAACCACACGAGTGATCTACACGAGCGACCACGGAGACAATGTGGGCGCACGTGGGCTCTGGGGAAAATCCAACCTGTACCAGGAGTCCACGGCGATCCCCATGCTGATCGCGGGTCCGGATGTTGAGAAAAGCGTCTGCCGAACGCCGATTTCCCTGGTCGATCTCTTCCCGACAATACTGGACAGTGCCGGGCTTGGGTTTGACAGCGAGATGGAAGAGCGTCCCGGCCGCTCGCTCCACAGTCTAGCGGCCGCGGCCGATGAACCTGAACGTCCTGCCTTCAGCGAATACCATGCGGTGGGATCCAATGCCGGAGGTTACATGCTGCGCAAGGGAAGATGGAAGCTGCACTATTATGTCGGCTATCCGCCCGAGCTGTTCGACCTGGAAAACGATCCGGAAGAGACGTCGGACCTGGCCGCCAACGCCGATCATTCCGCCGTGCTGGATCGCATGGAGGCAGAACTCCGGCAAATTTGCGATCCTGAAGCCATGGATGGGCTTGCGAAGAAGGACCAGGCTGCTCTCGTCACAAGGCATGGCGGCCGGGGAAACGCCATAAACGTCGGTGCGCCAGGCGCCACACCTCCTCCGTCCCCGGCGAAGGTAAGCTGAGGGCCGGCTCGCCGCATATGGAGGGAGACCGATGCGGAAGGGGTGAGAATTTTGCGAAAGAGGCCGGCCCAGGGGCATGCCATACTCGCCGTACCGGGATATGTAGCGGAGCAGGCGGGATATGGCCGAACCCGAGCTGAGCAATTGGACTTCAGAATACAATTTTGAATCAATTATTTACGACGACCGCAAGCGACAATTATACGTCCGCTGGGCTGACGGTCACACGAGCGCCTTTCCCTATATCTGGCTGCGTCACGCCATGTACTTTCCCGCGCTGGGCAGACCCGAGCAGGCTCATAACGGTGACTATTTGCTGCCGGAAGAGCCGGCCTCTCTTTCTGTATCCTCTATCGTGGCGGATCAGGGAGTCCTGACAGTCGTCTGGGCTCATGATGACAGCAGGACGCGTCACTCCCTTTCCTTCCTGAGGGATAACTGTCTGTCGGAGCAGGCACGGCGGACCCGCCAGCCGAGGCCGGTGCCATGGCTGCGCGAGGATGCCGAAGAGTTCGAGTGGTTCGACGCTTCAGCTCTTGCTGAGCCTACGCCCCGCCTGGAGATATTCTGCCGTGTACGCGACCGCGGCCTGGCACTGGTGCGGGATGTAGAGGCCGTGCCTGGCACGGTCATGGAGATTGCAAAGTACTTCGGCCCTGTCCGGCGGACACATCACGGTTCCCTTTTCGATATCCGCTCGCTGCCCGCCGACCGCCAGGGCGTGCGCGCCAATATAGGGGCTACCGCGTCCAACACACTTGCCCCCCATACCGATGAAGGCTTCCGCCATGCGGCGCTCGGCATCATGCTGTTTCACTGCCTCAAGCCTGACCCGTCCGGCGGCGGGGTTTCTACCTTTGTCGACGGCATCGCGGCGGCGGAAGATCTTCGGGTGAACAATCCGGAGGCGTTCGCGTTTCTGAGATCGACACCGATGGTGCTTGCGGCCGAACGCAACAAGCTGGAACGCTTCAGGACGAGATGCAAACTGATCGCAACCGACAGCTCGGGCGTGGTGCGCGGCGTGCGCATGGCGGACCGGACGCTGCCGCCGGTGGACCTGCCCATTGACCAGGTGGAAGACGCCTACCGGGCATTGCGCGCGTTCTCATCGGAACTCTATGCCCCGCACCGTGTCTTCGAGCATCTCTTTCAGCCGGGTGAGATGGCGATATTCGACAACCAGCGCGTCCTGCATTCGCGCAAGGCGTTCAACCGCGAGGCCGGGGAGCGCCACATCCAGCAGGTCTCGATCGAGCGCGATGAGTTCCACAACCTGTTCCGGCAGCTGGCCGAGCAGGTTGGGCGCTTCGACCTTGCCAACTGGGAACCGGACGCCGGTGCGCTTTGCCAGGATTGAATCTGGCTGCACCGCCGCGCTTTGCAGTTGCAGCCTCTTGCTCTAAAAGCGGACCCGACAACTCACCCCGCTATCAGGAGGCATTTGGCATGGACGTTTCAGGCAAGAAGGCAATCATTTTCGGCGGCACCTCAGGCATCGGTCTGGCAGCTGCGAAGCAGCTGGCGGCACTCGGCGCAGAGGTGGTGGCGATCAGCCGTGATCCAGGCAAAGCAGGAGATGTCCCCGCTGGGATCGAACTGCGCAAATGCGACGCGCTCGACCGCGATGCCGTGCAGGCGCTCTTTGAAGAGGTCGCCCCGTTCGACATCCTGATCAGCGCTGCGACCGGCGGATCGCGGGCGATCGGCCCGTTCCTGGAGATGGACATGGACGGATACCAGGGCTCGTTTGCCAAGTTGTGGGGATATGCCAACGTGGTGCGCTATGGCGCCCATCACCTTCCCGACCATGGCGCCATCGTGCTGGTCAGCGGTGCCCCTGCCCGCAACACCAAGCCAGGACAGGTCGCCCTCGGCTCCGTCGGCGGTGCGGTCGAGCAATTGTCCCGGGCCATCGCGCCTGAGCTGGCACCGCGCCGGATCAATGTCGTCTCTCCGGGCCAGATCGACACGCCGATGGTGCCCCTTCAGGGCGACGAGCGCAAAGCCCACTATGCCAAGACCACGGCGGGCCATCTTATCGAGCGGCCCGGAACGGCCGACGAAGTGGCACAGGCCGTCGTGTTCGCCGTGCAGAACGACTTCATTACCGGCACAACGATCGACGTCGACGGCGGCTGGCTGCTGTCCTGATCCGGCTTCTGAGCCTCAGTGAGACCGAAAGAGCAACCGGGACCTTGTCGGACTGAGCCGACAGGTCCCGGGCACTGAGGGTTGTGAGGTTCGAGGCCTAGTGGACTTCGAACTTGATCGCGGTGCGCGCAGCGAGCTGCTTCTTCACGATCTTTTTTTCTTCCTTCTTCACCTTCTCTTTCTTGCCCGCACCATCCGGCACGACGATGATCGCGCGGGTGGAGAACTTGCGGTAGTCGCCGAGATCGGTGAAGGCGCTCTTGGCGAAGTCGTGTTTCACGCCGGGATCGGCATTCTTGTCCTGGCTGCAGGTCGCAATGACCTTCTCCACGCCCGGATCACGAAGCAGGAACTTGAAGCCCGCACTCGGTCCGGGGAAGTCGAGCGCTTTGCCGGCCTTCAGGAAGTTGTCCTTCTGGAACCGGTTCGGGAAGATCACCGTCGCCTTGTTCTTCTTGTCGACATTGATCAGGGTAAGGAAGCAGTCCACTTCGGTCTTCACACTGAAGACGGCGTGGTCCTTCACCTTGTAGAAGGACTTGTCGGAGAACAGGATCAGGTGGAAAGACCCAGAGCTGATGCGCTCCTTCTTGCTCACCTTGTCGGCGACAACCGGCTTCTTGCCCTCTTCAGCCGGCTTGGTTTCCGCACTGCCGCTGGGTTCGGCTGGCTCCGTGGCGCCGGAAATGGCCAGCACCTCGTTGTCCGAGATCATCGGCACGATCTTGGAGTAGACAACCTCGAAATGATCGCGGGGAACCAGGCCCTGCTCAAGCCGCCGCTTCAGGGCGAATGCCTCGCCGCCGGCATTGCCGAGCTCTGTCGAGAACTCTTCGGTGGACATACCAAACTCCGCCGCTGCTGTGCGCATGGTCAGATCCTGGCGCTCATACTGGTCGGAAAGAGCGTTGATCATCTCCACCTTGTTCAGCGTGAGGTTGGGATCGAGACCTGCCCGCTTCATGGCGTTGGCCCAGGCCACCTGGTCTTCGTCAAGCCTGCGCTTCATGGCTTCGGCCGTCGGATAGAGGGCCTTGACCTCGTCGCGCACCTGCTTGGGGAATGACCGGTTGGCCAGGACATGCTCGCGGATATCATCCTTGTTGTAGCGGATGCCCTGATCGTGGCAGCCAAAGCAGGAGATGCCGTTGGTCACCGCGAAGTCCTTGCGCGAGATGTCCCGGACGATTTCCGTCGGGCCCTTGTCCAGACGCTTGCCGTTGGCTTCGTTCAGGTAATAGGCGTGGAAACCGTTGGGCAGGGAGAAGATGGATTCGCCGCCGTCAGCGTCAAACCCACTTTCACCGCCCGGACCGAGCGGGAACTCGAACAGGCTCTGCTTCTCGCGGTTGCCGGCAAAATCATAAGACGTCCAGAACACACCGGTCGGTATGGTGTGCCGCTCGATCAGGCGGTTGTTCTGGCTGACGCCGGATTTCTGGAAACCGGCGCGTTCAGCCAGGAAGCCCTTCAGATTGGCTTCGATGTTGAGGCCGAACTGTTTCTGCAGTTCCTGGAAGCTGTCCGGCAGCTTTAGCAGCGCGTGGTAGAGCTTCGGGCGCGATGCCGCAAATGCAAACCAGTCGCCGCGCACGTAAGGCAGCTCGGAATTGGTCGATGTCTGCAGGAAGGAGAACATCTTCGATTCCGGCTTAACCGCATACGGGTAGTTGGCCAGCAGAAGGTTCCAGTCCGCCTCGCTCCAGAGCAGGTCTGCGATATGGAAGCGGATGATCGTGCCGGCCTCGTCGACAGTCTCCAACCGGACAACATCCGAGTTGCGGCTCAGGCTGTTGAGCAGCTTGACGACCGCCTGCCGGAAGACATTCATCTTCTTCTCATCGGTGCAGATGTTGGCCAGATGGCTCAGCGTGATGTAGCGTGTTCCCTTCACCAGATGGTCCGGACGGTTGTTCAAGTCCTCGGCGATGGTTTCCACCACCGCGTCATGGCTCATGAACTTGTCCGGGCTGCACGATGCCGTCTGGGTCTCGCCAAGCGAGGTCACCCAGTCGCGCAGGGCGGCGATCTCCTGCTCCGTCGGCGTGGGGTAGCCGGAATCCTCACCCGTAAGCTCTGCATTGCGCACGTCATACGGCATATCGGCGCGAACGGGATCGGCCGTCCGCTTTATCAATTCGGAAGCGTCAGGATTGCCCGCGAGGACAAAACGCGTGTCATTGGCCATATCCTCCATGTTGAGGACATTGCCGAAATTGCTCGCAACCTTGTCGCGACCTTCAAGCTCACCTGCCTGGTGGCAGCGCGCGCAGTGTTTCCGGAGAACGTCGAAAGCCGCTTTGGCGAGCGGGTCGGACGGTGCTTTGACGGGCGTGACCTCGGCGGCCGCCGGTTCTGAGCTCTGCGCTGACGCCGCCGTGACCGGAAGCGTGAACGCGGCTGAGGACATCAAAGCAAGTATGAAGAGGTGTGCAGATCGGGTCATAGCTTTGTTTCCATCTTACGGGTTTGTTGCACCATACCGCGCCTCAGACCACCATGCTGTGACGCCGGTCACAGCCGTTCCCCTGTGCTGGGGAACGGCGCCCCGGTTAGTGAACAAAGCTAGTTCTTCTTCACGCGAAATTTCTCGTGGCAGGCCTTACAGTTCTTGGCCACAGCGCCAAATGCGCCCTTGAAGGAATCCGCGCCGCCCTTGGCAGCTTCTGCAGCCTTGCCGCTGGCATCGGCGAAAGCATCGGAAGCGGCCGCGAAGCCGGCAGCGTCACTCCAGATTCCCGGCCCAGCCTCTGTGTCAGCTCCTGATTCTGAACCTTGCGGGAACATGGCGGGGTACCCGAGCGCCGTGGAGTTCATCGTGCGCATGGCCATCTCGGCCACCAAGGCGTCAAATGGAATTTTCCCCCTGACCATGCCGGCTGCAACGCGCATGGAAGCGCCAACGTTCTTCATCATGGTCTGGCGGTCAACAGCAGGATCGCCGGCGACGGCCGCACTCAGACCAACGGCCGCTGCCAGGCCGATAACGGAAACTCCAAGAAGCGTCTTCTTCATTATATGCACCTTTCGACATTTGCAGATGGGACGGGAAAGTTAACTGTAGAGACGTGCTTCCGCAAGCGCGCTCCGCGCGCTGCGTGTATTATCGCCCTGATTTTGCTCCAATATTAGAAGCCCACTCCAGTGCTGAGTGTGAGATTTCCCACATGATGCGACCCGGGCCAGGTTGGCACCGGCTCCGAATCGATGCGAATGTGCCCTCTGGAAGTGTGATCCAGATCATTGGTGCCTGATTTAAGAAGGGCATAGTGTGTACGCGCTAGGGATCGGCGGTCGTAACAAGGAGAAACAGAGAGCGACGCTGCCATGAGAGACTTCAGTCCAGAAGAAAAACGCAATCTCCTGCGCAATCACATCCTGCTGCAGGCGCTGTCGGATGATGAACTCGACCGTCTTGCACGCTACTCCCGCACGCGTGAGCTGGAGCCTGGCGAACTGATTTTCAGGAAAGGCGATCCCGGTGACAGCATGGCCGTGGTCATAGACGGACGCGTGGTGATCGGCTCGACATCCATCGAGGGCAAGGAACTTGTGCTGAACATCATCCATTCCGGAGACGTGCTGGGGGAAATCGCCTTTATTGACGGCGAAGACCGGACCGCTGACGCCAAGGCGCTGGAAAAGACCGAGATCCTGGTGCTTGAGCGCCGCCATTTCCTGCCGCTTCTGGAAGACCGCCAGCAGCTGGCGATGGAACTTCTCGGGGTCCTGTGCAAGCGCCTCCGCAACACGACGGACCAGATTGAGGATACCGCGTTCTACGAGCTGAAAATCCGGCTGGCCCGCAAGCTTGTCTCATTTGCCGAGCACTACGGCGCTGACGACGGCGAAGCCGAACACGTCGCCCTGCCGGTCAACCAGTCCGAACTCGGCGCGATGCTCAATGCAACGCGCGAGAGCGTAAACCGCCAGCTCAGGGAGTTGGTCAAAGACGAACTGATCGAGCTCAAGCAGGGCGCCATCACAATAACCGACCGGGACGGCCTGGAAGATCTGGCTGAAGGTCTGGCCTGAGCAGCACAATCATGACCGGCAATGGCTCCAGCACCAGAACCGCCCCGGGCGGCGAGCGCGTCTCGATCAGGCTCACGGCCGCCCTTGCGGCAGCCGTGGTGTTTGCCGTTCTCGCAATTCGCGCCCTTGGCGGCCTGGAATTTCTGGAACTTGCTGCCTACGATCAGTTCCTCAGGCTTCGCAGCGGCCACCTCGAGAGCGCGCCGACAACCGCCGTGATCGCAATTGATGATGCTGAACTGACGAGAGCCGGATGGCCCTATCCGGATGGTGAGCTGAACAAGGTCATCACCGCGGCAATCAAGTCCGGCGCCGCTGCTGTCGCCCTGGATGTTTATCGCGGAACGCCCGTCGAACCGGGGAGCAAAGAGCTGGGGGAGACATTCGCCCGGGCCGCGAACGTCATCGGCATCTTCAAGTTCGGTGCGCATGGCGAACAGAGCACGAAGGCGCCACCGGCCATTTCGAGTCCTCACCGGACAGGTTTTGCCGACATGGTCACGGACCGCGGAGACAGTTTTGTCCGGCGCGGACTGTTCTATCTCAGCGACACGCAGGGCACGTCGACAAGTCTCGCAGCCCAGGCCGCGCGCATCCGGCTGGCAGGTGAGAAGATCAGACCGCAGCCTGCACCCGACAACGCGGCCCATCTGAAACTGGGCGTCGCGGTCCACCGCCCCCTGGACAGGAATTTCGGGGGCTATCGGAACATGGACAACCGCGGTTACCAGTTCCTGATGGATTTCCGTCGGTCGCCGGCAGAGATCCCGACCGTCAAGGCCAGCGAACTGGTCAAGGACGGCGCGACGGCGGATGCACTCAAGGGCCGGATCGCCTTCATGGGGGTGACTAGCCAGTCGGTGAAGGACTTCTTCTCCGCGCCCCTCCATGGAGACGCTGAGCAGCGGCAGATCTATGGCGTCTATCTGCACGCGATGGTCGCCGACCAGATCATCCGGATGGCCAAGGGCGAGACCGGCACCGCGCGCAGCCTGTCGGATTCCATGACCGCCGTCCTGTGCCTGATCCTGGCGGTCGCGGCGGCCTTCCTGGTTCGGGCGCGTGACGGGTTTGCCGAGCATGCCGGGCTTACTGCCGTGCTGATCGCCGCCATCTCGATTGCCTGCTTTACGGCATTTTCCCAGGACTGGTGGCTGCCCCTGATCCCGTTTGCCTTGTGCACGTTCCTGTCGGCCATGGTTCTGGTCGGCGCAAAGGAGATTGCGGAACGGCGGCGGCGTGCGGCCCTTGCCGGCTTGCTGGCAAACCAGGTGTCACCGGCCATAGCACGTGATCTGTGGGAGAACCGGGATGTCATTCTGGATGGCGGCCGGCCCAAGCCGGTGCGGCTTACCGCAACGGTCCTCTTCGTTGACCTGGAAGGATCGACCGCGGCTGCCGACGAACTTCCTCCCGAAGAACTGGTGGAATGGGTCAGCCTGTTCCTGGAGGAAATGGCCAGCGCCGTCGTCCAGCATGACGGCGTCATTGAGAAGTTCACCGGAGACGGCCTGATGGCGGTGTTCGGCGTACCGGTTCCGCGCCTGAACGACGATGAGACAAGGCGCGATGTCATGCGTGCTGTTGATTGCTCGATCGACATGGCTGCACGTACGGCGAAACTGAACGCCCGGGCCGCGCAGGGCGAGTTCCCGCATTCCCGCTGCCGGGTCGGCATTCACACCGGGCCGTTGTCGGCCGGAAACGTGGGAACACGGCTCCGGATGCAGTATACTGTCATTGGCCAGGCGGCCAATCTGGCTGCCCGGCTGGAGGCCTATGGCAAGGATGATCCGGTGCTTACCCGTGACGAAAACGGCAGTCTGATCGACTGCCGGGTCCTGGTGAGCGGCGCGGTCGCCGATCAGCTCGACGGCCGTTACGCACTTAAAGCAATGGGTAAGGCGGAGCTTCGCGGCGCAGAGGAGGCGCTTGATATCTACCGGCTCTCAACGGAGCCGGCGGAGAGGGCAGTTCCAGGAGAACCAGCATGAACGCACTGAAATCTGTGAAGACACTTGCTGCCGCCCTCATCGGCGGCTTGATACTCGTTGCCGGGCCAGGCCAGCCGATTCCGGAGGCGCGCGCCCAGCAGGCCGACACCGGCGAACTGACGGTCGAAGAGATCGTTTTCGTTCCGCCCGGCGGCGGCGCGCCGCGTGACCGGATTGGCGCCGGAACCCGTGGCAGCGGCGGCGGCACCTTGCTGCGGCTGATGGCGCCGGCTTCTGGCGGCGTCTCGGCGATCTCTTCGCCCAGACTATACTGGTGGCTGTCAGAGCCCTATTCGGGCGAAATGGAGATCGTGGTGCGCCGGGACGGAACGAACCAGCCGTTGCTCGCGATGACCGAAACCGTTTCCCTGAAGGACGGTTTGAACTCCATCGATCTCGCCGACATGGGCATGCGCCTTAGCGCAACCAAGGTGTACCACTGGTCGGTTGCCCTGAAAGACGCCCGCGTGAAGGCCCTGAACCTGGTCGAGTTCCGTAAGCCGGGCTCGCCGCTCGGCGATGGCAGCGCTATCGCCAGGGCAAAGCAGCTGGCGGCCCAGGGGTACTGGTATGACGCCTATGCCCTGATTGCGGAGACGCCCGGCATGGAAAAGGCCCGGGATGCACTGCACGCCCAGGTCGGCATCAATCTGCCGCAGTAGCAATACCGGCAAGCAACTCCCGTGTGATCCGCGCGAACGCCATGCCGGGGATCAGCCGTCCTCGCTCTGCTTCCTTTCGGCAATGAACGCCTTGATCGTGTTCAGTTCCGCGAGCAGCCGCGCTGCTTTTTCCTCCGTCACCCCGATGGCACAGCCCAGCGCTTCCGGTATGCCGAGAGCCGAAGCGAAGAGGCCTTTGCCTCGTTCGGTCAGGAAGACAAACACCTTGCGCTCATCTTCCCGGCTGCGTTGACGGTGGACGTAACCGAGCTTCTCCAGACGCTGGACGAGCGGGGTGGCGGTTGCCTGGTCGATCTCGAGGCTTGCCGCGATCTCCTGCACCATCAGACCGTCTCTCCGCCACAAGACCATCAGCGCCAGGTATTGCGGATAGGTGACGCCAAGCGGTTCCAGCAGCGTTACGTACTCGCGTGTGATGGCTCTTGAGGTCGAATAGAGCGCGAAGCAGAGCTGCTCCTCTATTCTCAATCGGCCTTCCGGATCTGTCACGCTGGCATCCATGTGATCAGCCTTCTAGTAATTTGCACACAAAGTAATCTGCGCGCACCTGATGCTCAAGAGGCGTTTCCATAACTTCCTGAATCTCTGCGAGAAATCCGGATCGATCGTTGACACTTGACTCAAGGATAAATATAGTTCTCTATTAAATTGTACACTATCTAATTTTGCATCCATCGAAACCCCCAACCCGAAAGGACAAACCATGCCCGTCGATGTTCTCTACAGCACCCAGGCCCGGGCCACAGGCGGCCGGGACGGCCATTCCGCCACGCTCGATGGCGCTTTCGACGTGAAACTGTCCACGCCCAAGGAACTCGGCGGTGACGGCAAGGACGGCAACAATCCCGAACAGTTGTTTGCTGCCGGCTATGCGGCCTGCTTTCTGGGCGCGATGAAGTTCGTGGCCTCACATTCCGAGGAGCTGAAGACCATCATCCCCGATGACGCCGCAGTCACGACTTCGGTGGGCATCGGCCCGCGCTCTGAAGGCGGCTTCGGCCTGGATGTGCAGATTGAGGTTTCACTGCCAGGTCTCGACCGGGACCACGCCGCCCGGCTCGTGGCGGAGGCACATGAGGTCTGCCCCTATTCGAACGCCACACGCGGTGCGCTTTCGATCACACCCACACTTGCATAGAAGAAACAACACCAAGCCTTGAGTTCATGCCGGCGCGAGCGACTTGCCTCGCGCCAGCATTCGACTATGGTCCCCCATCAGTTGGAACGTGGTGAGGGGCGTGAGACATGTCGGATGCGGGTGCGCGAATTGAAGCCATCTCCTACTGGACGTCGCCTGTTACCTGGGAACCGCTGAAGGGCGGACTTTCAAACGAGAGCTTCACCGTCACGCAAGGTGCAGACAAGTTCGTTGTCCGCTTCGGCAGGGATTTTCCATTCCATCACGTGTTCCGGGATCGGGAGATCATGGCGACACGCGCAGCCCATGCCGCCGGCTTCGCGCCGGAACTGGTCTACGCCGAGCCGGGGATCATGATTTCGCGCTTCATTGACGCGAAGACGTACGACGCTGACGACGTGAAGGCGAACATTGGCAGGATCGCCGAGACGGTTTCAGGATTTCACACCTCCATGGCCCGGCACGTCAGCGGGCCGGGCTTCATGTTCTGGGTGTTCCACGTGATCCGCGACTACGCCAACACGCTGTGCGAGGGCGGCAGCCGCATGATCGACCATCTGCCTGACTACCTGAAACTCGCAGAAGAAATGGAAGCGGCGCAGGTTCCCCTCCCCATCATCTACGGCCATCACGACTTTCTTCCCGCCAACTTCATGGATGATGGCGAACGGCTCTGGGTGATCGATTTTGAATATGCCGGCTTTTCCACGGCGATGTTCGACCTGGCAGGGACAGCCTCCAATGCCGAGTTCGATGCAGACCAGGCCGATGAGTTGCTGACCGCCTATTTCGGCTCGCCCCCGGATGCGGCCATGAAGAAGAGCCACGCGGCCATGCAATGCGCATCCCTGTTGCGCGAGGCAATGTGGAGCATGGTGTCCGAGCTGTACCTCGACGCGCCCGGGGTGGATTACGAGGCCTACACCCAGGAGAACCTGGAACGGCTCGATACGGCGCTCGACGCTTACCGCTCCGTCTATGGGAGAGACTGACGCGTGAGCCTTCCCGACCGAGCCCAGATCGTCGTCATAGGCGGCGGCATCATCGGCTGTTCGACCGCCTACCACCTCGCTCGCGATCACAAGGCCGATGTCCTGCTGCTTGAACAAGGCAAGCTCACGGGCGGATCCACCTGGCATGCAGCGGGTCTGGTGGGACAGTTGCGGTCATCGGCATCCGTCACCCAGGTTCTGAAATACTCCGTGGATCTCTACACCCGGCTGGCTGACGAAACAGGACTGGAGACCGGCTGGAAGATGACCGGTTGCCTGCGGCTGGCCTGCAACGAAGACCGATGGACCGAATACAAGCGCCTCGCAACGACGGCCCAGAGCTTCGGGATGGAGATGCATCTCATCTCGCCATCCGAGGTCAAGGCCATGTGGCCGCTGATGGAGACCGGCGATCTGATCGGCGCCAGCTATCTGCCGACGGATGGTCAGGCAAGCCCTTCCGACATCACCCAGTCCCTGGCCAAAGGCGCCCGCATGCATGGCGCCCGGCTTCTGGAGGGCATACGGGTCACCGGGTTCCGGCAGGAGGGCGCGCGGATCACGGAAGTGGAAACGACGGCCGGGACGATCGCTTGCGAGAAGGTGGTCAACTGCGGCGGACAATGGGCGCGCCAGGTAGGCGCCATGGCCGGCATCACAGTGCCGCTGCAACCGGTGAAGCACCAGTATATCGTGACGGAGAAGCTCGAGGGGCTCGCGCCGGATGCCGCAACGATCCGCGACCCGGACCGGTTCATCTACTTCAAGGAGGAAGTGGGCGGCCTGGTCATGGGCGGCTATGAGCGGAACCCGATTGCCTGGACCACCGGAGATGTTCCGGATGGGTTTTCCTTCCAGCTTTTCGACGACGACTGGGACCATTTCGAACAGCATTTGAGCCAGGCCGTCGCACGGGTACCGGCGCTGGAGAACACTGGCGTCAAGCAGATGATCAACGGCCCGGAGAGCTTCACGCCGGATGGCAACTTCATTCTTGGCTCGGCCCCTGAGTGCAGCAACATGTACGTCGGCGCCGGTTTCAACGCCTTCGGAATTGCAGCCGGCGGCGGCGCAGGATGGGTGCTCGCCAAATGGGTCATTGACGGCGAAGCGCCGCTCGATCTGTGGACAGTCGATATCCGCCGCTTTTCCGATCTGCACCAGGACCGGCAGTGGGTGAGCGACAGGACGCTGGAAGCCTATGGAAAGCACTACACGATCGGGTTCCCCCACGAAGAGCATGGGAGCGGGCGACCCCGTATCGTCTCTCCGCTTTATGAGC
Organism: Pseudomonadota bacterium; assembly: GCA_039030315.1. Taxonomy (GTDB): domain Bacteria; phylum Pseudomonadota; class Alphaproteobacteria; order Rhizobiales; family CAJQND01; genus JAAEUE01. The sequence goes on from JBCCEL010000071.1 coordinate 13,098, forward strand.
GCCTGAAAGACCATGGCGCGGTGTTCGGTTCAAAGCTCGGCTGGGAGCGGCCCAACTGGTTCGCACGGCCGGGCGATGAGCCGCGGGACGTCTATTCCATGGGCCGGCAGAACTGGTTCGAGGCCGTCGGCGAGGAACACCGGCTGGTGCGCGAGGCGGCGGGCATCTTCGACCAGTCTTCCTTTGCCAAGTTCGAGATTTCCGGAAAGGATGCGGCGGATGCTCTGGAGTGGGTCTGCGCGAACCGCATTGCCAAGCCGGTCGGCGGGCTCACCTACACCCAGCTGCTAAATTCCCGCGCCGGCATAGAATGCGATCTCACGGTGGCGCGCCTTGCCGACGACCTGTTCTACATCGTTACCGGCACAGGCTTTCGCGTGCACGACAGTGCCTGGATCAGCGATCATATCCCGGACGGCCTCAGAGCCCGCCTCACGGATGTGACTGAGGATTACGGAACCCTGTCGCTCATGGGGCCGGCGTCGCGCACGGTCTTGCAGGCCGTGTCCGACGCGGATTGTTCGAACAGCGCATTTCCATTCGGTTCGGTTCAGATCATCAGGATTGCCGGGCATGATGTGCGAGCGCTGCGCATCACCTATGTGGGCGAGCTCGGCTGGGAATTGCACGTTCCGCTGGGCGCGACCGGTGAGGTCTTCGACGCCCTGATGAAGGCAGGCGAAGGTCACGGCGTGCGCCCGGTCGGCTACCGGGCGATCGAATCGCTCAGGCTGGAGAAGGGCTTCCGCGCGTGGAGTTCCGATATCACCCCCAACGACAATCCTTTCGAGGCAGGGCTCGGATGGGCCGTAAAGCTCAAGGCGAACACACCGTTCCTTGGAAGAGAAGCCGTGGAACGGGCTTCCCGCACTCCTCCGGCGAAGCGCCTCGCCTGCTTCACCACGGAAGACCGCGACACGGTCCTGCTAGGCCGCGAGACGATCCTGAGGGATGGCCAGTTCGCCGGATATCTCACCAGCGGGGGCTACGGCCACACGGTCGACTCCTCCATCGGTCTTGGCTATGTGCGCCATTCCGATGGCGTTACGGAAGATTACCTGCTGTCCGGCAGATACGAACTGGTTGTCGCCCAGACCACGGTTCCGGCCCAGATCCATATGGAGCCGCTCTATGATCCGTCCGGCAGCCGCGTCAGGATGTAGACGCCAGCATTGCACTGACTGCCTCATAGAAGAGTCTGGCGGCCAGCAGCGTCAGCACAACCGACAGCACCCGGTGAAACCTGACGTCATCGCTCCTCATGAGAAACCTCTTGCCAAGAAGCGTGCCGGCAAACCCGGAGACGATCATCGCGGCAATGAAACCGGCATAGGGTGCGAAACTGAACCCCAACGTGCCGAACACAAGCACCTTGAGTATATGCTGCGCGCTCATGCAGGCCGAGTGGGTCGCGACATGGGCGAGCCGGTCCAGCTTGAACGTCTTGACCATGGCCGAGATGAAGCTGCCGGTCGCTCCGAAAAACATCGTCAGAAAACTTGAGACCACCCCGGTGCCGACCGCTGCCGTCCGCCCTGGCGCACCGGGCAACGGCAGCCAGGCGGTCTAGAGAATGAAGGCGGCGAGGCCGAGCTTGATCAGTTCTGCGGGCAATTGCACCACGGTCAGCCCGCCCAAACCGGCTCCAATCAGACTGCCGGCGAGAAAGGGGGCGACAATCCGCCAGTTCACGCTTGAGAGCATGACGGCCGTTCGCCCGGCATTGGACCCGATCTGCACCGCGCCGTGGACAGGAATGATCGCGGCGCCCGGCAGCGCCACTGCCATCACCGCGAGAAGAATGACCCCACCCCCAATTCCGACCGAAGCGGTGATGAACGACGTCACCGCGCTGAGCGCAATCAAGGCGGCCGTCCACAGAGCGTCCAGCCCGGGCGGGATGAGAAAATCCGGCATCGCATGTCAGTGATGGATAATGCGGCCGAATGCAATTGCCTCCTCCTGCACCAGTTTTATAACATCCGCGCGCCGAACGATCGCACCCTCTCCAGCTCAGGCCGCAAGCCATGAAGATCACAATCCTGGACGACTATTTCGACACGCTTCGTCATCTGCCTTGCTTCGGCAAGCTTGCAGGACACGACATTCAGATCTGGAACGATCATGTGCAGGATGTGGACGGCCTCGCCGAGCGCCTGGCGGACACCGAAGCCCTGGTGCTGTTCCGGGAGCGGACGCGCATAGACGGCGAGCTTCTGGACCGGTTGCCGAAGCTCAAACTGATCAGCCAGCGCAGTGTCTATCCGCATATCGATGTCGAGGCGTGCACCCGCAACGGTGTGCTGCTGTGTTCGAACATGCACCAGGGTACGCCCTCCTATGCTGCGGCCGAGTTGAGCTTTGCCCTGATCCTGGCCGCCATGCGGCAGATCCCGCAGCAAGTGGCAGCGCTCAGAGACGGCACATGGCAGATCGGGGTCGGCCACACCGTACGGGGTAAGGTCCTCGGGATCTGGAGCTATGGGCGCATCGGCGAGGCCGTCGCCGGCTATGCGAAGGCGTTCGGCATGGACGTCCAGGTCTGGGGCGGCGAGGCCTCCTGCGCCCGCGCGGAAGAGCACGGGTACCGGGTCGCCACTTCACGGGAAGAGTTCTTTGCCACCAGCGATATCGTCTCGCTCCACATCCGTTTAAAGCCGTCAACGAAAGGCATCGTGACGGCCGAGGATCTGTCCCGGATGAAACCGTCGGCTCTGTTCGTGAACACCAGCCGTGCCGGTCTGGTTGAGGAGGGGGCGCTCGTTGCAGCCCTAAGTCGCGGCTCTCCCGGCATGGCTGCCGTGGACGTATTTGAGAGCGAACCGGTGCACGGTGGAGATCATCCGCTTCTCGCGATGCCCAACGTCATTGCCACTCCCCATATCGGCTACGTCACAGAGGAGGAATATGAGCTACAGTTCAGCGATATCTTCGACCAGATCATCGCCTTTGCGCACGGCTCGCCAATCCACGCGATCAATCCCGAGGTCCTGGACCTCCCGCACGATCCGCAAGCGGGAGCCTGAGCGCGATCTCCTTTCCGCCTTCGTCCGGCGCCGGCCCGATCGAAAGACCGCCATCGTGCAGCTTGGCGATGTCGCTGGCGATCGAAAGGCCAAGGCCCGAACCCGCCTGGGACGTGTCGCCGGTGGCAAACGGGGCGGACACCCTTTCCAGGTCCGATGCAGCTAGATTCGGCTCGCTATCTGAAACGTAGATCATTGCATCTTCTCCGTTCCCGGAGACCCTGAGCCCGATCGTAATCTTGGCCCCCTCCCCCGTGTGGCGGATGGCATTGTCGACCAGATTGGAAACGGCCTCACCAAGCAACAGCCGGTTTCCTCGCACGAGCAGCGCTGATGCGCAGGCTTGGAGGCCATAGTCCTGCTGCTTTGCAAGCGCAGCCGGGGCCGCTTCTGCGGCGATTTCCTCAAGAAGCGGGCCGAGTTCCACCAGTTCGGTCCGGTCTATCTGTGTGTTTGCCCGGGCATTCATCAGGAGCTGGTCCACCAGGCGCCCCATGCTGTCCGCCGTGGTGACCACCTCTCCGACGCGGCCCCGCAGTTCGGCGCTCCCAGGCGCTGACTTGGCCGCTTCAGCCTGGGTCTTTAGGGCCGCTATCGGGTTCTTGAGCTGGTGCGCAGCATCACCGATGAAACGCTCCCTTGCGGTTTGCGCATCTGCCAGGCGCCTGAAGAGATCGTTCATCGATGAGACGATGCCGCGGACCTCATTGGGCAGAAAACGCTTGATGGGCGTCAGGTCATCCGGAGAGCGCTTCTCTATCGCTTCCTTCAAGCCCGCCAGGGGCCGCAAGCCGAAGGCCACGGCGATCCAGACAATGAGGGCTGCACTCAGGACCATCACGGCCAGCCGCATCAGCGAGCGGGCGGTCAAGTCGAAAGCGAGCGCCTGGCGCTGCCGGATCTTCTGCCATGCAACGATCGTGATCCAGCCGTTCAGTTCCCGTTCCGTCAGGAGCTGTCGCATGGCAACGACCCGCACGGGATCGTTTTTGTAGGACCCGTCGAAGAACAACGGCTTGCCCCCCTTCAACTCCTGTCCCTCGGGGAGCTTGGGGACGCCCGCATATCCGGTCACGAACGCATTTTCCGGCCAGGTCACGTGATAGAAGAACTGGTCGCCTAGGTTGTCGGAAATCACCTCCAATACGCTCTCGGAGAGCACGTCGCCATTGGTGGCCAGAACGTTTTCCGAGATCGCCAGCATGACTGCCAGCAGCGTACGGTCGTGCAGGGTTTCGGCGGTCTTACGGGAGGTCGAAAGGGTTTCTAGCGCGACCAGTCCCGCGACCGCGACCAGCGGAGGGATCAGCCACACCAGCAGCCGCGATCGGATTGAGGACAGCCAGTTCATTTCACCTCTTGCAGGGTGTAGCCAAGCCCCCGGACGGTTCTGATCTCAACCGACGATGAGCGGAACCGCTTCCTCAGCCGGTGGACATAGATCTCGACGGCGTTTTCCTCGACATCAGCTCCGGCTCCATAAAGGTGCTCGATGATCTGATGCTTGGAGATGACATGCCCCTGGCGCAGCAGCAGGATTTCGGCCAGCGCAAACTCCCGACGGGGCAGATCAAGCACCTCCCCACCCAGGCTCACCCTCCTGGCGGCGGTATCCAGGATCAGATCTCCAAGCACTACATGCTGAAAGAGCGGCAGGCCGCTCCTCCGCATCAGCGCCCGCGCCCTGGCCTTCAGTTCCTCTAGGTCGAATGGCTTGGTCAGGTAATCATCAGCCCCCAGATCAAGACCGATGATCTTGTCGCTCTGGGCGGCGCGCGCTGTCAGCATGAGAACGGGAACCTGGTTTCCCGCCTGACGCATTCCGCTCAGGACATCAATCCCCGAGGCGCCCGGCAGGTTGATATCCAGAATGACGAGATCCACCGGTTCGCGGGCCAGGATAGCCATGGCCTCTCCTCCATCATGCAGCTGGTCGACGCCATGACCATCGTCGCGGAACGCCTGGGCGATCCCGTTCGAGAGTGGGAGGTTGTCCTCTACAATGGCGACCCTCATGCGTCCGCCCGCTGCCTGCCATGTCAGATTGGTGAAAGGTTGACGGGTTAGTCGCTTCCTTGTCAACGCCCCAGGGGCGTGAAAGAGTTTGAAATAAAACGTCGCTTCAACGGGAGGAAATCATGAAGCAAGTATCAAAAATTGCCGCTGCACTTGCGGCGGGGGCGTTCGGCCTTGCCTTGTCAGCGCAAGCCCAAGCCGCTGATTTCGCCGGAAAAACCATTGAATGGATCATCCCCTTCAAAGAAGGCGGCGGATCCGACAAATGGTCCCGCTTCTATGCCCCGCTTCTGTCTGAAGCTCTTCCCGGCAAGCCAAGTGTCGTCGTCAAGAACATTCCCGGAGCCGGATCCACGAAGGGTGCCAACTGGTTCGCCTCGCGGGCAAAGCCGAACGGCCTGACCATTCTCGGTACGTCAGGATCGACCCAGTTTCCGTTTCTCCTGGGCGACCGCCGGGTGAAGTTCGACTATGCGGACTGGCACGTGGTGCTGGCGACGGCGACGGGCGGTGTCGCCTATCTGCCGCCCGATCTGGCGGACCGCTGGAAGAAGGATCCCAAGGACGTCATCGGCAATGTCGACTTCATCTACGGGTCCCAGGGCGCAACGCGTCTCGATCTGGTGCCCCTTCTCGCCTGGGAGATGCTGGGCTTGAAGGTTGAGCCGGTGTTCGGCATCAAGGGCCGCGGCGCCGGGCGTCTCATGTTCGAGCGCGGCGAGGTCAATATCGACTACCAGACATCATCCGGCTTCCTCTCCAAGGTCACGCCGCTTGTCGAGGAAGGCAAGGCAGTGCCGATCATGACCTGGGGCGCGCTGGATGGCGACGGCAACATCGTCCGCGATCCGACCTTCCCGGACATCCCGACCTTCAAGGAGGTCTACACCTCGGTGAAGGGAGCGGCGCCCTCAGGCGAAGCGTGGGATGCGTGGAAAGCCTTCTTCGTCGCCGGCTTCCCGGCCCAGAAGATGGTGTTCCTGCCCAAGGGCACGCCGCAGGACATCATTGATGCCTACTCTGCCGCCTTCAAGGCCGTGATAGACCGGCCCGACTTTGCGAAGATCTCGAAGAAGCGGCTCGGGGTCTATCCGCAGTCCGTGGGTGAGGCAGCCAAGAAGAAGCTGGTCCAGGGCACGGTGGTCAATGACAAGGCCAAGGCCTGGATCAAGAACTGGCTGAAAGAACGCTACGGCGTCGAACTCTAACCGGAACCAAAGCCGCAGCGCCGGGCCTGGCCCGGTGCTGTGTGCCCGACCCGGACGGACAAGCCCATGGATTTCCTGTCCACCGCCCTGCCCGCGCTGAGTGAAGCCTTCGGGCTGATCTTCACGTTCAAGTCGATGGCGTATCTCGCCACGGGCGTCCTGCTCGGCCTGTGCGTCGGGGTGTTTCCGGGACTTGGCGGCATTGCCGGGCTCTCCCTGGTCCTGCCCTTCGTCTACGGCATGGACCCGGTGGCCGGCCTCTCCCTGATGGTCGGCCTGGTGGCCGTCATCCCGACATCGGATACCTTCGCCTCCGTTCTGCTGGGCATACCCGGCTCCTCGGCCTCGCAGGCCACGGTGCTGGACGGTTTTCCGCTGTCCAAACAGGGTCAAGGAGAGCTATCTAAACTGAGTAGACTTACAAACTAAAGTACGTTGTAACCGCGCCCAAGGAAGAAACGTCAAGAGTGAGGAGGTGAAAATCACCCCTCGCAAGGACCCGTTATGTAGCCCTTTACATGCCCACAACAACTAGATAGTTAGCCCACTGGGAGCCGACCGACCACGTCGCGCCGATCAC
>JBCCEL010000072.1:0-19923 GCA_039030315.1 Pseudomonadota bacterium
AGTCAAAAACCAGCACAAAACAGCGAAAAACCACAATTTGTGACTGCGCACCCCCCGCACCCCGCGCACGCTCCCCTGATGGTCTCGCATCGTTGTGTGTGTGCAGGCTTCATCGGCACCACGGCGGCGTTTCTCGTGCCCGCCCAGGAACTCTCCGCGATGATAGAAGCATGGCAATTGCCGGGATGGCTGTTCCTCTGGGGTCTTTCGCTTTCGGTGCTGATCGCCGGTCAAATCGGGCTCAGTCCGATCACGATGGCGGTGTTTCTGGGGACGGTCGTCTCGCAGCTGCCCGGCGCCCCGGCGGACGTGACGCTCTGTGCTCTCGCCATTGCGGCGGGAACGGCGATCGCGTCTCTCGGCGCGCCTTTCGCTTCGGCCGTGCTCATGTTGTCGCGCGCTTCGGGGTATACGCCCGCGACCCTCACCTGGCACTGGAGCGGGTTGAACACGGTGCTCTCGACGGTGGTTCTTGCCGGAATCTATGCGCTCTACATGGGATTCGGCCTGTAGTGCGCAGAATTTTGCCTCCTGTGTTCTGAGTCACAGGCAGGGCGTGCGACTTTAGGTAAGTATTAAGTCAAGACCGGGCCGTGAGGTTTCCCTCAGATAGGACTTGTGGCAAACTGCAGACGGCTTACCGGGCAACTGAAGAACCAAGCGAGGACGGCATGATCCGCAGCATTCTTGCATTTGCGATCCTGTTCTTTGGCTACGCCGCACAGTTCACCGAAGCACAGGCCGCGCGCCGCATGGCACTGGTCATCGGCATCAACGATTATGAGTACATCCCCAAGCTTGAGAAGGCGGTCGGGGATGTTGAGGCCATGGGTGAAAAGCTGCGGTCGCTCGGTTTCGATGTGACCTCCGTGATCAATCCTAACCGCCGCACCATGAACATCGCCATCGGCAAGTTCACCGCGCGGCTGGCACCGGGCGACACCGCCTTCGTGCATTTCTCCGGCCACGGCGTCGAGATCGATGGGGACAACTTCCTGCTTCCCCGCGATATCCCCAAACCGGAGGACGGCCAGAAGGACACGGTCAAGTATGAAGCCATCGGCCTTCGGCGTCTGATCAGCCAGTTCAAGGCAACCGGAGCAAGGGCCCGGGTGTTTGTGATCGATGCCTGCCGGGACAATCCGTTTGAACAGACCGGCGTACGCTCCGTCGGTGCAACCCGCGGCCTCACCCGCATTGTCGCCCCAGCCGGCAACTTCATCATGTACTCCGCCGGCTACCGGCAGCTGGCGCTGGACCGGCTGGGTCCGGATGATTTCTCCAAGACATCCGTTTACACTCGGGTTCTGCTCAGCCGGCTGGGAACGCCCGGCATGTCGATTGCCGATATTGCCCGGGATGTGCGCAATGAAGTGCAGACGATCGCCCGCGGGATCGGCCATGTGCAGCGGCCTGCCTACTACGATGAGCTGAGTTCGTCCCTGGTTCTGGTACCCGATCAGCCCAAGCCGCTGGCGGAAGAGAAGAAAAAGCCCGAAATCGTCGCGCTCGGCAATTTCCCGGTCAACAACCTCCAGGGCTCCAGCGACAAGCAGATCGAGCTTCTCTACTGGAACGAGGTCAAGGATCTGAACAGCGTCGATGCGCTGCAATCCTATCTCGCCCAATACCCTAACGGCAGCTTTGCGCCTCTGGCCCATATCCGGATCAAGGCCCTGAAGCGCGCAGAGGCAGAGGCGGCCCGCGTCAAGGCCGAAGAGCTGGCCCGTCTTGCGGCGGAAAAGAAGGAAAAGCAGAAGGGCGAGCAGGTGAAGACCGCGTCGCTCACCCAGCCCTCCGAAGAGGGCGGCGAACAACGACCCAAACTCAGGAAGCGGGAACTTGCCCTCCGCATCCAGGAGGAGCTGAACCGGATCGGATGCTCTGTCGGCCGCCCGGACGGTGTCTGGGGCCGCGGCAGCCGACGGGGTCTTGGCAAGTATATCAGCCGGTCGGACTCCGACATCATCTCCCTGCAGCCCAGTATGGAACTGCTGGGAGAGCTGGAAGGTGTCGACGAGCGGGTTTGCGTGCGTGTCGTTGAGCCCAAGCGTGAGAAGAAAAACGAGGCGACCAAGCGCAAGAAATCCAAGAAGCAGCTGGCTCGCGAGCGCCGCAAGCGCGAGGCAGCCAAGAAGACTGCTGCGCAAAAGCGCAAGGAGCGCGCACGCCGTGCGGCCGAGCGCAAGCGCAAGAGAGCGCGCAAGAAGCAGGCCCGGGCAAAGACCGCCACCAAGCGCAAGCGCCGCAGCAGCGGGCGGGTGCTGGTCGGACAGGGCAATTCAGGAAGGCCCTCGCGCCGCAGAAGGGTCTGCGCTGACCGCGAAAGATCTCTCTGCGCCCACGATAACTAGTATCCTTCGGGCGACAACGACGACGGGTGTGTCGTGACTGCGGGGATTGTGGTCGAGTTCGCACATCTGGGCAGTCTGCCACCTCAGTAGTCTCTTGGTCTGTGGGCGCACCCCGAGCGCCCGGCCTGCCCGGATTCGCCGATGGACCCTACATACGACTTTGTCATTGCCGGAGCAGGGTCCGCGGGATGCGTGCTGGCGGCACGGCTTTGTGAGGACCCGGCACTGCGCGTCCTTCTGATCGAAGCCGGCGGATCTGCCCGCTCCATCTTTGCCCGCATGCCTGCCGGTGTCGGCATGGTTCATTCAAACCCGAAATACGACTGGGGTTATTGGAGCACGCCGCAAAAGGGCCTGAACGGCCGCAGGATCTACTATCCCCGCGGCAAGGGGCTAGGTGGCTCCTCTCTGCTCAACGGCATGATCTACATGCGCGGCAATGCCGGCGATTACGACCGCTGGCGGCAGAAGGGGCTTGCCGGCTGGGGATACGGCGATGTTCTTCCCTACTTCAAGCGTGCCGCCGGGCTGGCGCACCGGCTGGGCGATCCGCACCATGATACGGCAGGTCCCCTCAAGGTGACGCCGGCGGGCAATTACGACCGCATCAACGAAATTTTCGTGGAGGCCTGCCGCCAGGCGGGCGCCCCGCTCAATCCGGATTTCAATGGCATCTCCCAGACCGGGGCAGGACGCATAGACGTCAAGGCGAGCGGCGGTGTGAGGCAATCTTCTGCTGAGGCCTATCTCACTCCAAGACCGAAGAACCTCGATGTTCTCACTGGTTCCCGCGTTCTGGCGATACGCATGGAGGGCCGTCGGGCGACTGGACTGCGCACGACCGCAGGAGAGGTAAGGGCGCGGGGAGAGGTCATTCTCGCGCTGGGCGCGTTCGAGACGCCCAAACTCCTGATGCTTTCCGGTATCGGACCGGCAGACCGCCTCGGAGAACATGGCATAGGGATTGTGCTCAACCTCCCGGGGGTCGGGCAGACGCTTTACGACCACCCGAACATGCCCATGCAGTTCGGACTGAGGGTCGCGGGGCTGTCGATGGCCCGCTTCCAGCGGCTCGACAGGACTGTTCTCATGGGCGCACGCTGGTTGCTGAACCGCAGCGGTCCGGCGGGGGCCCCGTTCTGGTCAACGGTGCTCTACCACGCCATCCGGGACACGGAGATGCCGGAGCTGGAGGTCTTCTTCACCCCAATGATCGTGCGCGAGGACTCAGCACCCGCCAGCAAGGGACTGTCTCTGGAGACCTTGAGCCATATGGGCAAGGCGTTGATCGCCAGGGGGAAGATCGCGGAACCGGGCCTGCAGTTCGACATCAATCTCCTGCGCCCCAAGAGCTTCGGCGAGGTGCGTCTGGCGTCGCCCGATCCGTTGTCCGAACCGCTGATCGATCCTGGATACTTCTCCGACGAGAGCGATTTTCACGATCTCCTCGAAGGTATGCATCACATGCGGAAGATCGCCACCCAGAAGGCATTCGCGGGCATTGCCGAGGCTGAACTCAGCCCGGGCGCGGAGTGCACCGGAGAGGATGACATGCGCCAGGCCATACGCGATCTGTCCACTACAGGGCACCATCCGGCCTGCACGGCGCGCATCGGGGCCGACCACGACCGGGGCGCGGTTCTTGATCCGGAGTTCCGGGTGCGGGGTATCGAAGCGCTCAGGGTTGTGGATGCTTCGGCCCTGCCGGACATGTTGAGTGGCAATATCGGTGCGCCTGTGATCATGATGGCGGAGCGGGCTGCGGACATGATCCGGGGGCGTTCGCAACTGGCGTCGTTCGATCCGAGGGAGACAGCGGCATGAGCATGACATGCGGCGAGGCCACCATGCGCCTCCTGGCACGCTACGGGGTTACGACCGTCTTCGGCATCCCCGGGGTGCACACGCTGGACATGTGCCGCGGCCTGACCGGCGGGGCCAATTCCGGAGCCATCCATCACGTGCAGGCGCGCAACGAACAGGGCGCGGGCTTCATGGCTGAAGGCTGGGCGCGGGCGACCGGCGCGGTCGGGGTTGCCGTGGTGATCTCCGGACCGGGCGTCACCAATGCCTCCACCGCCGTCGGCCAGTGCTATGCGGATAGCCTTCCGATGCTGCTCCTCTCGGCGGAACCGGACAGCAAGACCATCGGCAAGGGCTGGGGCGTGCTGCATGAGATCACCGAGCAGAAAAGGGTCACCGAGCCGCTGACCGCCTTCTCGGCAACCGCCCGCCGTGCGGGCGATGTTCCGGAGTTGATGGCGCGCGCATTCTCGATCTTTGCCTCGCAGCGCCCGCGCCCGGTCCATATATCGCTGCCCCTCGACGTGCAGGCGGAACGGGTGGAGGAGGTCTGGGAGCCGGTGCCGCTTCCCGGCAGACCCGCCCCGGGCCGGGAGCTTATCCGGCAGGCGGCGGAGCTGCTGAAAAGCGCGGTGTGCCCGGTCATCATGACAGGTGGTGGCGCAGCCGGGGCGGCCGCGGACTTGACGGAAATTGCCGAAAAGCTCGGGGCCACCGTCGTTGCCTCGACCGCCGGCAAAGGAGTTGTCCCCGACAACCATCCGCTTTCGCTGTCCGCCAGTACGGTCAGGCCTGAAGTCCTGAACTTCCTGTCCGATGCGGATGTGATCCTGGCCGTTGGCACCGAGTTGTCGGAAACCGACAGTTTCGTGGAGCGCATGGATCTTAACGGCCGGATCATTCGTGTCGACATCGATCCTTCGAAAATCAGCGACTTCTACCCGGCTGAGCTTGGTATCATCGCCGATGCGGCTGCGACGATGGCGGCGCTGCTGGGCGAACTCGGCGATTGCCAGGCGGATCAGGCGGAACCGGAACAGCAGGTGCGGGCAATCCGCTCAGCCATCCAGTCCAATCTGACCGCGCCGGAGCAGCAGCATGCAGCACTTCTGGCCATGCTCGGGCGCATTGCGCCGGAGGAAACGGTCTGGTTCGGAGACGCCTGCCAGCTTGTCTATACCGGTGCCTTCGCCTTTCCGGTCCAGGCCCCCCGGCGCTGGTTTTACCCCGCAGGTTTCTGTGCCCTCGGCAATGCCCTGCCCAATGCGATCGGCGCCAAGATGGCCAGACCTGAGGCACCGGTTGCCGTCCTGGCCGGAGATGGCGGGTTCATGTTCACGATGCCCGAACTGGTGACCGCTGCCGAGCTTGGCTTGAACCTGCCGATTATCATCTGGGAGAACGGCGGGTTGAAACAGATACAGGACGATATGGACAGCCGGGATATCGACCGGGTTGGGGTGGAAGGAATCAACCCGGATTTTGCCGCGCTTGCCCGGGCCTGCCATTGCCATGCCGCTGCCCCGTCCAGCGAGATGGAACTGGAGCGGACGCTCAAGGATGCGCTGGCCGCCGACCGGCCGACCGTGATCGTGGTTCGCGAGGGAGATAGCTGGTTGCAATGAGGACCTTCAGTTTTTTCGCCAACAACGAGTGGCACCAGCCCTCGTCCGGCGAATATTTCGACAGCGAGAACCCGGCGACCGGTGAGGTCTGGGCGCGGGTACCGGACTGCCGCGAAGTTGACGTGGCCCACGCGGTGTCGGCAGCGAGGGCAGCCTACTACGATGGCCCGTGGGGCCGGCTCATGCCGGCGGAACGGGGCCGGTTGCTGCGCCGGATCGGGGATGTCATCTCGAAACACGCGGACCGCCTCGGCGAGATCGAAACCCGCGACAACGGCAAGCTGCCGGCCAACATCACGCCGTCGCTCAAACCTGAGGCCTGGCAGGTCGACAGCTTTCACTACTATGCCGGCATGTGTGACAAGTTCGAGGGCCGTCTGATCCCGGCCGAGGCCCCGGACATTCACAATTACATGACATGGGAGCCATTCGGCGTGGTGGCGCAGATCCTGCCCTGGAACTCGCCGCTCGGCACGCTGATCTGGAAACTCGCGCCCTGCATTGCCGCCGGCAACACCGTGGTCCTGAAGCCTTCCGAGCAATCCTCCTGCTCGACGCTTGAACTGATGGATGTGCTCCTGGAAGCGGATCTGCCGCCGGGCGTGCTTAACGTGGTCACCGGGTTCGGCCCGACCACCGCCGCACCGATGATCGCGCATCCGGATGTGCGCATGGTCAGCTTCACCGGGGGAACATCCGGCGGACGGGCCGCGGCCAGACTTGCCGCCGACCACGTGAAACCCATCGTGATGGAACTTGGGGGCAAGTCGCCACAGATCGTGCTGCCGGATGCGGATCTGGAGCTCGCAGTCAACGGCGTTGCCTCCGGCGTCTTCCCGCCTGCCGGCCAGAGCTGCATCTCGGGCACCCGTCTGCTGGTCCAGAAATCGGTTATCGGAGAGTTCACCGAGCGTCTCGTCGATGTGGTCAAGAAGGCGCGGGTCGGCGCTCCGGACGAACCGGACACACAGATCGGACCCATCGCCAACAGGCCACATTACGAGGGTGTTCTGAAGAAAATCGCGGAGGCCGAGGCCGCGGGCCACAAGCTGTTGCTGGACGGACGGTCCGCCTGCCGAGAGCACGGTTACTACATCGGTCCGACGATCTTTGCCGATGTGCCCAACTCCTCGGACCTTGCCCAGAACGAAGTGTTCGGGCCGGTGGTGTCAACGGAAGCCTGGGAGGATGAAGAGGACGCGGTTCGGATCGCCAATGACACGGTCTATGGTCTTGCGGCAGGGATCTGGTCGCGGGATTTGGCCAGGGCCATGCGCATGGCTGACCGGATCGAGGCCGGCACCGTCTACATAAACAACTATTTCAATGCGGCGACGCAATCGCCGGTGGGCGGGTTCAAGCAGTCCGGCTATGGTCGGGAAAACGGCTGGGAGGGCATGCGCTGCTTCATGCAGACCAAGTCGGTCTGGCTTTCGACCAACCCGCATCAGCCGGACCCGTTTGCCTGATGGCCAGACGCGGACGCAGACGGCCGGTTGACGACGCGGAGGACGTTTCGCCATCGCTGAAAGCGGTCGGCGGCACCTGGAAACCGGTTGAGGAAGAAGACGCTGCCCGCATTGCCGATGCCGCTCTGTCCATCATTTCCGAAATCGGTTTATCGCAGGCGCCGCCGATTGTTGTTGACGCAATCGTCTCTAATGACGGGCGTCTGGAAAATGACCGGCTGCGCTTCGACAGGGCATTTGTCGAAGAGGCGATCGCCGGCACCCCGAAGATCGTCAAGCTCTGCGGCCAGGATCCCGTGCACGATCTGCAGGTCGGCGGCTGCAATGCCTTCACAGGCACAGGCGGCGCCGCACCGAACGTAGTTGATCCGGACGGCATGTATCGGCCGTCCACGCTTGCAGATCTCTATGATGTTGCGCGGCTCTCCGACGCCTTGCCCCATGTGCAGTTCTTTTCGCGTTCGCTTGTCGCGCGCGATCTAGAGGATCCAGGTCTGCTCGACATCAACACCACCTTTGCCTGTCTCACAGGCACCACCAAGCACGTCATGGTGCAGGCAAGCGATCCTGCTCATGTCGCGCCGATCGCCGAGATGTGCGGGCTGGTCGCCGGTTCAGAGGAAGCATTCCGTGCCCGCCCGTTCCTCTCGCTCCACTGCAACCACATCGTTCCGCCGCTGCGCTTTCATGCGGAGTCGGCGGAGGTCATGGCTGAGGGCGTCCGGCTCGGAATTCCCGTTCACTGCAATGTATTCGGCCAGCTCGGTGCGTCGAGCCCGGTCACGCTTGCCGGATCGGTCGCGCAAACCCTGGCAGAAGCGCTTGCAGGTGTCGCCTTCGTGCACGCGCTTGACCCTCAGGCACCGCGCATCGCGGGCCCCCGGCCGATGATCACCGATCTGCGCACAGGCGGGATGGCAGGCGGCGCAGGCGAGCAGGCAACGGCAACGGCGATTGCCTGCCAGGTCCTGCGCATGTGGGATCTGCCGTGTTCGGTAATCGCAGGCGCCACGGACAGCAAGGTGCCGGACGCTCAGGCCGGCTACGAGAAGGCGCTGACCGTCGGCACCGCGATCCAGGCCGGCGCCAACCTGGTGACCCAGGCGGCCGGGATGCAGGCGGGGCTGATGGGCGTCAGTTTTGCCGGCCAGGTCATCGACAACGACATGCTCGGCACTCTGCTGCGGGCTAATCTCAGGCCTGAAGTCTCTGAGGAGGCACTGGGCCTGGGCGCCATTGCCGAGGTCGTAACAGGCGAAGGCCATTTCCTCGGCCGGCCAGAAACCTATGCCAGAATGAAGAGCGACTTTCTCTATCCGCAGCTTGCAGACCGGTCTTCGCCGGAGGAATGGGCGGAAGCAGGAAACCCCGATCTCCTGCTGGCGGCTGACCAGCGGGTGCGGGAGATCCTCACAAGCCACAAGCCGGCCCATCTTGGCCCGGATGTGCTGGCCGAGTTGCGCGCGCGTTTCGATATCCGATTGGCCTGACGATTGAGAGGCTGGCTCCATGGCTGAGGTCAGATCAAAGCTGGAACTCCGCAGCGGGCGGGTGTCCGTGAGCGCGCAGGACGCCGTGTCGCTCATCAGCGCGATCTTTCGCGCCATCGGCTGCGCTGATGATGTTGCCTTGCAGATTGCCGAGCATCTGGCGGATACCAGCCTTTGCGGCATGGAAAGCCACGGGCTCATGCGGACGCTGCAGTACGCAGAGCAGTTTCAGAACGGCTATATCGATCCTCAGGCGGTACCGGTGATCCGCACGAATGCCCGGGGCGGGCATGAGGTCGACGGCGGCGGCGGGATCGGTATTCCGGCCATGCATCTCGCCTATGACGCCGGGATGAGTTCCGCGCAGGAAACCGGAATTTCCGCGCTCGGCATTCGCTCGGTCGGGCATACCGGGCGGCACGGTGCGTTTGCCGATGATGCCGGCGCCAAGGGCTTCCTGACGATCTGTGTAGGAGGCGGCAACCGCAAGAACTGGCCGCAGGTCGCCCCCTTTGGCGGCGCCAAGGGCATGTTGCCCACCAATCCCTGGTGTATCGGCATCCCCGGGGGAGACCGGGGTCCGGTGGTCCTCGATTTTGCCACCTCGAAGATCGCTGGCGGCTGGATTTACGCCGCCCGTTCCGCAGGCGCCCTGCTGCCGGAGGGGTGCCTCATTGATACTGATGGCAATCCGACGAGGGATCCGGAAGACTATTTCCGGGGCGGGGCGATCCTGCCCTCCGGCGGCCACAAGGGCTATGCCCTTGCCCTGGTGGCGGAACTCATCGGCGAGGCCATGCTGGGACCGTCCACGACGGAGGGGAACTGGTTGCTGATCACGCTCGACGCCAGGCGTTTCCGCGAAGCGGGCCCGCTCCAATCTGCCGCCGAGGAACTCCTGGACGAATTGCGCAGCTGCCCGCCTGCGCCAGGCTTTACCCGGGTCGAGATCCCCGGTGAACGGGAACGGGAGCACCGCGACCAGTCGGCCGGAATGATTGCTATTCCCGAGCCGACATGGGAGCAGATTTGCGCCCTGGCAGACCGGCTAGGTGCCAGGTAGCGCCCTCAGGCGGCGTCGCGCACGGCGATCAGCCGAAGCGAGGGGCAGAACACCAGAAGCTCGCCGGGCGTCAGATCTGAAAACTCGATGTCCTGGCTTGCCATGCGCTCGCGCACCGCAGCCAGGTCCGCAACGGTAATCGAGAAGCATGGCGTTGTGGTCGGATTGTGCAGCAGGTCGTTGTCTCCGGCGAATGTCGCTGATGGTTGCGTCAGCCTGAGACAGGCGTCGGCCCCGCTGAATTCGGCACAGCTCGAGCCAGCGTTGCTGACGATGTTGCCGTCGCCGAGACCGATCAAATCCCTGAAGAACGCCACCGACGCAGCAAGATCGTGCGCCGGGATGCTGACCGTGTGCAGCGCCACGTCGGCCGACTTGTCCTGCTTTTCCAGTTGGCCCGCCGGCAGGGGCGCCCGCATCTCGTTGATCTCGATCACGTTGAAGGAGGGGTCGTAGCAATAGATCTGGTGCACGCCGGACATGGCGTAGATGCCTGCGTCAGTGACGGCCACGCCCGCATTCTCAAGCCGCGATTTCACTGCGGCCACGTCCTCGACTCCCAGAGCAAAATGCCCGCCTATGGTCGGGTTATGGAGAAAGCCGTTGTCGCGCGTGAAGGTCGTGATCGGGCGGACCACGTGGATTCCCTGATTGCCCGTCCCGAAATAGGCGATGCTCTGCTCGTCGTGATGGAGCTCGCCCTGGCGGTCCGGATAGATCCAGATGCCCTCCTTCAACCCGATGACCTCGCCGAGGAAACGGGCTGTCTGACGCACATCATGTGCCGGCATGTTCACATGGTGCAGAAACCAGTCGCTCATTCACGCACCTGATGAACTTCGACCACGTTGCCGTCCGGGTCGTAGAAGAAAATCTGCTCCCAGCCTTTCATGGCCCAGGCGCCGAAGTCTGAATAGGGGATGCCCTTCTCGTCCAGCCGTTTCTTGAAGGTGTCGATGTCGTCGGTGCGGAAGGCGATGTGGCCACGGTCGACCGGGTTGACCGCCTGGCCGGTTCTGAAGCCGATTTCCATGTCCTTTTCAGCGATATGGATCTGGATGTCGCCGTCGCTGACAAAGGCGACGTCGCCGCCGTAGCCCTCATCCTTGATCCGGCCGCCACCCAGAGCGGCCTCGGACTGCATGTCGAGAATGTCTTTGTAGAACGTGTCCATCTCGGCGACCTTCTCGGTCGCGAAATTCACGTGATGCAGCTTGAGTTTCATGAACGTTGCGTCTTGCCGTTGGTTTGTGAATGAGAGATCGTAGCGCTCCGCCCGCGTGCTGTCATCCTTCGCTGCGGGAAGAGCCTGAGAGGTCGGAGGAGCAAATATGGAAACGCGCAGATTAGGCAGAACGGGGCTGGACGTCTCGCTGCTGACATTCGGGTGCGGCGCTGTTGGCGGCCTCATGCCCAAGGGCGATCCGGCTGATCAACGCGAGGCGGTGTCCCGAACCCTCGATCTCGGGATCAACTTCTTCGACACCGCTCCGCTTTATGGCAACGGAACCTCGGAAACCAATCTCGGGCGTATCCTGGCGGAGCTGAAACCGGATATCGTTCTGGGATCGAAGGTGCGGATTGCTCCGGAGCAAAAGCAGGACATGGGGGCGGCCGTCGCCACGTCGGTGGAGGAAAGCCTCCGGAGGCTGCAGCGCGATCACATCGATATCCTGCAATTGCACAACCCGGTTGCTGTTGCCGGGGATGAATGGACACTGCCGCCCGATCAGGTGCTTCAGGAGGCTGCTCCGGCGCTTGAACGGGTCAAGCGCGAGGGCAAGGCCCGCTTCATCGGTTTCACCGCGATCGGCGAGACGCCATCCCTGCAGGCAGTCGTAGATGCCGGCGTCTTCGATACCGGCCAGATTGTCTGCAACATGCTCAATCCCAGCGCCGGGCAGGCCGTTGCGAAGGGCTTTCCTGCCCAGGACTATGAAGGCCTTCTGGGCCGGGCCAGATCGCACGGTATGGGTTCGATCGTTATCCGCTCCCTCGCGGGCGGCGCCCTGTCCGGCAGCGAGACGCGTCACCCTCTCGGCATGCCCCTCGTTGCACCGATCGGGTCTGGTCCCGACTATGCGACCGATGCTGCACGGGCGCGGCAGTTCTCGCCACTGCTTGAAGAGGCAGGGTGCAGGGATCTTGTCGAACTGGCGATCCGCTACGTTGCGAGCCACGAGGATGTGTCCACGCTCCAGGTGGGCATTGCGACGGTGGAGCAGTTCCTCGGAGCGGCAGACGCGGTGAACAAGGGGCCGCTGCCGGCTGATGTGATGGAACGAATTGCGGCGGTCCAGGTCTCACTTGGCGGCGACGGGGAGAGCTGACTTGGCCCGCCGCATCATTGATCTGACCACGCCGATCCGCACCGACCATTTTCGCTGGCGGGCCGAGCGCAAGGTCCTGCAGAGCCACGAAGCCGGCGACATTGCGCAGGTGACATGGATCGGGACCACGGTGCACGGTTTCACCCATGTGGATTCAGAACGGCATTTCTCGGCTACCGGCCCCACATTCGACGACATGCCGCTCGAACGCTACATGGGCCCTGCCGCGGTGGTGGATGTCTCATCGGTGCAGGCCAACGCGCCTGTGACGGGGGAGATGGTTGCAGAAGCCGGAGGGCACGTCCGGGAAGGCGACATCGTTCTGATGCGGAGCGGATGGGACACGCGGGCCTCGCTCGACAGCGAAGAGTTCTGGACCACCGCGCCCTATATGACCGCAGAAGCCTGCCGTTGGCTCCTGGC
Source organism: Pseudomonadota bacterium (assembly GCA_039030315.1). Lineage (GTDB taxonomy): Bacteria > Pseudomonadota > Alphaproteobacteria > Rhizobiales > CAJQND01 > JAAEUE01. The sequence continues at coordinate 12,558 of JBCCEL010000072.1, forward strand.
CAGAAAGATCGGCGCGATCGCCTTCGATTTTCCGCAGGATTACTGCATCCGGGACTATGTGACAGACGCAAGAAGGCCGGCGTTCGAAGAAAACACGACCCATATCGAGTTGCTGCTGAAGGGCATCCCGATGTTCGAGTACCTCTGCAACATGATGGCCATAAGCCGGCCTCGGGTGGAGTTTGTCGGCCTGCCGCTGAAGCTGCCGGAGTGTGATGGATCGCCGATCCGTGCCGTGGCGGTGGAAGAGAGCGGATGAACTATCAGGACCTTTTTGCCAGGTTCGGCGGCCGCGATACGCCCGCACGGGCCGGGCTGATTGGCGTCGGCCAGTTCGGCCGGACGCTGCTCATGCAGTCGCTGCGGGTTGATTCCTTCGATCTTTGCATCCTGTGCGACCTGGATATTGATCGGCTGAAGGAGACCTGCCGGAGCGTTGGCCTTGGCGATGACGACTTCGCGGTTGCCGACACCGCGGCAGCTGCCGATGCGGCAATCGCCGCCGGAAAGCTTGCGCTGACACTCGATCCGGAGATTGCCACCGGCGCGCCGATCGATGTGCTGGTGGAATCTACGGGTAACGCCGAGGCGGGGGCACGGAACTGCCTGAGAGCGATTGAACACGGTTGCCATGTCACGCTGGTCAACAAGGAGACAGACAGTGTCGTCGGGCCGGCCCTGAGCGAACGCGCAAGGCGCGAAGGCCTGGTGGTTTCGCAAGTGGACGGCGATCAGCCGAGCCTGCTTCTGGGGCTTCTGTCCTGGGCCGAAGTGCTCGGCCTTGAGGTGGCGTGCGCCGGCAAGGCCAGCGAATATGATTTCGTCTTCGATCCAGACCGCAGCAGGGTAAGGGTGGAGGGCGAAGGCGGGGAGGTCGATTTTGATCCCGCACTTTGGCGCCTGTCCTCTGGCGAGCTGGAAGCGTCGCTGGCCGCCCGGTCAGAAGCGCTTGCTGCATTGCCCCAACGGACGCCTCCTGACTATTGCGAGATGTGTCTGGTGGCCAATGCCTCCGGTCTGAAGCCGGACCGGCCGGATCTTCATGCGCCCGTGGCGCGGCTTTCCGAGTTGCCCGGGATCTTCAGGCCGTCAGGAGAGGGGGGCGTTCTTGGCAGCGGCCGGCTCGACATCTTCAACTGTTTTCGCCGCACGGATGAAATCGGCGCGGCCGGCGGTGTCTTTATTGTGGTCCGTATCCCGGATGAAGACACGGGCGCGCTGTTCGGCGCCAAGGGGATGCCGGTCAGCGCGGATGGCAAACATCTGCTGGTGTACAATCCGACCCATCTTCTGGGTGTGGAAGCAGGCCTCTCCATTGTCGTGCCTCATCGTCTCGGCCTGCCGACAGGCCGTGCCGAGGTATCACCGGTTTGCGATGTGGGGATGATTTCGGCAACGAACTTGCCCGCGGGAACCGAGCTTTCCGATCACGGCCAACATCATCACAGGATTGAGGGGGTGGAGGCACGACTTCTCGACTACACGCCCGTATCCGGATCCTCGCCGCTACCCTATTTCATGGCAATGGGCACGGTGCTTTTGCGGGATGTGAGCGCCGGACAGCTCATCACCAAGGACGACATCCGCAGCCCCGAAGACTCTGTGCTCTGGCAGCTCAGATCAGAGCAGGATGCTGCGTTTGCCGGATAGTCCCGGTTGCTTCAGCTCAGTCTGAAGAGCCGGCCGAACCCGTCCACAGGGTCGTTGATGCCTGCAGCCCTGAGGGTCGCCCAGGCGAGGGCCTGATTGCTCGTCACCACCGGCTTGCCAAGCTCATCTTCGATCCGCTGGACAATCCCCGACGTGCACAGCCCGGTGCAGGAGATGAACAGGCCATCGCAATCGCTGGCACCGGTCTGAAGGGCGGCCTCGACAATGCATTCAGGGTCAATCCGGTTGATCTCGGGATCGCCCGCCTGGTTGAAGGCCGCCATTTCCAAGAGTTCGAGCCCGCGGCCGAGGAAGTAGTCTTCGAGCGTCTCGTTGACCTCGTGGACGTACGGCGTCAACACGGAAACGCGCTTGCAGCTCAATGCCGCCAGGGCATCCAGGGCGGAATCGACCGGATTGCGGACCGGCACGCCGGGTTTCACCGATTGCACCATTTCCCTCAACCGGTCCGGCCCCACGGCGATGGATCCGGTTGTGCAGCAGAAGGCGATGGCGTCGAACTCCGCCCAGGGCACCAGGTTTTCGGTGGCGGTGACGACCTCGTCCTTGAGAGCCGCCAATGCCGCCTTGTCCGCCGTGGTGCTCATGGGCATACGGGAGGTGTAGCAGTCAACGCCTTCAAGGCGGGTGTAGCGGATCAGGTCCCATTCCGACGCCATGTCCGTCGTCAGGACCAGCAGGCCGAGGCGCGCGCGCCATCCCGGGCCCTCATAGAAACGGGGCTCAAGCGATTTCCAGTTTCCCGTATCCGTCTGGTGCGCCTCCCGGGCCAGTGCTGCATCCGCCATAACCGGTCTCCTTCTTCGAACGGAAGGTCAGGCTAGCACCGGCGGCGCCGTCAGGTCATCGAAAACCTGACAGGGAAGTCACCTGCCGCCGCCAAGCAACATCGGTGTGGCGTCGGCGATCATGGCGTTGACGTCCAGACCGGGCGTGACCTTCTCGTACTTGCAGTCCATCATGAGAGCGGAGGCGCCGTGCACGAACGTCCACATCCTGGCTGCCACGGCTTCGGCATCCTGCTCCACACCGTGCTTGGCGCAGTAGGTCATGATCTGCTGGATGAGGAAGCCGAAGCAATTCGTCCCGATCTCGTGCACGTGCTCGAAATCATCGAGCGCTGCCGCGCCACCGAACATCAGCCGGAACACGCCTTCGTGCTCCAGGGCAAAGCTCAGATAGGCCTGCCCCATGGCGGTGATGCCTTCGATGGTCCCGTCTCCATGGGCTTCAACCGCCAGGACAGCGCGGCCGGTCATCTCGGAAAAACCGCGCGACACCACCTCGGCCAGAAGCTCGTCCCGGTCCTTGAAGTGCCGGTACGGCGCTGCCGTCGACACGTTGGCATGCCGGCAGGCGTCCGCGAGCGAGAAGTTATCAGCGCCCTGGCGCTTCACCAGATCGTAGGAGGCGGAGATGAGCGCTTCACGCAGATCTCCGTGGTGATATTTCGGCTTCTGAGCGCTCTCGGGCCGGGTTTTTGTGGCGGTTTCAGTCATCTGATGCGCGATTCCATTCGTAGCTTTCATGTTAGCGCAGTTAACATCTCTTGCAAAGTTAGCGGCATTAACATATGTTAGCGCCGCTAACATGAAAATATGGGACCTCGCAAGGACATTCCAAGATGGGCGAACAGGCGAAGACTGAAAAGCGTTCAGGTACAGCAAGGAGGCTCCTCAGGGCGGTGCTGATGGGCACCACGGCGCTTGCGTTCCTGGGCCTGATGGCGGGAGGCACGGCCGTCCTGCACATGCGGGCCAATGCGGAAATTCCGCCTCAGGCCAATCCTCCGGTCACCGTCCGGGCCGACAAGCTGGAGTTTGCGGACAGCTACACAATCGAAGAGCGGTTTGCCGGTCGGCTGGAACCGGCGCGCGAGACGCGACTGGCCTTCGAGCGCTCCGGACTGGTCCGCGAAATCCTCTTCGATGAGGGCGATCCGGTTCAGGAGGGCCAGGTCGTTGCCAGGCTCGATACGGCAAAGCTCGAAGCCGACCGGAGAACCCTCAAGGCGCAGCGCAAGGAGCTGGAAGCACAACGTGGCCTGGCCGAGGTCACCGTCAAGCGGCAACAGAAGCTGGCCAAGAAACGCTGGGCGTCCGAACAGACCTACGACGAGGCTCGGTTCCGGCTGATGGAGGTCGAGGCCGGGCTGGTCCGCATCGACGCCAGAATTGCCGCACTCGAAGTCGATATCACCAAATCGGTGCTGCGCGCGCCGTTTTCCGGGGTCATCGCCAACCGGGCGCTGGATGAAGGTTCAGTGGTCAGCCCCGGCGCCGTGGTCGCCGATCTTCTGGAGAGCGGCGAGCGGCAGGTCCGCATCGGCGTTTCGGCGGCGGCTGCCCCGTCGCTCAATTCGGGTGAGACCCATGCCTTTGAGATTGGTGGCGAGCGGTACTCCGGAAAGGTCCTGATCAAGCGGCCGGATCTGGAGGCCAGTACGCGCACTGTCCCCGTCCGGTTCGCGATCGAGAGCGCCGAAAAGATACCCTTCGGCGAGATCGTGGAGCTGGTGGTTGAAAGACAGGTGGAGGCCGCAGGAGTCTGGCTCCCGCTGACCGCACTTACCGAGGGGCGCAAGGGTCTGTGGTCGGTGCTGACCGTGGTCGATGCCGAAGGTGGTTTGCAGGTTTCGCGAGAGGCGGCGGAAATCCTCCATGTTTCCGGTCGTCGGGCTTACGTGCGTGGGACGTTCCAGCCTGGCGCCAGACTGCTGCTCGGCGGCACGAACCGGGTGACCCCTGGCCAGACCGTCCTGCTTGCCAAGGTGGAATAAGCCGATGGAAACCCTGTTCTTCCGCAACAAGCGCGTCGTGGCCCTTGCGATCCTGATGATCCTGGCGGCGGGTCTTTCCGCACTGAGCACCGTGGGGCGGCAGGAAGATCCGGCGATCTCCAAGATTTTCGCCACCGTGCTGACAGCGTATCCCGGAGCCAACCCGGCCCGCGTGGAAGCGCTGGTGACGGAAAAGATCGAGGACGAACTCAAGAAGATCCCGCAGATCAAGAAGGTCGAATCCGCCTCGCGCACCGGCATCTCGGTTGTTCAGGTCGAGCTTGGATGGAAACTGGGCACGGCGGAAATCGAGCAGACCTGGTCGGAAGTGCGCGACGCCCTGAGCGATGCGGCGAAGAATTTTCCGGCCGGTGTGCCGGAACCGGTATTCGATGATGACCGCATTGGCGCGTTCTCCGCTATCAGCGCACTCTATGCCCGTCCGGATGTCGCGGTGAGCCCGGCAATCCTCAAACGGTATGCCGAACTTCTGCAGGATCGTCTGCGCGGCCTCTCCGGGACCAAGCTGGTGGAAATGTACGGCGCCCGGGACGAGGAAATCCTTATCGATCTCGACGCCCGCAAGCTCGCCTCCATGGGGCTGACGGCAAGCCAGGTGTCCGTGGCCATCTCGGCTGCCGACACGAAGGTGCGCTCCGGTCAGATCAGGGGCGCAGGCGAAGATTTGCTGATCGAGACCCGGGGCGAGATCAAGAGCCTGCAGCGGATCCGCAACATTCCGATTGTCAGCGGAACCGCGAGCCGGATTGTCCGCGTTGGCGACGTGGCAAAAGTCACGCGTAGCGTCCGCGAGCCCGCAACAAGCATGGCTTATGCGGACGGTGCTCCCGCCATCCTGATTGCGGCGAAGCTGGAGGACAATCGGCGGGTGGACCAGTGGATCACCGAGGTGCGGGCCATACAGGACCAGTTCGAGGCGGAACTGCCCGGCGGCCTTACCCATGAAATGGTCTTCGATCAGAGCCGTTATACATCGGATCGGCTGAGCGAGGTTCTGACCAACCTGGCGATCGGCGTGGGGCTCGTTGTTGCGGTGCTCTTCCTGACCCTGGGCTGGCGTTCCGCGCTGATCGTTGCGTCCATTCTACCGCTCGCGAGCCTGATGTCGCTGGTCGGGCTGCAGCTGGTGGGCATCCCCATACACCAGATGTCGATAACAGGCCTGATCGTTGCGCTCGGCCTGCTGGTGGACGCGGGCATCGTGATGACCGACGAAATCCGCAAGCGGCTTGAGCAGAGCGCGGACAGGATAGTGGCGGTGCGCAATGCCATCCGCCGGCTGGCCATGCCGCTGTTGGCCTCGACGGTGACGACGGCTCTGGCCTTTGTGCCCATGGCCGTCCTGCCTGGACCGCCCGGCGACTTCATAGGGGCGATCGCCATGTCGGTGATCATCATGCTGTTCTCCTCACTGGCCCTTGCCCTGACGATCACACCGGCCCTGAGTGGATGGTTCCTGAAGGCCGGAGCGTCCGGCGGCCGCGGCGGCGCGTTCGCCAACGGTGTCACCTGGCCTGCCGTAGGGCGCCTGTTCAGCGGCTCGCTGCGCCTTGCCCTGGATTTTCCCAAGCTTGCGATTCTCGGCGCCGTGGTGCTGCCGGTCATCGGTTTCGCCGCGATGCCGACGCTCAAGGCCCAGTTCTTCCCCGGAGTGGACCGGGACCAGTTCTACGTGCAGGTCAAGCTGCCGGACGGCACCGCGATCGAGCGCGCAGAGCAGAGCGCGCGGAAGGTCGAGGCGCTCCTGCGCAACCATGATGCGATCCGCCGGGTGCACTGGGTCATCGGCGAAAGCGCGCCGGGCTTCTATTACAACATGCAGCCGACCCAGGACGGGGTCCCGAGCTTTGCCGAAGCCCTGATCACGACCGCCTCGCCGGCGGCCACCGAGGCTCTGCTGCCCGGCCTGCAGCGCGAGCTGGACAGGGCGGTGCCGGAGGCGCGCATCACCGTTCGGGGACTGGTCCAGGGACCACCTGTTGCCGCCCCTGTCGAGATCCGGGTGGTAGGCCCGGACATCCGCAAGCTGCGCGAACTTGGCGATGAACTGAGGGCCATTATGGTTTCGGTTCCCGACGTCCTCCAGGTGAAGACACAGCTCAACGGCGGCGCGCCCAAGATCGAGCTTGATGTGGACGAGGAGAAGGCTCGGACGGCCGGACTGAGCCTGGGCGACGTCGCCCGGCAGCTGGAAGCCAACCTGGAAGGCGCCGTCGGCGGCTCCCTGGTGGAAGGCAGCGAGGAACTGCCGGTCCGGCTCCGGATCAGCGGTGCCGAGCGCGGCAGCGTGGATGTGCTGAGACGCACTGATCTCGTCAGGCCCGGGGCCGAAGCGCTTGCAGCCCAGGGCACATATCCGGCGATCCCGCTCACCGCGATGGCCGAGATCAGGCTGGTGCCGACTGAAAGCCCGATCTTCCGCCGGGACGGAGAACGCATCAATACGATCCAGGGCTACGTTCACCGCAACGTGCTGCCGGAAGAGGCCCTCAAAAAGGTTCAGGACAGGATCGCCGCCTCGGGCCTCGTCCTGCCGGCCGGTTACCGGTTCGAGGTTGGCGGCGACTCCGACGCCCGGAACGATGTGCTGCGCGACCTGCTTGCGGTTGCCGGTTTCGTCATCGCCCTGACCATTGCGACCATCGTCCTGACCTTCAATTCCTTCCGCCTGTCGGCCGTCACTGCTGTCGTGGCGATCCTGGCCATGGGCCTCAGCCTGTTGGTGCTGGCAGTTTTCCGCTACCCCTTCGGCGTCATGGCGATCATCGGCGTGATCGGATCGATCGGTGTCTCCATCAACGCGGCGATCATTATCCTGACCGCGCTTCAGAAGAACGCCCGGGCCGCCATCGGCGATCGCCAGGCCATCGCCGATACGGTCCTGGCGCAAAGCCG
>JBCCEL010000073.1:0-19862 GCA_039030315.1 Pseudomonadota bacterium
CCGCAACCCCCAGGCCGAGGTCCGGATCGTCGATCTCTCCTATGACCAGAGCGACACCCACTTCGCCATCGAGATCACCAAGCGGGCAGCCGGGGAGAGGCACCGGATCGACCGGCTCCATCTGCCGATGCCTGGCGAGCACAATATCCTCAACGCCGCCGCAGCGATTGCCGTGGCCCATCGGCTGGGCGTGGAGGATGACCAGATTCGCGGTGCGCTCAACGCTTTCTCCGGCGTGAAGCGGCGCTTCACCAAGACCGGCGAGTGGAACGGTGTGCCCGTGTTCGATGACTATGGCCACCATCCGGTGGAGATCTCAGCGGTTCTGAAGGCGGCGCGCGAGGTCACAAGCCAGCGGGTGGTCGCGGTCATGCAGCCGCACCGTTACACCCGGCTTGCCGATCTTTTCGATGACTTCTGCTCCTGTTTCAACGATGCGGACACGGTCATCATCGCACCGGTCTACACCGCCGGAGAGGATCCCATCGACGGCGCCAATCACACCGCTCTGGTCGAGGGGCTTGTCGCACGCGGTCACCGCGATGCGCGCGCGCTCAAACAGCCCGAGGACCTGGCCGGCATAATCGCCGAAGCGGCCGCGCCAGGCGATCTGGTGATCTGCCTGGGGGCGGGCTCCATCACCCATTGGGCGCATGCCCTGCCGGGCGAACTGGCAGCGATTTCAGGGAAGGCCTGAACGGAATGAGCGCGTTTGTTGACAGTCTGCCCAAAGTGCGCGGCCGGCTTCGGCCCAATGTCGAAATGGCCGGCCTGACCTGGTTCAAGGTGGGGGGGGCGGCAGATGCGGTTTTCGCTCCTGCCGATGAGGACGATCTTGCCGATTTCCTCGCTGCACTGCCTGAGGACGTGCCGGTCTATCCCGTTGGCATCGGTTCCAATCTCCTGGTGCGCGACGGCGGTGTTGAGGGCGTCATCGTCCGGCTCGGACGGGAGTTCGGCTGGATCAGGGTTGAGGATGACCATCGGGTGCGTGCCGGAACGGCCGTTCCGGACGTGCGCGTGGCGGGGGCTGCGGCCGAAGCCGGTATCGATGGGTTAACCTTTCTGAGAGGTATACCCGGCACGATCGGCGGCGCGCTCCGCATGAATGGCGGGGCCTACGGAACCGAAACCAAGGACGTGCTGATCGAGGCGCGCGCGGTCGACAGGAAGGGCAACCGGAACGTGCTCAAAGTGGCGGATATGGACTACACCTACCGCCACTGCGGCGCACCGGAGGACCTGATCTTCACCGAAGCCCTGTTCCAGGGAAGACCGGGAGAGAAGAACGAGATCCTCAAGGCCATGGATGCCATCACCGAAGCGCGCGAGGGCAGCCAGCCGATCAAGAGCCGCACCGGCGGCTCCACCTTCAAGAACCCGGACGGGGGCAAGGCCTGGCAGCTGATCGACGCTGCCGGGATGCGCGGCCACCGCATCGGCGGCGCTCAGGTTTCCGAAAAGCATTGTAATTTTCTGATCAACCAGGGCGAGGCCACGGCTGCTGAGATCGAGGAACTGGGGGAACTCGTGCGTACCCGTGTCAAGGAGACATCGGGTGTTCAGCTGCACTGGGAGATCAAACGCATAGGGCGCGGGTAAGCGGCGCAGAAAGGCGCATCGAGGGCGATGGATCTTGCAACCGTTGACAAAAGGGCTGTCCGCGTGGCGGTCCTGCATGGGGGCTGGTCTGCCGAACGCGAGGTCAGTCTGAACTCCGGCAAGGCGTGCACCGGCGCGCTTGAACGGGCAGGGTTCGAGCATGTCGATCTCATCGATGTCACGCCGGACATCGGCCGGGTGCTCTCGGACTCGATGCCCGACGTTGTGTTCAACGCCCTGCACGGCAAGTGGGGCGAAGACGGACATATCCAGGCCATCCTGGAGGTCCTGCGCATTCCCTACACCCATTCCGGCGTGCTCTCCTCCGCGCTTGCCATGCACAAGGAAAAAGCCAAGACCGTCTTCCGCGAGGCGGGCCTGCCCGTCGCGGAAAGCAAGCTGGTGACGCTTGAACGTCTGATGGAATCAAGCCCGATTCCGATGCCCTATGTCGTCAAGCCTGTGGCAGAAGGTTCCAGCGTCGGCGTGCACATCGTGCATTCCGATTCCAACGCGCCCGTCTCCGTGTCGCTCTCCGATCACGAGGCCTTCGGCAAGGAACTCATGGTCGAACGCTTCGTCCCGGGCCGGGAGCTGACCTGCGCAGTCATGGGCAATGTTGCGCTCGGGGTGACGGAAATCGTCTCCACCAACGAGTTCTACAACTACGAATCCAAATACGCCCCCGGCGGATCGGAGCACATTCTGCCCGCGGACATCCCGCAGGACGTCTACCGCAAGATCCAGCAATTCTCGCTCATCGCTCACCAGGCGCTGGGCTGCAGGGGCGTGACACGCTCGGACTTCCGTTATGACGACACGCCCGGCAGCGAGGGCGAGATCGTTATCCTGGAGACCAATACACAGCCCGGCATGACCGGGACATCGCTCGTTCCGGAAATCGCCCAGCATGCAGGGCACACATTCGAGGAACTTGCCGAATGGATGGTGAGGGACGCCTCATGCGACCGGTAGAGCCCGATAACATTCCCGACGAGGAACTGCGCGATCCCGCGCGTCGACAGCGCGGACGGGACCTCGACGCCAAGCTGCGCGAGATGCGTCTGCCGCGGCCCGTGCACGCCACATTCGACGCCTTGTCTGCCCTGTTTCTGTGTGTTGCCGTCGTCTATTCACTCTGGTTGGGCGGTCAGTTCCAGCAGGCCGGCTCACCCTACAAGCTCGCGCTGGACGGTCTGTCCGGCGTTGTCGGGTTGTCGGCAAGGGAAATCCAGATCGACGGCCTGAAGAACGTCCAGTCCAGGCATGTGCTGGAGGCGATCAGTGTGCACGAAGGTTCTTCGCTCATCGGCTTTGACGCCGTAGCGGCCCGCAGGCAGCTGGCGGATCTGGACTGGGTGGTCGAGGCCACGGTCCAGCGCCTCTTCCCCAACCGGCTTCACGTCACGGTCAAGGAGCGCCGCCCATATGCCATCTGGCAGGAAAACAAGCGCTTTCACGTGATCGATGACTCAGGTCAGGTCATGAGCAAGCTTGACCCGAAGAAGTGGAGCCACCTGCCCGTGGTGGCAGGCGAGGGGGCCCAGCAGGCCGCTGCTGAGCTCATTAACCAACTGGAAGCCCATTCTTCGTTAAGGTTACCCGTCCGTGCAGCCGCCCGTGTGGCAGACCGGCGCTGGACGCTCTACCTGGCCAACGGCATCAAGGTGCTGCTGCCGGCAAGAGACGTTCCGGGAGCCCTGCAACGATTGGCGGAACTTGAAAACGGGCAGGGCATTCTGGGCCGGGACATCGCGTCTATCGATCTCCGGCTCGAAGACAGGATAGCGCTCCGCTTGTCGGAACGTGCCGCCAGGGACCGGCGCGAGGCAGCGGGCAAATCCTGAGGTTAAGGGTTCCACGTCGGGGCCCGGTTAGTCGAGTTTGGGGTACCGAGTGATGAACGTGGTTCCGATCAACAAAGGCCGTGCGGGCGGGCGTGGCCAACAGCCGGAACAATCCTCCACAATCGCAGTGCTTGATGTGGGCAGCTCGAAGATCTGCTGCCTGATCGCCGACGTCATCACCACGCGCAACCGCGTGTTCGGTGGCGAGACAACGCGTCAACTCAAGATCCTGGGGCTCGGCCACCAGGTCGCCCGCGGCACGCGGCACGGCGCCATCGTGGACATGGATGAGGCCGAACGCGCCATCCGTCTTGCGGTCGATGCTGCCGAACGCATGGCCGGGGTTACGATCGAGAGCGTCTATGTCAACGTCTCGGGCGGACGCCCGCAGTGCCGCGCCTACCGCGGCAAGTCTCACATGGGTGGTCGCGAAGTCGGTCCTGAGGATATTGCCGAAGTTATCCAGGACGCGCAGGCCAGGGTGGATGCAAAAGGCCAGCGCATCGTGCTGCACACCACTCCGACGGGCTACTGCCTGGACGACGCCCGCGGCATCGCCGACCCGCACGGTATGTTCGGCGATAGTCTCAGCGTGGACCTCAACGCCGTGAGTGTCGAACGCGGTCCCATGCGCAACCTGGCCGTCACAATCGAACGTTGCCATCTGGGCATCGCCGGTTTCGTGATTGCGCCGTACGCGGCAGGCCGTTCGGTTCTGGTGCGCGACGAGATCGAGATGGGTGTCACCTGCATCGACATGGGGGGCGGTACCACGTCCATCGCCATCTTCTCTGAAGGCCAGCTCGTCTACGCCGATGCCATTCCCGTGGGCGGCAACAGCATCACCATGGATATTGCCCGCGGGCTTTCTACGCCCATCGCCCATGCTGAACGCATGAAGACGCTTTACGGCTCGGCGCTGCCGGCCGTTTGTGACGACCGGGAGGTGATCAGCGTCCCGCTCGTGGGCGAAAAGGGCACCGATGCCGTGACCAAGATCCCCAAGTCGATGCTCACCGGGATCATCCAGCCGCGCCTGGAAGAGACCTTCGAGCTGGTGGCGAGCCGCCTGAAGTCTTCCGGCCTCGCCCATTTCGCCGGTCGCCGGGTGGTTCTCACCGGCGGAGCCAGCCAATTGAACGGCGCTCGCGAACTCGCCGGCACCATGCTCGACCGCCAGGTCCGCTTCGGCTACCCCCAGCAGGTCACAGGCATGCCCGAATCGGCCAAGAGTCCGGGCTTTGCCGTGGCCGTCGGTCTTCTCAACTATGCCATCGAACCGGACCGCAATACGGTGGCCATGCCCGACATCTGTCCTGAATCAGCTAACGATGCCAACTACTTCCACCGCGTTGGCCGCTGGATTCGCGAAAGTCTTTAACTTTTTCGCGCGTGGTTAATGTGCGTGGGCTCGCGCGCAACCCCTTAAATTCATTAATCTTTTAAGCAGCTTGTGGGCGTATTGCGCCTGCCGCCACGATTTGTGCGCCCTTTTGACTCACTACGGCCACCCCCTGTTAACGAATTGCTAAGACGTTGGTAACAAACATGTATCTGGGGTTAACACGGGACGCCGCATTATGAGCATTAATTTAACTGTTCCTGACTTGGCGGAGCTGAAGCCGCGCATCACCGTTTTTGGGGTCGGCGGCGCCGGCTGCAATGCGGTGAACAACATGATCGCCTCCAAACTGGAAGGCGTCGACTTCGTCGTGGCCAATACCGACGCGCAGGCGCTGCGTCAGGCGGTGGCCGAACGCAAGATTCACATGGGCACATCCCTCACCGAGGGTCTTGGCGCCGGTTCGCAGCCTCAGGTTGGCGCCGCGGCTGCCGAGGAGGTCCTGCCAGAGCTGATCGATCACGTATCCGGCTCGCACATGGTGTTCATCACCGCCGGCATGGGCGGCGGCACCGGCACCGGCGCAGCTCCCGTCATCGCACGGGCAGCCAAGGAGCAGGGCGTGCTGACGGTGGGTGTGGTCACCAAGCCGTTCCAGTTCGAAGGCCAGCGGCGCATGCTGACGGCCGAACGCGGGATCGAGGCGCTGACGAACCACGTCGATACACTCATCGTCATTCCGAACCAGAACCTGTTCCGGATCGCCAACGAGAAGACCACCTTTGCTGATGCCTTCGCCATGGCCGACCAGGTGCTCTATTCGGGCGTTGCCTCCATCACCGAGCTGATGACCAAGGAAGGTCTCATCAATCTCGACTTTGCCGATGTGCGGGCCATCATGTCCGAGATGGGCAAGGCCATGATGGGCACCGGCGAGGCAGCCGGTGAAAAACGCGCCATCGAGGCCGCCGAAGCTGCGATTTCCAATCCGCTGCTCGACGATGTCTCCATGCGCGGCGCCAACGGCCTGTTGATCTCCATCACCGGCGGTGACGACATGACCCTCTACGAGGTCGACGAAGCGGCCACCCGCATCCGCGAGGAAGTGGACCCGGACGCCAACATCATTCTGGGTGCAACGTTCGACAAGGAACTCGAGGGTGTGATCCGCGTTTCAGTGGTGGCCACCGGCATCGAGGAGATCGAGCAGGAGAACGTGACGCCGACCTATGACGAGTATCAGTACGATATTCGTTCAAGAGAAACTGCACCGGCTCCCGCTGCCATGGAAGCCGAAGAGCAGGTGGCCGCGGTTGCCGAGCCCGATCCGATTGCCGAATTGGAGCCCGTGGCGGAAGCCATCCCGGAGCCCGTTGAAGCGCCGGCGCCTGTGCATGTTGAAGCCACGGCGCCGTCGATTCCGGCCGAGCCTCAGGTTGAAGCTGCGCCCGAGCCGATCCCGGCTCCCGCTGCGGCCCGGCTGCCCGAAGTGGAGGATTTTCCGCCGATCGCCCGCCGTCAGATTGCCGCGCAGGCCGAGGGGCATGCCGAGCCTCAGGTGGCCCGCAAGCGCAAGGGGCTGTTTGAGCGCCTGGCCGGTGTCGGCCTTGGCCGCAAGGAAGACGAAGAGGTCCAACGCACCGCGGAGCCTGCAATGTCGCCGCCACAGCGGCGGGTCGCTCCTCCGCCTCCGCCCCGCGCGCGAGTGGCCGCAGGCGGCGGCGCAGCCGCAGTGGCCGTCGCCGAGCCGGTTATCGAGGACTTCCAGGAACAGCAGGTGGTCGCGCCAGAGACAGCGGCATCAGCTGACCAGGAACTCAGCGACGATCAACTGGAGATTCCGGCATTCCTGCGGCGCCAGGCCAACTGATCAGGCAGTATTGAATAGCTCTTCACGAAGCTTTGTGAGGGGAATTGGCAAGGGAACCCGGCGGTCACAATTCCGCCGGGTTTTCCGTTTCAAACCAAGGGGTAAGCGAAGTGCAGGTCACGGCCTTGCGGGTCCGCATGGCGGGGGCATGCAGGCGATCTTGTTAAGGACGAAATCCGAATTGGGTTTTCCTGCACGCTGCAACTAGGTTAATGGAACGTAAATGGCCAAGATCCGCTTGTGCGCGACCGGCCATGTTGGGTAAGCGGGATATTCTGATGCAGCAGACGCGGGCTTTCACGTTCGGTCTTTCAGGCACGCGCAGATCAGCCTGGGCGGGCATTCTGATGTCCGCCGTGCTGCTCAGCGGCTGCTCGAGCGTCTCCAACCTGCTCGACGACACTTTCGGCAATTCAAGCAGTGATCCCAGTGCGCCGCCCGGCGACGTGGACAATGCGTCCTTCAGCGATCAGACCCCGGTCGGAACCCTCTACAATCAGGGTTTGGATCACATGAAGGCGGGCGAGTACAAGAAGGCGGCCAAGCAGTTCGACGAGGTCGAGCGCCAGCATCCCTATTCGACCTGGGCGACCCGCTCTACACTCATGGCCGCGTACTCCCATTACCAGCGCAACTCGTATGATGATGCGATTGCCGCTTCGGAACGCTTCATCCAGCTGCATCCCGGCAACAAGGATGCCGCTTACGCCTATTATCTCAGGGGCCTCAGCTACTACGAGCAGATCAGCGATACCGATCGGGATTCCTCGGCGACCCAGAAGGCGCTTGAGACCCTGGAAGAGGTGAGCCGGCGATTCCCAGCGAGCCGCTATGCCCGGGATGCCGATGCAAAGGCCGTGCTCGCCCGCGACCACCTTGCGGGCAAGGAAATGAAGATTGGCCGCTATTACCTCAACCGGAGCGCCTATGTGGCGGCGATAAACCGCTTCAAGAAGGTGATCACGGACTACCAGACCACGTCACACACGCCCGAGGCGCTGCACCGGCTCACCGAAGCCTATCTGGCGCTCGGCATCCGTTCCGAAGCCCAGACCGCTGCAGCCATCCTGGGTCACAACTTCCCGCAGAGCCAGTGGTACAAGGACGCCTACGCTACGCTGCAGTCCGGCGGACTTGAGCCCCAGATCAACAATCAGTCCTGGCTCACCCGCACCTGGCAGAACGTCACGAACAGCGGGTAGTCTACCGGCGCGTTTCTGCGCGGACAGCCAGCGTTTCCACAATGCCGCTAAATCCCCCAAGTGTCGCCCTCGGACTTGACCCGAGGGCCCAGAGCCACAGTCTAAGTTGGACGCCGTTTTCCCTTAACACGCTGAAATATTGTGGGAAAATTCAGTATTCTCACCGCTGCCCTGGGTCCTCGGGTCAAGCCTGGGGACGATAGAGTTCGCAAATTCCGAACTACTTCACGGGCTCTTTCGCGGGTGTGAATCAGCTCCAGGTCCTGATTCGTTCAGAGGTGTCAGCCCTCAACAGGCGCGGGCGGCGCGGGCGTGGCTGACGGCGCATCCGCGGATATGGTCGAGCAGCGCCCTGACGCGTACGGATTTGCGCAGGGCCGGGTGCGAAAGCATCCAGAATTCCACCCTCTTGCTGAAGATTCCGGGCAAGACTCTGACAAGGTCGGGCGCACCCACGGCGCAGAGCTCGCTAATGCAGACCAGGCCGTTCCCCTTCCGGGCGAGCTTGACATAGGTCTGCGAGCAATTGGTCCTGAAGGCCGGGTTTCCGCGTTTCATCAGCTCGTTGAACTCCGCGATCGGCTGGTGGCAGCCGAGATGTCCGGAGGCGGCAATGTATTGGTGACCCGCCAGGTCTTCTTCACTCTTCGGGATCCCGTGTTTGAACAGGTACTCTCTGGAGGCAAATATCCCGAAACCGACTTCGGATATCCTCGATCCAATCGCAAAGGTCGGCGCCGGGCGCCCGTATTGCACGGCCACGTCGCATTCGCCATGGGCTAGATCGGCCGGACGGTCGCTCGGCAGGCATTCCACCAGAATGTGAGGGTATTCATCCCTGAACTCCTTTAGTTTCTCCGGCAGCCAGCCGTCCATTAGGGCGCCGGGTGCTGAGAGCGAGACCGTGCCCGTGGGCTCGCGTTCGTGCAAATCCACCTTGTGCTTGAGATCCGTCGCCGCTGCCGCAATCGCTTCGGCAGAATCGAGAAGGTCCCGGCCGACGTCCGTCAGCGAGACCCCGCCCTGGGTCTGGGTGAAGAGAGTCGCCTCAAGGCGGCGTTCCAGCTGCGTGATCCTTCGACTGACCGTGGGCTGGCTCACGCCCAGTTCGCGTGCGGCACCGGAGAGACTGCCAACCCGCGCAACAGCGAGAAAGAAGCGGTATTGATCCCAGTCTTCCATGAACTCCTCGGCGCTTGTCCTGTATGCCGGAATATTGATTGTGCAAAATATAAATGCACACAACTAAATTTAGCGTCAGGGGTACGTGAACGAGGAGGCCGAACTCAGGTCATCAAGGTTATGCTATTGAAAATATGAAGAGATTAGGTAATCAGTCCGCGCGCAGTCGCGCGTTCAGACCCTGGAGCTGGTTCAGCAGACTGGAGAATTCGTCGGGATTGAGGCCAGTCGCGCAGGACACCTCGCTCTGCATCCGTGCCACTGCGGAGCGCAGGCTTCTTGCGTGCTCGGTGAGTTTGACCTGCACTTTGCGTTCGTCATCCGCATCTCTCAGCCTTTCCACCAGCCCGTTCGCTTCCATCCGCTTCAGCAGTGGGCTAAGCGTGCCGGAATCCAGATGCAGAACGCTGCCGAGTTCGGTCACTGACATTTCCGTCACAGGTTCCAGCACGATATAGGCGAGGTACTGCGGATAGGTCATGTTGAGTTCGGCAAGAAACGGCCGGTAGCGGGCAATGATTGCCTGGCCTGTCGAATACAGCGCAAAGCAAAGGCGCTCGTCGATCCGCGACAGTCTGGGCATTTCGTTCATCAGAATGCTCTTTCGTCAGGTTCCGCCTGCCGACATGAGCAGAGCGGTGGTTCCGCGTGTTCACCCAGTCATACGAGAACGGCAGCCCGGCGGTCCCTCAAATATGAATAATCAAGAGTCAATATCGTTTATGGCCGGTTCCCTCCGGTTTTCCTAGTCTCGATTCGACGGAACATGCGGGCCGGGTCGCCCGCGACCGAGTGAAAGGGACGTACGACTATGGGGACATTTACGAAGCGCGCCGGTAAGGCACTGGCAATCGGGGCGGTTTCCGGAGCCCTGCTGGGAGGCCTCGCGGTGTCCTCGGCACAAGCAGCAGATCCCGGTTCGGCCGCCTGGTACCTCAGGGCTTTCGGCGGCGGCAATTTCCAGCTGGACGGCGATTACCGCGGAACCATCACCCCGCCGGGAGGCAGGCAGAATGTTGACGTGGACTTTGACGACGGGTTCGTCGTCGGCGGCGCTGTCGGCGTCAAGCTGCCGGGCATGAACCTCGGGGCGCTCACACCGCGCGCGGAGATCGAAGTCAGCTACCGCGAAAACGACGTCGACTCGGTAGATTTCACCGGCAATGGTGCCGGTGCCGAGGCAAACCCCCGCGGCGACGTGTCGTCGATCTTCCTCATGGGCAACGTGCTCTTCGATATCAACGCCTTCGAGAGCGATTTCTTCACGCCCTATTTCGGTGGAGGGATCGGCGTTGCGTTTGTTGACAACAATATCCGCTACGGCCCGCTGGGTCCGGGCGTCAACCTTCTGGACTCAGACGAGGCTTTCGCCGTTCAGGCGATCATCGGCGCCAATTTCAAGGTCACCGAGAACATCTCCTTCAACATTGACGGGCGCTACTACAACGCCTTCGATGTGAGCAGCGTCCGGCTGAACCCGGCCGGGGTTAACACCGGCAGCACCCAGACGGATCTCGACGGATTCAGCGTCACCGGCGGCTTCTCGATCTCGCTCGGTGCGTTCAACTGAGCCTCCCGGCTCAAGTCAGTCAGTAGTTGAGTAGGGTCTTGAGCAGTCCAGGGCGCGCGGTGGCCGGAACGTAACCCGGCTGCCGCGCGTCTTGCGTGCGCCCAGGCTGTTGGAAGCACCCGATCGCTGCGCATTCCCGCTTCGCAAGCACGCTCGACTCCCGATATACTGCGCGCCATGCTCACCGCGCTCTCCATTCGCGATATCGTACTGATCGAGAAACTCGACCTCTCGTTCGCAGACGGCCTGGCCGTACTCACCGGCGAGACGGGGGCGGGTAAATCCATTCTGCTGGATGCCCTCGGTCTTGCACTCGGAGGCAGGGGCGATGCCGGGCTCGTGCGGGCCGGATCGGAACGCGGTGTGGTCACCGCGGCATTCGAACTGCCGGCCGGCCACCGGGCCTTTGCGTTGCTCGAAGATGCGGAGATCGACGCAGAGGGCGAGCTGATCGTGCGCCGCGTGCAGTCGGCCGATGGGCGCAGCCGGGCCACAATCAACGATCAGCCCGCGAGTGTCGGCCTGCTGCGCAAGCTCGGTGCCGTTCTGGCGGAGATCCATGGCCAGCACGACGACCGCGCGCTCCTGGACCCGGCCCTGCACCGCGATCTGGTCGATGCCTTCGGCGGGCTGGACGCTGTGCGTGTGAAGGTTGCAAACCATTGGACTGCATGGCGAAAGGCGGACGCTGAGCTGCAGGAGCATTCGGACCGGCTGGCCCGCGCAGAAGAGGAGAGAGACTGGCTGGAACATGCCGTGCAGGAACTCTCCGCTCTTGCGCCGCAGGAGAACGAGGAGGAGACCCTGGGCGCCCGGCGCCAGCTCATGCTCAACGCGGAGCGTTTCGCCGAGGCTCTGGACGATGTCGAAAAAGCGCTGGCCGGCGATGGCACCCTGGAGGCCAGCGTGAATGCGGGCCTGCGCAAGCTGGAACGGCGCCAGGCCGATGCCGGCGGCAAGCTCGATGACCTCATCGGCTCGCTCGACCGGCTGGTGCACGAGATCAATGCCGCCAAGACGGCCCTCCATCACGCCCAGGCCGCGTTCGAGTTCGATGCCTCGGAGCAGGAGCAGATCGAAGAGCGGCTGTTTGCGCTACGCGATGCGGCCCGTAAGCACCGCTGCCAGATTGCCCAGCTGCCGCAGGTTGCCGACCGTCTGCGGCAGGATCTGGCAAACCTGGAGGACGGTCAGGGGCACCTGGAGGCGCTGCAGGAAGCCGCGAAACAGACCAGGTCGGCCTATTTTGCCGAGGCGGAGAAGCTGAGCGCCAGCCGCCGGGAGGTGGCCGGCGAACTGGATCAGCGCGTCATGGCGGAATTGCCGCCCCTCAAGCTTGAGCGCGCGCGTTTTGCGACGGATGTTGAATCCGGTGATAGCATTGCAGGCTCCGCCGGGATCGACCGGTTGGAATTCAAGGTTGCGACCAATCCCGGCTCCGTGCCCGGACCCATAGTGAAAGTGGCGTCGGGCGGCGAACTCTCCCGTTTCATGCTGGCGCTGAAGGTCGTGCTGGCGGAACGGGGCTCGGCGCCGACGCTCATTTTCGATGAGATCGACACAGGCATTGGCGGCGCCACCGCGGATGCGGTCGGCCAGCGTCTGGCCCGTCTCTCCGAGCACTTGCAGGTTCTGGCGGTCACGCACTCGCCGCAGGTCGCGGTCCGCGCCGCAAACCACATGCTGATCACCAAGATGGAAGATGTGGGAAGCGCTGGCGGTGACGGCCGCATGGTTACGCGGGTCACGGAGCTGAGGGAAGACAGCCGCCGCGAAGAAGTTGCCCGGATGCTCTCCGGCGCCTCGGTCACCGACGAGGCCCGCGCCCAGGCCGATCGCCTGCTGCGCGATACGGGCTAGACCGCTGATGCAATGTATTCCACCGTCATGCCCGCGGAGGCGGGCATCCAGGATCCCGCGCTCATTTTGGTGCGCTTCGTCTCTGGGCTCCCGCCTGGGCGGGAGCGACGTGTAGCAGGGAAATATCGATGGTTACCAAACCCGTCTCAGATCTGTCCGAATCCGAGGCCGCCGCCGAACTGGAGCGCCTCGCCGCCGAGGTGGCGCGGCACGATGAGCTCTATCACCAATCCGATGCTCCCGAGATCTCCGATGCCGACTATGATGCCCTGCGCCGGCGTAACAGGGAGATCGAAGCCCGGTTTCCAGACCTGGTCCGTCCCGACTCGCCTTCCACGAGGGTTGGCGCTGCGCCGGCGGAGAAGTTCGACAAGGTCACCCACGCGGTCCCGATGCTGTCCCTGTCGAACGCGTTCAACGATGAGGATGTTGCCGAGTTTTGCGACCGCATCCGCCGTTTCCTGAATCTGGGGGCAGACGAACTCCTCGCCATGACGGCGGAGCCCAAGATCGACGGTTTGTCGGCCAGCCTGCGCTATGAGAACGGCGTACTGATCACCGGGGCCACGCGCGGCGACGGGCAGGTCGGCGAGAACGTCACGGAGAACCTGAAGACTGTTCGGGGTATCCCCCATCGCCTTGCCGGTTCGGACCACCCGGCCGTGGTGGAAATCCGCGGCGAGGTCTACATGACCCATGCGGACTTCGAGGAGCTGAACGCCCGCCAGGAGGCTGCCGGCAAGCAGACGTATGTCAATCCGCGCAACACCGCTGCCGGCTCGCTCCGCCAGCTCGACCCCGCCATGACCGCGGCGCGCCCGCTCAAATTCTTCGCCTATGCCTGGGGGGAGATGTCCGGAGAGCCCTGGGAGACCCAGATGGACGCTGTGCGCCGGATGGAGGCCTGGGGTTTCTCGGTCAACCCGGCCATGGCCCGCTGCGAAAGCGTGGCGGAAATGCTAGAGGTTTACCGCGGCATAGAGGAACAACGGTCCTCGCTCGGCTATGACATTGACGGCGTGGTGTACAAGGTTGACCGGCTGGACTGGCAGCGCCGCCTCGGCTTCCGCTCCAACAACCCGCGCTGGGCCACCGCCCACAAGTTCCCGGCGGAGAAGGCCACCACGGTCCTGCGCGATATCGAGATCCAGGTCGGGCGCACCGGGGCGCTGACCCCCGTCGCCAAGCTCGATCCGGTGACGGTCGGCGGCGTGGTCGTCTCCAACGCCACGCTGCACAACGAGGACGAGATCGAACGCAAGGACGTGCGGATCGGCGACACCGTGATCATCCAGCGCGCCGGCGACGTGATTCCACAAGTGCTGGGCCATGTGCCCGACAAACGGCCAGCGGATGCGGTAGCCTTCGAGTATCCCCAGATCTGCCCGGCTTGTGGCTCTACGGCCGTGCGAGAGCACAACGAGAAGACCGGCAAGCTGGATGCCGTGCGCCGCTGCACCGGCGGGCTGATCTGCCCGGCCCAGGCCGTGGAGCGGCTGAAGCATTTCGTCTCGCGCAACGCGCTGGACATCGAGGGCCTCGGCACAAAGCAGATCGAGGCCTTCTACACGGACGGCCTTATCCAGCGCCCCGGCGACATCTTCACCCTAAGGGTGCGCGATGAGCGCTCGCTGAAGAAGCTCAAGGACCGCGAGGGCTACGGCGAGACCTCCGCCCGAAACCTGTTCGACGCCATCGATGCCCGCCGCAATGTCGGCCTCGACCGTTTCATTTTCGGACTTGGCATGCGCCATGTCGGCGAAACCACGGCCCGTCTCCTGGCCCGCACATACGGCACCATGGACGCCATCATGGAGGCCATGATCGCCGCCACCGACAAGGAGGGCGATGCCTGGGCCGATCTCGTCAATATCGACGGCATCGGCGAGACCGTGGCCGAGGCCCTGGTGGAGTTCTTCGGCGAAGCCCATAACCGCGAAGCCCTCGCCGATCTCTTGGGCGAAGTCTCGCCCGAACCGCTGGAGGCTGTGGCATCGGAAAGCCCCGTCTCGGGCAAAACCGTCGTCTTCACCGGCTCGCTCGAACAAATGACCCGCGACGAAGCCAAGGCCATGGCCGAAAGGCTGGGCGCAAAGGTGGCCGGAAGCGTGTCAAAGAAGACAGACCTCGTCGTCGCCGGCCCCGGCGCCGGCTCAAAGCTCAAGAAGGCGGAGGATCTGGGGGTCGAGGTAACGGACGAAGACGGCTGGTTCGAGTTGATCGGGGAGGGGTGAGGCGGACCTCAACGATTTCCAAGCGCCCAAGCGGGCATTAGTGTCCCTGAACTGACTGTTAGGCCGCTTCCCCCGATATCCGACTTGTCCTCAAAGCTCACCTTAGGTGCGGAGGTAAAGTACAGCTCACTATGGACATGGGCACCAGGCTGCACCTGGTTGCCCCGGTGTGATCTGCCTCACTGCATAGACCGATGGTTCCCAACTACAGTTGCTGACGATTCAATGCAGAGAGGTCTTCGCCCATGAGCACGCCCCCCTGGACCGATTTGGCCTTCCTGATTGGGCTGTCTGAAATCGTGCAGAATGGTGCAGATATGACGGGCTTCAATCCCAAGTTCAGCCCCCAGGTCCATGACACCGGCAAACTGCGCCGACGCGCCGCCTTCACCTCTTTACACGAACAGATTTGATGTACGGACAAACACGCCAGGAAAACAGAATTTTCAGTTTCGCTGCCAGCGATGGGCAGGTTTTTCGCGTCGAGGTTCTGGATCTGGCCGCCGGTCTCATCAGGGTTTTCGATGCCGATGATGTCATCGTCCGGCCGGACAAGGGCAATCTGGTGCAAATGATGGCGGCCGCCCAGACCTTGGGTCTGTTCAGCGAAGGAGAGAGCGATTTTCGTGGCCAGATCAGAGACCATACTGCCGCGATCCGAAGCTCCGAGGATTTATTGCGCGGTTTGCATGAACAGGCCGTTGAAAGGATCAATGATCTAGGTGCCGTTGACCTTGAGGAGGCAAAGGAGTTCGCCGTCGATGCGTTCATGGCCATCGCTCTTTTCGGCGCAGGGGCTGTGTTTGGTTCGATCGGTCTGACGCCTGTCGCACTGTTCACATTTGCTTCGGGAGTGACGTATTTCCAACAAGCCAGGGATGGTCAGCGACTTGAGGTTCTGTGGCGCGCCGCGGAAGCCTCACTGGCCGCTGCGCTGCAAGGCGCCTCGGCCTTTGGCACTCCAGTCCAGCTGCCGCCAGGCGTACCCAGCATTGGCGACCTGATCTTCTGGCTGGAAAAAGTCAGCGATGGGCAGCCGCTTAGTGCCGATGAGTTCAAGGCGCTGGAACGCGCTTACGCGGTATCAGTGCCCCTCATCAATCACGCGCTGGCACTGGCCGATGCCACAAAGCGGGCAGACGCACAGATAGGCTCTGATCTTGATCTTTCCAACTTTCTTGGCCTGGCAGATTTTCTGGGTCGCACCTCGCTCGGCACTCCCTATGCTCTCGGGCAGGCTGTGGCGGACAATGTCGAAACCATTATTTCCCAGGAGGCCACTGCGGAGCAGGCAAGCGAGTCCCTCAGCAAGGTTCATGAAGCCGCCAGCAAGCTGGTCGGTGAAGGCCACTATTCCCCGTCCAATCTGATCCTTCTGCACAGCATTGCGGATGCCCACACACTCTACGGCACGGTCGAAGATGACGGCATCCAGGGCAACGAGCTGGACGACACCATGTTTGCGCAGGCCGGCACGGACATCATTTTCGGTCACGGCGGCAATGACATTATCTACACGGGCACCGGCAGCGATATCGTCATTGCAGGCGATCAGAACGACAAGATTGTCGTTGAGTTCGATACGGAAGATGCCAAGACGGTGAGTGGAGGCTCAGGCTATGATTGGCTCTATGTGATCGGAAGCGAAAGCGAGTTCGACGACACCGGCTCCGCACTAGTCCGCACTGACGGAGCTTCCGTCACCTACTCGCAAATCGAAGAGATCGTTTTCCTGGAGCCTGACGCCGGGACCAGCCAGGCCCGGATCGATTTTCAGCAAAGGAAGATCAACTCCGGCATCAGTACGAATGTCGAGGAGAGGCTTGAGAGCCATTCCGAGTTGAGCCCGCTTTTCACGCTGTCCGGCCAGACCGTTTTCAATCAGCCGGGGCCTGGATACGATCGTGCCTCCGGCTTCGTCTCCATTTCGGATGGAACGCTTGGCTTCAATCTTACCAGTGAGATCGATGCAGGAGAGGGTAATGCCGACGCTGTTTCGGCGGATGTTTCCTTCACGGAGCACATTCGGGCAGTGGTCGAGGAAGGATACGAGTTTACGGGCACGATCCCTTTTCAGGTGATTGTCGAGTTTCACGACCGATCGAGTTTCTTCAGCAGTCTGGACGCGCGGATCGAGGCAGGTGGCGGAGTTCGCCATGAGGGGCCCATCGTTCGCTTGCCTTCGATCAATGCCGGAAGCATCCTTCAGGATGGGGTGACGCTGGACGGCAATGGTTTCAGAGTGGACCTCGGCTCAAAAGGAGAGCTCCTCTTTGACGCCTTTGTCCATGACTACGCTGCCGGCAATTTTTCCATCCGTATCGGATTGGAGGGATACCTAGGGTTGTTCAGCAACTATATCCTCCCAGAGGAAGACCGGGCCGGACGAATAGACCTGTCGGCCAAACTTCGGCTCATCGCTCCTGAGGGAGTTCAGCTCTTTTCGGCGAGTGGCCTGCCGGGAACGCGCCCGTTCTCGGAAATGGGTACCAATGTCATTACCGGAAGCAATGCCTCAGATACGCACAACGGAACGTCTCAGGACGACTATATCGACGGTCGCGCCGGGAACGACATTCTGCGGGGACTCGCGGGACAGGATGTCATCAATGGCGGCGCGGGCGATGACAGGGTTGCGGGCGGAGAAGGCGCAGATCAGCTTCGCTTGGGTCCAGGTTTGGACATCGTGGATGGGTTTCTGAACGAGCTCGCCGGCGACGAAGTGGAAGATCTCGAGATTGGCGAAAGCATCGTTGTCAAATCCGGAACGGTCGGAAGCTTCTGGACCGCAACGGACGGCGGCGCAACGATGCTGTACCTGGATGCGGAACGTGACGGTGTCGCCGAGGCGTCCATGGTCCTGCGCGACCTCGCGCCAGGGACAGAGTTCCGGATCAGCGCAGGCGGCGGTGACACGAATCTGGAACTAAGGAAGAATCAGTCCGCCTTCACACCGTCCGGCGACTACAACGGAGATGGCACAGAGGACATTCTCTGGTTCAATCCCTACAGCCTCCGGATCGGCCAGTGGGAGATGAACGATGGCAACTCATCCTGGAAACAGATCGGTACCGGCGGTGCCGGCTGGGAGATTGCCGGTGTAGGCGATTTCGATGTAGACGGCACGGACGATCTCCTGTGGTTCAATCCCCAGACCTTGAGGGTCGGTCAATGGGAGATGAGCAACGGCAGCTCGACCTGGAAGCACATCGGGACAGGCGGTGCCGGCTGGGAGATCGCAGGGATCGGCGACTTTGATGGCGACGGCACGGATGATCTCCTCTGGTTCAATCCCCAGACCTTGAGGGTCGGTCAATGGGAGATGAGCAACGGCAGCTCGACCTGGAAGCATATCGGGACAGGCGGTGCGGGCTGGGAGATCGCCGGCGTCGGTGAT
The DNA here is from genome assembly GCA_039030315.1 of Pseudomonadota bacterium. Lineage (GTDB taxonomy): Bacteria > Pseudomonadota > Alphaproteobacteria > Rhizobiales > CAJQND01 > JAAEUE01. The sequence goes on from JBCCEL010000073.1 coordinate 18,107, forward strand.
CTGAATGGCGATGGCACGGACGATGTTCTTTGGTTCAATCCCCAGAATCTGCGGGTGGGCCAGTGGGAAATGAACAACGGCACTTCAAGCTGGAAGCATAACGGTATCGGCGGCGCGGGCTGGGAGATCGCCGGAGTGGGAGATTTCAATGGGGACTCCACCGACGATACGCTGTGGTTCAATCCGAACGCATTCACGGTCGGCCAGTGGGAAATGGACAATGGCAATGCAGATTGGGCGTTTATCGGAAAGGCAGCACCGGGATGGAAGCCAGAAGGGACCGGCGACTATGACGGCAACGGCACTGACGATATCCTCTGGCGCAATGCCCAGACCGGCCAGGTCGGTCAGTTTGAAATGAACAATGGTAACTCCACCTGGGATCACATCGGCTGGGGCGGGCCGGACTGGTTTATCTTCGCCTAGCGGGCTCAGCCCCGCTTTCGCCAAGCATGAGCATTGATGCTGCTTCCATTGCGCGAGGGTTTCAGCGGCGCGGTCCGGCGCACTCACCCGCCAATTTACTTACCCGCGCAAATGTGGAAGGTTGACGGCAGGTCAACAAAGGCCGGAGCCCCTTCGGCGCAACAGCGGGGTGTTGAACATGGTCAGGCAGAGTAACCTGTTTCGTCTTCTCCTCTTGTCCTTGATGGTGTGCCTGTTTCAGGCGACGGCTTCGGCAGAGACGGTCGAGCTGAAGAAGGCCGGCGTGGCGTTCGAGGCGCCTGACGGCTGGCACAGGATCGGCGCGAAGGAACTGGACAAGACCCTGAAGGATTCCGATTTCGGCACTGAGGAGCTGAACGAGGGCGTGCGCGCCTCGACCGACACCCTGGTCACCCTGGTCAAGAACCGCTTCATGCTCACCGGCATCAATCCCAGCATCAGCGTGTCGCAATATCCCGGCAACATCGTGGACATCAAAGCCGCCATGGGCGCGGTCCGGCAGTTTGCGGCCAAGGCTCGGAAGTTCGAGCAGGTGGGCGAATTCGCCTATAACGACCTCGGCGAGTTTCCCGCCGGACACATGATCTTCAAGTATGTCCTGGTGCTCAAAGGTGCCGTTGAACTGGATGTGCAGGAAGAACTCTGGGTGATTCCCATGGGTGCCAACTATCTCACCGTTTCGGTGGGCTACGCACCCACCAGCGAACCGGAAACCGTGGACACAATCAGAAAATCCGTTGCCACGTTGCGCAAGCTCAACTGATATCCGGCCGCGCGGAAAGCCACGCATCTCCGGCGATTACCTTCCGGACATACGGAAACCTTGCACATACCCGCCGCAAAAGTGCCCTAATTGTGGCCTCCCTTTGCGCATGAGAGCGGGACTGGAGGCTGAAGGTCATGATAACAATAAACAAGCTCGTCCGTTTTTCCCTGATTTCTGCGGTTTTTCTCTTCCTTAGCGGCCTTGCAGCTGCCCAGGAATCGGCGCGTATCGCCCTTGAGCAGGACGCCGACTATTTCGGCTTTGATCTGTCTACGGAGAGAAATCTCTCCCTCGATCAGTGCAAGGCCCGTTGTTTGGGCAATCACGCCTGCCGCGCCTTCACCTACAATACCTCGGCCCGGTTCTGCTTCCTGAAGACCGATTTTGGCGAGCTGCGTCCGTTCAAGGGCGCAGTGGCCGGCCGGGTCACCGGCCGCGGGGCGCCTGAAGACCTGGGCGTGCCTCCGCGCCTCGGCTTCGTGCCGGAAGCCACCCGCACCCTCGCCAACCAGTTCCGCGAACGGATCAAGGCCAACACGTCCC
>JBCCEL010000074.1:0-19631 GCA_039030315.1 Pseudomonadota bacterium
AAATGCGTTGCTGCATCGCAACCAAGACGTGGGAGTTTCGTCATGAAGAAATCGACAAAGCCGTTTGGAGCCCTGGGAGGCGTTCTTGCGGCCGCTGCACTTTTGTCATCCACGGCGCTGGCCACCGCGGAGGAAACCATCAAGGTCGGCATCCTCCATTCCCTTTCGGGAACCATGGCAATCTCCGAAACCACGTTGAAAGACGTGATGCTAATGCTGATCGAGAAGCAGAACGAGAAGGGTGGCCTGCTCGGCAAGAAGCTCGAGCCGGTGGTGGTCGATCCGGCGTCCAACTGGCCGCTGTTTGCGGAGAAGGCGCGGGGGCTGATCGAGAAGGACAAGGTTTCCGCCGTCTTCGGCTGTTGGACTTCCGTTTCGCGCAAATCCGTGCTGCCGGTCTTCGAAGAGCTCAACGGCCTCCTGTTCTATCCCGTACAGTACGAAGGTGAAGAGAGCTCGAAGAACGTCTTTTATACCGGGGCTGCGCCAAATCAGCAGGCAATCCCGGCTGTTGACTACCTCATGAGCGAGGAAGGCGGCGAGGTGAAGCGTTGGGTGCTGGCCGGCACCGACTATGTCTACCCGCGCACGACCAACAAGATTCTGGAAGCCTACCTGAAGTCCAAGGGCGTTGCCGACGAAGACATCATGATCAACTACACGCCGTTCGGACATTCCGACTGGCAGACGATTGTTTCGGACATCAAGAAGTTCGGGGCGGCCGGCAAGAAGACGGCCGTGGTTTCAACCATCAACGGCGATGCCAACGTGCCGTTCTACAAGGAACTCGGCAACCAGGGCGTACTGGCTGAAGACATCCCGGTCGTGGCCTTCTCCGTTGGCGAAGAGGAACTGGCCGGTCTAAGCACCGCACCGTTGGTTGGGCACCTTGCTGCTTGGAACTACTTCCAGAGCGTCGAATCCCCAGTCAACGCCAGGTTCGTGACCGACTGGAAGGCCTTCATCAAGAATGACAAGCGCGTCACCAATGACCCGATGGAAGCGCATTACATCGGCTTCAATATGTGGGTGAAGGCCGTTGAGAAAGCCGGCACGACCGATCCGGATGCAGTTGGTGAAGCAATCATTGGCGTGACCGTTCCGAACCTCTCCGGCGGGTATTCATCGATGATGCCGAACCATCACATCACCAAGCCCGTGCTGATTGGCGAGATCCAGGAAGATGGCCAGTTCGAAACCGTCTGGAAGACGCCAGGCCTCGTCGTCGGCGACGCCTGGTCGGACTACCTGCCGGGGTCGAAAGACCTGATCTCTGATTGGCGCAAGCCGATGTCCTGCGGCAACTTCAACGTCAAGACCGGCAAGTGCGGTGGCCAAGGGAGCTAGGCCGATACGCACTTGAGTGAGGGGCGGCGCGGGGTTTGTCCCACCTCGCGCCGCCGATAACCGTTGGTCTGGTGATGGGTAGAATGTCTTGATGTGGTGCCGCCGTCTGCTTTTTCTAAGCCTTGCCTGGCTGGTCCTGTGGGTTGCCCCCGCTGCTGCGAACGACTTTCCAACCGCGCTCGCCGGCCTGACCGAAAAGAGCTTCAAAAAGAAACTGAAAGCGATCAATGCGGTTGCCGCTAGCGGTCACGAGCGAGCCGAAACGGTGCTCGCCGCACTCTCCAAAGGCAGGCTCTTCGTCGCCGATCCCGGCGGCAAACTGGTCCTCAAAATCTCCGCTTCCAGGTTTGAGATGGCGGTTGACGGCGCCGATGCCGGCAAACCGGCGAAGGCCGCGCTGAAGAAGGTGCGGATCAACAACCGCCTGCGCAAAGCGATCCGTACTGCGCTCGGCAGTCTGACACTCCGCTCGAGCGATCCAGCAGTCCGGCTTGCGGCCGCCAATAGCATGTTCAAGTCCCGCAAGGCCTCCGCGGTACCCGTGCTGGCGTCGGTGATGAAGGACGAGAGCGATCCCACTGTTAAGCGCGCACTGGAGCGCGCACATGCCGCCTCGTTACTGATGTCCGGCGCAGGCGACCCCGACAAGCTTGAGGCGATCTCCGTCATCAGGGCCATGAAAAACCAGGAGGCCGCCTCCCTGCTGACCACCGTTGCGGCCCAGTCGGGCGGCCGGATCGAGCAAACCGCCACACAGGCGGTGAAGGAAATCAACCGCGTCCTCGCGCTCTGGTCCGGCGCCCAGAACGTCATATACGGCCTCAGCCTCGGCTCGGTTCTGCTGCTCGCCGCCATCGGGCTTGCCATCACCTTCGGCGTCATGGGTGTCATCAACATGGCCCATGGCGAGATGGTCATGATCGGTGCTTATGTGACCTTCGCCGTTCAGGAGGTCATCCGCACAGCCTATCCCGGCCTGTTTGACTGGTCGCTCGCCATCGCCCTGCCGCTCGCATTTCTGGTGAGCGGGACCGTGGGCGTTGCGCTGGAGCGCGGCGTCATCCGCTTTCTCTACGGGCGCCCGCTGGAGACACTGCTCGCAACCTGGGGCGTTTCTTTGATCTTGCAGCAGGCGGTCCGCAGCACTTTCGGGCCAAATAACCGGGAGGTCGGCAACCCCTCCTGGATGTCCGGCTCGGTTGAGATCGGCCAGTTGGCGCTCACGTGGAACCGGCTCTACATCATCTTCTTCGCTCTTCTGGTGTTCGCCGCGCTCTACGCCGTTACCCGCTACACCAGTTTCGGTCTGCAGATGAGGTCGGTCGTCCAGAACCGGCGTATGGCCGGCGCTATGGGCATACGGACCCGTTGGGTTGACGCGCTGACGTTCGGGCTCGGCTCCGGCATCGCCGGGGTCGCAGGCGTCGCCATCAGCCAGATCGACAATGTCAGCCCCAATCTCGGACAAAGCTACATTATCGACAGCTTCATGGTCGTTGTGTTCGGCGGTGTCGGAAATCTCTGGGGCACACTGGTCGGCGCGATGACGCTCGGCGTCGCCAACAAGTTCCTCGAGCCCTACGCCGGCGCCGTGCTTGCGAAGATCCTGGTGCTGGTCTTCATCATTCTCTTCATCCAGAAGCGGCCGCGCGGTCTCTTCGCCCTCAAAGGCAGAGGCGCCGAAGCATGATCACGCAGTTCTTCCTCCGTTCAATGGACCGCTGGTCCTGGGGCTTCCTGGCGGCGCTGGCATTTGTGTCAATCTTCCTCCCCACCCTGCACCTGTTGGTGCCGCCAGGATCCGTATTCCACGTGTCGGGCTACGCGCTCGGCCTGATCGGCAAGTATCTCTGCTACGGCCTCCTTGCGCTGTCTGTAGATCTGATCTGGGGCTACTGCGGCATCCTCTCGCTTGGCCACGGTGCCTTCTTCGCCCTCGGCGGCTACGCCATGGGCATGTACCTCATGCGCCAGATCGGCAGCCGCGGGGTCTATGGCCATCCTGAACTGCCGGACTTCATGGTCTTCCTGAACTGGAACGAATTGCCATGGTTCTGGTCCGGCTTCGACAGCTTCGCCTTCGCCATGCTCATGGTCGTTCTGGTGCCAGGGCTCCTCGCTCTCGTTTTCGGCTGGTTCGCCTTCCGCTCCCGGGTAACAGGCGTCTACTTCTCCATCATCACCCAGGCCATGACCTATGCGCTGATGCTGGCGTTCTTCCGCAATGACATGGGCTTCGGTGGGAACAATGGGCTGACGGACTTCAAGGAACTGCTTGGGTTTTCGCTGCAGGAACCGGGCACGCGAGCCGCGCTCTTCGCGGCCTCCGGATCTGCACTTGGGCTTGGCTTCGTGACCTGCCGGCTGATCGTGCGCTCCCGGACCGGGAAGGTGCTTGAGGCAATCCGGGATGCGGAAAGCCGCGTGCGTTTCCTGGGCTACCGCGTCGAGCGCTACAAGCTCGCTGTTTTCGTACTCTCTGCCGCCTTGGCCGGTATCGCTGGTGCGCTTTACGTTCCACAGGTCGGGATCATCAATCCTGGAGAGTTTTCACCGGCGAATTCCATCGAGATCGTTGTTGCCGTCGCCATGGGAGGACGAGGTACCCTCGTCGGCGCTGTCCTGGGCGCCCTCATGTTGCACTATGCCAAGACCTGGTTCACGGGCGCACTGCCTGAACTCTGGCTCTTTGCACTCGGAGGTTTGTTCGTTGCGGTGACCCTCTTCCTGCCGAGGGGAATCGTCGGACTCCTGAGTAAGTACTGGCAAAACACGCAGGCGGGTTCGAAGAGTGCGCCGGTGAAAGCCGCTGCCAGGGAGGCAACGTCATGAAGGAAGCGGCCAACTCAATCCTCTATCTCGACGGTGTCACTGTGAGCTTCGATGGCTTCCGGGCGCTCAAGGAGTTGTCCCTGGTAATCGAGCCCGGAGAGATGCGCGCGATCATCGGACCCAACGGGGCGGGCAAGACCACCATGATGGATGTGGTGACCGGCAAGACAAGGCCCGACAGCGGTCACATAAGATTCGACGGGACAATCGATCTGGCGAAACTGGACGAGGCGGAAATCGCAGAGCTGGGGATCGGCCGCAAGTTCCAGAAGCCGACGGTGTTCGAAAACCAGACCGTCTCCGAGAACCTTGAGCTGTCTCTCGCAGGCACCCGCGGGGTAATGGAAAGTTTCTTCTGGTTCCGCTCGGCCGCGACCGAGAAGCGTGTCAACGAGATCTTGGAAACGACCCGACTGGTCGCGGTGCAGGACACATTGGCGTCTGCGCTCTCGCACGGCCAGAAACAGTGGCTCGAGATCGGCATGTTGCTGGCGCAGGATCCAAAGGTCCTCTTGGTCGACGAGCCCGTGGCGGGGATGACCGATTCCGAAACCGAGGAGACCGCCAGCCTGCTTCGCCGTATCGCAGCGGATCATTCCGTCATCGTGGTCGAGCACGACATGACTTTCGTGCGCTCGCTTGCTGTGAAGGTGACCGTGTTGGCCGAAGGGTCAGTTCTGGCAGAAGGTTCGCTCGACGCGGTCAGCGCCAACGAGCAGGTCATTGAGAGTTATCTCGGGAGGTGACGGTGCTGCGGGTCTCAAACCTCGATGTCGTCTATGGCGCAGCTCAGGCCCTACGGTCGGTCGATCTCGATGTGCCGGAAAACAAGGTCACTTGCCTGCTCGGCCGCAATGGTGTCGGCAAGACAAGCTTACTGCGGGCGATCATCGGCCAGGTTGAGGCAAAGCGCGGCGAGATCAGCTGGAGGGGCAAGGACATCTCCAGCATCCCCATCGAGGCCCGTGCCCGGCAAGGGCTCGCCTATGTTCCGCAGGGGCGCGAGATTTTCCCGCTGCTGACCGTGCGCGAAAACTTGCAGACCGGTCTGTTCGTCCTGCCGCGTGGCGCACGGTCAATCCCGGATGAGATCTTCGAGCTCTTCCCAGTTCTAAAGGAGATGCAAAAACGGCGAGGCGGCGATCTTTCCGGCGGGCAGCAGCAGCAGCTCGCCATCGCGCGGGCCCTCGTTACCCGGCCCCGCCTCCTCATTCTCGATGAACCGACCGAGGGGATCCAACCTTCCATCATCAAGGACATCGACCGGGTCATTCGTCTTCTGCGCGAGCGCGGCGGCATGAGCATTCTGTTGGTCGAGCAATATTACGATTTCGCTTCAGCTCTTGCTGACACCTTCGCAGTCCTCGACCGCGGCGAGATCGTGATGTCGGGCGAGATGCAAGGTGCTGACGAAGATGCCATACTCAAACACCTTACGATCTGACGGGACGGACGGGCATATGCGGGCGGTTCAGCAAGAAGTAAGACCAACGCTCCGCCTGGTCGATTCCGGGGCGGAACCGCCACCTGCTTTGCAACGGGCATACGGGACCGCAGAGATCTCGTTCAAGGTCCGGGAGGAGCGGACCGTTCTGGACCGCCTGCACCAATCGGGCTGCGTCAAGGTCCGGCGCCCCAGAGGCGAGCCCGAGGCAATATTGATCAATACTGCCGGCGGTCTGACCGACGGGGACCGTCTGGATATCTCGTGCGTTTGGGGTGAGGGAACAGCTGCGTCAGTAGCCACACAGACCTGCGAGCGCGTCTATCGCTCCCGGTCCGCAACGGCGTCAATTGAAACAAGGCTTGAAGTCCGGGAAGGTGCCCGCGCCGCGTGGCTGCCGCAGGAGACCATCCTGTTCGATGGGGGAAAGCTCGCCCGTCATACCCGGGTTGATCTGCACGGCAATGCCAAGCTGCTCGCCTGCGAGGCGATGATCCTGGGAAGGCCCGCCATGGGGGAACGCGTCGCGAGCGGGGCCCTGTCGGATTTCTGGACCATCCGGCGCGACGGGACTCTGATCTTTGCGGATCGGTTTGCGTTGAACGAAGATCTGTCAGGGCAGATGGATTTTCTTGCGCGCGGCAACGGAGCAAGAGCATGGGCGACCATCTTGCTTTGCGCCCTCGGTCTGAAGAATGAGAGTGAGGAGCTGGCGCCTGTCCTCGCCGATTTGGAAACGCCGGCGGGTGTAAGCAATCTTGGCGAAGTGCTGCTGATCAGAGTGCTTGCTGAAAGCGGCTACGCCCTCCGAAAATCAGTAACGAAAATCCTCCAGACCGTCCCCGGCAGCCCGGCACTGCCGCGGGTCTGGTGCATTTGAGAGAAGAACGGGAGACCCGATGAACCTCACCCCGAGAGAAAAAGACAAGCTGCTGGTGAGCATGGCGGCCATGGTGGCCCGGCGGCGCCTGGAGCGCGGCGTAAAGCTGAACCACCCCGAAGCGATTGCCCTGATTACAGACTTCGTGGTCGAAGGCGCGCGCGACGGGCGCAGTGTGGCCGAACTCATGGCCGACGGAGCCACCGTCATCACCCGCGACCAGGTGATGGAGGGCGTGGCCGAGATGATCCACGACGTTCAGGTCGAAGCCACTTTTCCGGACGGCACCAAGCTCGTCACCGTTCACGAACCCATCAGGTAGAGGAGGGCTTGAGCATGATCCCCGGAGAAGTCTTCCCCAAGGATGGCGAGCTGACCCTGAACGAGGGCAGCGCAGCTGTCACCCTGACAGTCGCAAACAGTGGCGACCGCCCCATCCAGGTCGGCTCGCATTATCACTTCGCTGAAACCAATCCGGCGCTGGAATTCGACCGCGACGCTGCCCGCGGGATGCGCCTCGACATTGCTTCAGGCACCGCCATCCGTTTTGAGCCCGGCCAGAGCCGGGACGTGACCCTGGTGCCTTACCGCGGTAACCGCCGGGCTATCGGCTTCAACGCCGGGGTCATGGGGGAGTTGAACTGATGGCAGCTTCGATTTCACGTTCGACCTACGCAGCCATGTATGGCCCGACCACGGGCGACAAGGTCCGTCTCGCCGACACAGAACTCTTCATTGAGGTGGAGAACGATCTCACCATCTACGGTGAGGAGGTGAAATTCGGCGGCGGCAAGACCATTCGTGACGGCATGGGCCAGAGCCAGGTTACCCGGGCGCACGGGGCCGTCGACACCGTGATCACCAATGCCCTGATTGTGGATCACACCGGCATATACAAGGCCGATGTGGGCTTGCGCGACGGTCTCATCGCGAAGATCGGAAAGGCCGGTAATCCGGACACCCAACCTGGTGTCGATGTCGTCATCGGCCCATCCACCGAAGCCATTGCGGGCGAGGGCAAGATCCTCACCGCGGGCGGTTTTGATGCGCACATCCATTTCATCTGCCCGCAGCAGATCGACGATGCACTCTACTCCGGCGTGACGACGATGCTGGGTGGCGGCACGGGCCCGGCCACCGGCACCAACGCCACCACCTGCACCCCCGGTGCGTTCCACATCTCACGGATGATGGAGGCCGCCGAAGCCTTCCCGGTGAACCTCGGCTTTTCCGGCAAGGGCAATGCCTCCGAGCCCGCCGCGCTGGTTGAGCAGATCGAGGCGGGCGCCTGCGCGCTCAAGCTCCACGAAGACTGGGGCACGACCCCGGCGGCGATCGATTGCTGTCTCTCCGTGGCGGATGATCTCGATGTACAGGTGATGATCCATACGGACACGCTCAACGAGTCAGGCTTCGTGGAGAACACACTCGCGGCCATCAACGGCCGGACCATCCATGCCTTCCACACCGAGGGCGCGGGCGGCGGCCACGCCCCCGATATCATCAAGGTCTGCGGGTCCTGCAACGTCATCCCGTCATCCACCAACCCGACCCGGCCGTACACGGTCAACACGGTGGACGAGCATCTCGACATGCTCATGGTCTGCCACCATCTCGACCCGTCTATCGCTGAAGACATCGCCTTCGCCGAAAGCCGAATCCGCAAGGAAACCATCGCGGCCGAGGACATCCTGCATGATATCGGCGCGTTCTCGATCATTGCGTCGGACAGTCAGGCCATGGGCCGCGTCGGTGAGGTACTCATCCGTACCTGGCAGACCGCCGACAAGATGAAGCGTCAGCGCGGCGGCCTGCCGGAGGAGACCGGAGACAACGACAACATCCGGGTGCGCCGGTACATCGCCAAATACACCATCAATCCGGCCATCGCCCACGGCATGTCCGGCCACATCGGTTCCATCGAGGAGGGCAAGCTCGCTGACCTCGTGCTGTGGTCGCCGGCCTTCTTTGGCGTGAAACCGGACCTGGTGCTGAAGATGGGTTCGATCGCGGCCGCTCCGATGGGCGATCCGAACGCGTCCATACCCACGCCTCAACCGGTGCACTACCGCCCGATGTTTGCGGGCTTTGGCCGCGCGTTGAAGTCGAGCCGGGTCACCTTCTTGTCCCAGGCTGCTGTCGTGAACGGCACCGCGGACAAGCTGGGCCTTGAAAGCAAAATCCTGCCGGTTGTTGGCACCCGGGCGGTGGAGAAGTCCGACATGCTGCTCAACAACCTAACGCCGGAGATTGAGGTCGACCCGGAAACTTACGAAGTCCGCGCCGATGGCGAACTTCTAACCTGCGAGCCCGCGGAGGAACTGCCCATGGCTCAGCGATACTTCCTGTTCTGAGAACCACAACGATGCTGCGTGCTTCAACCCTAATGCCCGCCGACGCCTCAGACGCGGAGCCTTCGGACGGCCTGACCGTTACGCTGACGCAAGACCAGCGCTTCCGCCGCCGCTTGAAGTTGACGAGTGATCAGGGGATGGCGTTTCTGCTCGATCTGCCGGAGGCGATCTTGTTGCGCCACGGAGATGATCTCCTTCTGGAGGACGGACGAAAGGTCCGCGTGCTCGCCGTTCCCGAGGAGTTGCTGGAAGTGCGCGCGAAGGACGACCGCCATCTGCTCCGGCTCGCCTGGCACCTAGGGAACCGGCATCTGGAAACGCAGATCGAGGAGACACGGATTCTCATTCGGCGGGACCATGTGATCCAGGACATGCTGGAAAGGCTGGGGGCCAGGACCGCTGAAGTGGTCGAGCCGTTCAATCCGGAAGGCGGGGCCTACGGCAATCGCCACACTCACGAGCACCATCAACATGACCACTGAGACAAATACAGCCCTGTACCGCCTGCTTACCTGGCTCTCTCCCGCCTACCCGGTCGGGGCCTTCAGCTTCAGCCAGGGCCTCGAGACAGCAGTCCATCACAAGCTGGTGACGGATATGGACAGCACCCGCCGGTGGCTGCAAGACATCCTCGAGTACGGCTCCATCTGGAGCGATGCCGCCATCTTCGCCAACGCTCACGGCGCGACTACCATCTCAACAATTGAGGAGATCAACGAGTTTGCCCTCGCGTTCCAGCCGTCTGCAGAACTGAAGGCCGAGACTCTTGCGCTCGGCCGGGCCTTCGTCCAGACGACCTTGCTGGCCTGGCCAAGTCCTCTCCTCGAGGTTGCAAATCAAACCATCGGCGAAAACTTCGCCTATCCTTGCGCCGTTGCGTGTGCCGCGTCCGGCCATGACATTGAACTCATTCCGGCACTGCAGGCGTGGTGTCATTCTTCCGTCTCGAACCTTGTCTCCGCCGCGATCCGTCTCGTGCCGCTTGGTCAGTCCGACGGGCAGAAGATACTTGCCGCACTCGAGAGGCAGATCCTCACCACCGCCGAGAGGGCCGCGGAGACGCATCTGGACAATCTCGTTACCAGCAGCCTCATGGCGGAGATTTGCTCCATGCAGCACGAGACGCAGCATGTGAGGTTGTTCAGATCATGAAATCTCCGAACGGCCCTTTGAGAGTAGGTATTGGCGGCCCGGTCGGATCGGGGAAAACCACGCTCACCCAGCGCCTGTGCGAAGCCATGCGCGGCACCTATTCCGTGGGGGTTGTCACCAACGACATCTACACCCGCGAAGATGCCCTTATGCTGGCCAGATTGCAGGCCTTACCTGAAGATCGGATCATTGGCGTTGAAACCGGCGGCTGTCCCCACACAGCAATCCGCGAAGATGCCTCCATTAATCTCGCTGCGATCGCGGAGCTGACCAAACGTCACCGGGATCTCGATATCGTATTCATCGAATCCGGCGGCGATAACCTCGCCGCCACGTTTTCGCCGGAGCTCGCGGACATCACACTTTACGTGATCAGTGTATGCCAGGGCGAGGAGATCCCCCGGAAGGGCGGCCCGGGTATCACGCGTTCCGACCTCTTGGTCATCAACAAGACCGATCTCGCGCCGCACGTCGGCGCGGACCTCGATGTTATGGCATCTGATGCAGACCGGATGCGCGGCGGCGCCGAAGTGGCCTTCACAGATCTGAAGCGCAACTCAGGAGCAGACTCTGTTATCGACTTTGTGGTTTCTTCTGGCGGCCTTTGAGTGACTTGTGAGCCTGTCCGTTTCGGCACGCAGGACAAGCATTGGCAGTGATTGAAGACCGGTACAACCATTACAGACAAGGCTCAAAATTATCGCCGAGTTGCCAATCCGTTATCCTGCACCGCAGCGAGTTCGCGGCGCCAATCGCCGACATGAAGCGAGACAAGGTCACCCAACGCAACTCAGCGCTATCCCTCGTGCGGACATGGCATACCCGCGGCGGCCCACAGGGCCATGTCTTCCAGGTGAGTTTGTAAACCACCGGGTGCTGGTTCACGCCCCGGCCCAGGGTCAAAGCTCCAGGTGATGAACCCTGTGACTTCGAGGTCGTCGAGAATGTGTTCCACAAGTCCGGCGCCATCCCTGCCACCGTTCACGTCCGGATTGCGGAGCTGGCGGCAGATTTCGGCGCTGGTCTTGTCGATCCACTGAAACTCAACCGGGGCAAGTTGCCAGTCAATGCCGGCATGCGGCGCTGCATGCGGCACGGTATTGGGTGCGCGCGAGGTCTGGTGGCAGGTGCGGCAGGAGAGGCCCTCCGCGCCGATGCGGCTTTCTCCCGCATTGATGGACATGCCGTGCTTTCTTCGCTTGCCGAAGCTGGGACCGGACCAGACGGGCCTGTTGTCCGCGCCCGTATGACAGTTGACGCAGCGAGGGTGGCGCAGAACCTCGTGGATCCGGGTCCACGCATCAAGACCCGATGCCTCATCGACAGAACCAGGCTCGGGAAGGCGGCTCGTGTCCAGTTGGCCGATCTGCTCGGACGCCAGGGCGACGTCCGTGCGCGCGGCCAGCAGCAGAACCGCAATGCAGGCGATTTTCAATCTGGACGCCGGTCTCACAGAAATTCCACATGCTTGTTGAACGGCAATTCGCGGATCCGTTTGCCGGTCGCTCCGAATAATGCCTCGGCAAGCGCCGGAGCCGCCGGAGGCGTGGCGGGCTCTCCCAGCCCGCGTATTTCAGATGCCTGCTCCAGCAATCGGGTGTGAAGGCGTGGCGCTTGAGACAGGCGCATGCCTTCGTACTCGTGATAGTTGCTCTGAACCGCCGCATGGTTTTCGTAGGTGATTTCACAGTTCATGGCGTGACCCAGGCCAAAAATCGCCGCGCCCGTGAGTTGAGCTTCCGCATTGACCGGATCGAGGACCTTGCCGCAATCTGCTGCGATCCAGACCTCGTCAATGCGAATCCCCTCGTCAGTCAGGGTCACGTCTATGACTTCCGCGGCTGGCACATGATGGGAGTGGCAAAAGGCCAATCCGCGTCCGCGCCCCGGGCCAATGCTGGATCCGGACCAGCCCGACATCTCGCCGACCGCTTCCAGAACGCCGCGCGACACCGGATCGCTGACCAAGCGCAGGCGTTCCTCAAGCGGATCGGCGCCGGCTGCATGGATCAGTTCGGACATCAGGCTTTCATGGAAGAATGCATTTGAACAGGCGCCCGGCGAGCGCCACGAGCCGATTGGGGCGAGTTGCGGGGCCTTGTACCCGGAGACCCGGTAGTTCGGAATCGCAAAAGGCTGGTCATAGGCCCCCCAGACCAGCAACGTATCGGGCCCTGGCGGCACGATAAAGATCCGGCCAAACCAGCTGTCCGCGAGCGATGGGCTAATGGAGCTGAGGTCGAAGCCGATCACTTTCCCATCTGCCACCGCGCCCCGTCCGCGCGCAAGATGCATCGGTCTAGGAAAGCCCTGCGCCATATCCGCCTCTCGGCTCCACGTGGTTTTTACCGGAATGCCTGGAACGGCGGCCGCAATTTCGATTGCCTGGATTGCGAAATCGTGGTCAAGCCGCCGGCCAAAGCTGCCGCCTGCGGGCAGCGCTTGTACGATGACCTGGCCTGCATCCCGTCCCGTGATCGCGGCCGCTGCGTCACGAACCGTGTGCGGAATTTGCGTGGCCGTCCAGATCGTCACGCGGTCCGTCTCCACCAGGACCGTTGCGTTCAGTGGCTCAAGCGGTGCATGGGCCAGATAGGGAACGCGGTATTCGGCTGTCACGGCCGTATGGCGCTCAACTGCGCCATCCACGTCACCGTCCTCTCGCAGGCGGGAATTGAGGTTCTCGTCCACCTCAGACGCCTCAAGAACCTGCCACATTTCCTCGCTGCTGGCTGGATAGTCCGGTGCCGACCATTCCACTTCGATTGTCTGCGCGGCCTGAAAGGCGCGCCATGTGTTGTCGGCGATCACGGCAATGCCATCTGTGACCTTGGCCACAGTCCGGACACCGCGCATTTTGAGCGCCCGCGAGGCATCGTACTGCCCCACCCCTCCGCCACGCCCGGGATTGCCGCGGACAGTGGCATGCAGCATGTCCGGGAGCCTGACATCGATACCGTAGTCTTGAGTGCCCGTGGACTTTGAAATGATATCGATGCGCCGTAGCGGCTTGCCGAGACGGCGCCACTGCTCTGGCGGGCGCAATGCAACATCGACGACCGGTTCCGTTTCGGCGGCCTCCTTGGCCAGTGCGGTATAGGCAATCCTGGCGCCGTCAGGCAGGAGCACATGACCGTCTGCCGTGTCCAGGCTGGCAATCGAATGCCCCGTCCGCCTGGCTGCTGCGGCCTTGAGAGTTTCGCGGGCCACGGCTCCGGCCGTGCGCAGCCGCTCGTGCAGATCTGAAACCGAAGACGAGCCACCGGTAAACTGTGCGCCCGTTACTGTCGCAACCACTTCCACCAACTCACGGACGGTCTTGGGCACAAAGCTTTTGTCCAGCGGCTGGAACGGCAGGCCGGCGCTCGCGACCTTGGCATTTGCGTAGGCTGGATGCGGCTGGCCCGGGTCGAGCCTTACCTTGGCAGGATCGACGTCCAGCTCTTCCGCGATGAGGTGTGCCTGGGTTGACATGATGCCCTGGCCGACATCGGAACGCGGGACGATCAGTGTAATGGCTTGTTCCGTAATCTTCACGAACGGCGTTATCGCGGCCTCGCCATCCTCCAAATCATCGAGGAGGGGATTGGGGATCGGCCGGTTGACGTAGTAGGCGCCGAAGGCAACGCCTCCAACCACCGCCGCTGAACCCACGAGGAAAGAACGCCGCGCAATCCTGGCCAATCTCGACATTCTGTTCATCCTTTGCTTGCAGGGCAGATATCCGGTTTGTGCACCGCGGGCTGTCTTCAAGACTCGCGCAGCGTGCGGGCCGCTTCCTGAATCGCAGCCCGAATTCGGGGATAGGTGCCGCACCGGCACAGGTTTCCCGACATTGCCTCTTCAATGTCCTCATCGGAGGGGTCGGGATTTCTGGCAAGCAGGTCTGCGGCCTGCATGATCTGGCCTGACTGGCAGTACCCGCACTGGGCAACCTGATGTTTGATCCAGGCCGCCTGAACCGGATGCGGCGTCTCGGCGGTGCCAAGTGCGGTGATGGTTGTGATGGCGCCCCAGACATCGCCCGCGGCGACCTGGCAGGAACGCACAGCCGAGCCGTCGATATGAACCGTGCAGGCGCCGCATTGTGCGATGCCGCACCCAAATTTCGGCGCGGTGATGCCCAGTTCGTCGCGCAGGACCCAGAGCAGTGGCATCTCCGCTTCGACGTCGACCTCATGCTCGATGCCATCAACAGTGAGCCTCATGGCATCTCCCCTTTCATTGGCTCGCCAGTGAGCGTGCTTTGATCGGGCAAGACTAGTGGCCTCCAACCGGTGCTGCGACATTCAAATCAGGTCAATGTCTGGCAAGTTGGGTCATCTGCGCCGCAGATCCTGTCATGGCGCGTCCGCTTGTGGCAAACGCGACTTGCAGAGCCAGGACGTCAGGGATGGAAGCTGAAGAGAAATACTCCCTTGCAATGGGTACGGAGGTGGTATGCCGGATTCTGGATATCGATCCGGACGTAATGATCGCTCGTGCCGGCCTCGCGGAGCTGGCGCATGGCAGAACCGATTTTCGAGTATCGGCACAACAGTACTTCAATGCCTGGAACACCGCTGCCGAAATGGCGGGCCGTCCCGACTATGTTACGCATCTCGGCGTCAACCTGACCCGCGGGTCAATCATTCCGGTGTTTTTTGCGCTTGCCTGCGCACCGGACCTGGAAACGGGATTGATGCGTCTGTCGGCCTACAAGGCTCTGCTGGGCCCCAGTATCATGCGCGTCTACCGGCGCGGCGGGGTACTGCAGATCGACTACGATTCAGCGGATCCCCGCCTCGAATTGCCTGCAAGCCTGGCCGCCCTCCACCTGACGGTCTCGGTCGAGCAGGCACGCGCCGCAACTGCGCATCATCTATGTCCGCTCGCCGCCACGCTGAAGTCGCCCGAAGAGGAACGGCGCCAGATCGCCGGTCATCTCGGGATCATGCCCGACTATAGTGATATCGCATCGCTGACATTTTCAGAAAGAGATGCCAGGCGCCCCCTGATATCGGAGAATCCGAGGCTTTGGGTCGACTTCGAGGAAGACCTCAAACTTCAGTTGGCCGCCCACAACAATCAGCTTTCGATGGCAGGTCGGGTGCGGGCTTGCCTCGTTGATCTGATGACGTCCGGCCGGGCAAACGCCGAAGACGTCTGCCATGCGCTCAGTCTGAGCCGTAGCACGCTGCAGCGCCGCCTTCGTGCAGAGGGCATCACTTTCCAGCAGGTATTGGATAAGACACGCCGCGAATTGGCGGAACGTTACCTGGCCAAGAGCACACTGAGAACAGATGAGATCGCGACCATGCTTGGCTATCGCGATCCGAACAGCTTTTCGAGAAGTTTTCGCCGTCTGACCGGTACGCCACCAGGGGACTTCCGGGCCGGCGCGGATTGATCGGTTCGTTTGCCTGTGGCTCATTTTAGTGCGGTGGACCAGGCAGGTTCCGTCGTTTCCGCTCAAAATTGAAAGAGTCCGGAATTGGCATTCGGCCGGGCGAGCTCTTGTCGTTGAACATCGTCTCGGAGCTGTTCGGCGCTTCCCGCCGGTTTCGCACACTGGCGGCGGTCGATAGTCGCGGCCACGAGTGTCTTGCCCCGGGGCGGATGCTCCGCTGTCCAGCGTGCCCGTGGCCCGCGCTGATGTCCAGAACCCTGCTGGAGCCGCAGGACGAGAACCGGACTGCCTGGCACGACATAGCCCCTGGCAAACCGCACAAGCAGGGCTTCGTGGAAAGCTTCATCGCACGCCTTGGGGAAGAGCTCTGAACCGGGACCCGTTGCATTCAATACAGGTCAAGCACATGCAGATGCGATCAGCCCCCTTGTGGTCTCTACTTACTACAGACAGATGTTGGCAGCTCGGCGTCTTGCAGCATGCCCCAAGCTTCGCGCGATTTGGCTTGCGTCCAGTTCGAAAGGCTTGCGGCTACGCTGTTCCACAACTCACCGAGCAGTGGAACGGTCGCTTTGGGAGTGGAAAACGCGCAATGACTCAAAACCTGAGATGGCTGATTGCGGCATTGATGGCTGCGACAGTTTTCCGTGCACAAACAATCTTGTTTCTCCCGTCCCTGGAGGCCTTTGGCGGACCGGCGTCGAATGCGTGGTTTGGTCCCTGGGCCACCGACGCAATTCTGGGCCTTCTCGTCCCGGTCATGGTCTTTGTTTTCTGGACGGTGCGGGATGTGAGGGCATGGGGTGGCCTCGTGGTGTACAACGCAATAGGCGTCCTGGACTATTCCCATGGTCTTCTGACGCAGCTTCTTCACCCCATGCCCACGGCAATGGCATCATCCGTCACTGTCTACTTCGGGATCGGACTGTTCATGCTGCTTCAGCTGGCAGCCCTGACGCTGCTGTTTCGCCGGGATGTGATCAACCGTTTCGCGAGTTCATCCAATTAACGGGTCTTCGAGATTCATGGCTCAGACCCTGAAGGCGAATTTCGGCTTTTCTGCCCGCCAGGGAATTGGCTAAGAGCGGACAAGGAAGTCAGTCCACTGATGAAAGACGCTTACCGTTACAGAGCAAATGCCACCGCACTGGTTGCCTCTGGAGCATTTGCCGGATGCAACTTGTTCATCGGCCTTTCGATCGGCGGATTCTGGCTAAGCCTGGAACCAGAAGAGTTCAAAGCCGTGTTCGGTCAGCAGTTTCCGCGGTTTCTGCTGACCATCATGCCACTGTATCTATTGACACTGCTGGGCTTGGTTCAATCGGCCTGGTTGGATTGGCAACATCAGATCATCCGCAGAAACTGGCTGATCGCGATAGGGCTCTTCGCGGCGATTACATTTATCACGCTGGGATATCACGTCCCCGAAAACCTCCGTCTCCTGTCTTCCGGTTACAGTGAAGGCCAAGCAGCGGCGTCGAGGCCCTATTGGCTGATCGGTCACGTTCCCCGCATCATCCTTGCGTTTGGCATCACCATCTACGCATTGCGCGCAGTTGTTGAGTATCGCGACTCTGAAAAACCGGGAGTACCAAGACCGGATTGAACGGATCAATCATGTGGTCCGCCTGTCGACGGTGATCTGTCCTCGTCACGCTCGGCCCGGGACGATCCGTTCGATGAAGTCCGGACCGGCAGAACCGGTCAATGACTAACAATCGCGGTCAGCCGGAGCCTGCCTCCTTGACTTGAAACGGGCGCCTGCTCACTTGATCCAGGAAGGTGTGGCATGGAGGAAAATCTGTATCCCTACAAGGAAGCTGCAAAAGCTGTAGCTCATGCTCTCGACATAAGTCCCGAGGAAATATGCCGTTTTGCAGGACTTGACCTGAACTCGTCTGATGAACGGGCCGAATATGTGACAGTCCGGCAGTTCTTCGATGTCTGGCGTGGAGCGGAAGCAGCCTACAGGAGGGACGACATCGGCTTCCGGGTCGGCACAGCGTTCGCAAAGGCGCCACCATCCCCTGTGTTCATATCTTTGATGAGCGCTCCGAACTACGCTGTCGGGATGAGGCGGCTTGAGGACTTCAAGAGCCTGTTTTCGCCGGTGGTTGCGAGCACAAGCACGACCAGGCATGGCTTCGAGGTAAAGTACCGATCACTGGATCCGCACGTGGAAATCCCCACGCAGGTCGGTCTTGCCCATATCGTTTCCTCCGTAAACTTCATAAGCAATTTCACAGCATCAAAAATAGTTCCCGTTTCGGTGTCTCTGACCGATGGCACCCCGGTAAGTGATGCACTGAGGGGACTTCTGGGCGAACACATCCGTCTAGGTTCCGATACCAATCCGACAATCACATACAGCAGGAGAGATTCCGAAAAGCCGTTCCTGACTGCCAGTGCAAAACTATGGACGAAGATCGAAGGGCAATTGCAGGCAGACATGGAGTTTTTTCACAGCAAAAACACGACAACAGCGCGCGTTAGAAAACTGTTGCAGCAAAGCGCACCAGCGGGCGGCATCACGTTCAAACAGATCCAAGACCATATCGGAATGAGCCAAAGCACGCTGCAGCGAAAATTGCGTAATGAGGGCACGAATTTTCAAAACCTTGTGGATCGCACAAAGACAGAACTCGCAAGTTTTTACTTACAGAATCCAAGGATCAGTCTCTCGGAAATTTCGTTGCTGGTCGGATTCTCTGACCCCAATAGCTTTATCAGATCGTTCAAGAGATTGACGGGCCAAACGCCCGGCCAGTACCGGCGAGACATTGTCAAACAACCCTGACAGCATTAGGCGCTGGGCGGTGTGGCCCCCTCAATCGCGCGTGGCGCGCTTGACCTGCGGGAGGCTCCACTCCCCACGCGCTCGATCAACGCAACAAAATGAAATTTGGAAATAAAGGGCTCAAGCTGTGAACAGAGGCCCCGCGGGGCGCAGGTCACCGGAGCTACTCGGTCAGGCGTTCTCGATTGCGCGACGCGCCTCCCGAAAGGATAACCGTTAAACAACTGGACCGCCGGGATCGGGGACCGGGATCAATGGTGCCGTGCGGACATTCCGCAAAGCCCCCTGTTCCACGAGAAGACCCAACGGCCTCTATACGAAAGACACGGCGCTTTCGGTCATCGGCAGGCTCACGACATGGGAAGCATTGCTGGCCGCCGCTACGGCGTTGGCAAGGGCCGGTGCAGCAGGCGGCGTACCCGGCTCTCCAACGCCGGTGGGGTGTTCTGTCGAAGGCACGACATGAACATTGATCCTGGCGATGTCACCTATCCTCAACGGTTCGTAGTCGGGGAAGTTGTTCTGCTCAACCACGCCCCGCGACAGGGTGATCTGATCGCGCATCGCGTGGCCGATACCGTACCCGATCCCGCTCTCCATCTGAGCTCTGACTATGTCAGGGTTGACCGCGATCCCGCAGTCTACGGCGCATGTCACATTCTCGATCTTGATGCCGTCTCCGGCATTGCCGGAGACTTCAACCACCTCCGCAACGAAGCTGCCGAACGACTTGTGGACGGCTATGCCCTGCGACCGGCCATCTGCAGCATTGCCCCAGCCAGCCTTCTCCGCAGCGAGCCTCAGGACCCGGGCCATACGGTGCTGATCGGTCCCTCCTTCCAAGTACTGAAGACGAAACTCCAGCGGATCCCTGCCGGCGGCCTTCGCCGCCAGATCCATCATAACTTCCATCACGTAGGCCGTGTGGGTGTGCCCAACTGATCGCCACCAGAGGACACTGGTCGCCTTCCGCGTGTCCGTAAGGCCCAGGAAGCGGCCGGGAATGCGGTAAGGCGTGTCGTATATGCCCTCAACAGAACTTCGATCTGCTCCGGCCTTATCGACAAACACGGCTTCGAACGGTGTGCCTTTCATGATCGACTGGCCGGCCACCCGGTGATCCCATCCGACGATCTTGCCGGCGGCATCCAATCCGACCCGAACCTTATGACCGAATGCGGGCCGGTAGAAACCGCCGCGCAGGTCATCCTCCCGCGACCACACCAGTTTTATCGGCCGACTCCGATCCGTCATCGCAAAGGCCAGCGCAGCTTCAACCTGGTAGTCGGCGTTCGGCGTCGCGCGGCGGCCAAAGCGTCCACCCGTCAGCAATGTGTTGATTTCGATCTTCTCCATCGGCAGGCGGAGAACCTGCGCCAATGCGGCGTGGACGCCACTGGGGAGCTGGCAGCCGTCATGGAGACGAATGCCCCCGT
>JBCCEL010000075.1:0-19588 GCA_039030315.1 Pseudomonadota bacterium
CGACGTCCGGGTAGTTGATGTAGCAACCATCGACAATATCGTCCGGCACCGGCTCGTTGTTGGGATATCCGGCGTAGACCTGGCGGTAGAAGTCGTTGATCCAGCCGATGTTGTAGCCGTCACCACGCGGATGGGTCCAATAGGTCTGATACTGCAGCTTCATGATCGATGAACGCTGGGCCACCGCCGTGGCATCGGGCGCTGTTGCGTTGATCTGGCCACCGTAGGAATCGACCTGGAGCAGGGCTTGCGGGTTGTTGTAGTTGGGATCCGACAGGAAACGGTAGATCGTGTCCACCTGGTCGCCTGGAAACGGCTTCAGCATATAGGTGGACTTGTACTTGCCGCGCTGGTTGGCGCCCACTCCGTCCAGGGTTTGCGTTGCCTCGATCCACGGCATCCGGCGGATGTTGGTCGGCCCGCCAGGCGGGGCATGGAAGGGAATGGCCGTGGTTCGCACCACCGGTTCGTGTGCCGCCTCGAGGAGCCGGCCGTTAAACTGTTCCCAGATATCGAGGGCGACCTGATCGCCCCCAGCCACCTGGACGGTAAGGGATAGCTGGCTGGACACAAATGTCGTCAGATGCAGCAGGGCGAACAGCCGGTTCTGCTCCTGGCCGGGCGCGTGATACTCGCTGAAGTAACCGCCATAGGCCGCCAGCAGATCGGCGAACTGGCCACGGCTCATCCGGCTCCAGTCCCAGGCATAGCTCACGTAGTAGACGTTTTCCGGCGGTGCGGGGATTTCATCGAGTTTGTAGAGATACTTGGTGATAATGCCGAAATTGCCCCCTCCGCCGCCGCGGACCGCCCAGTACAGGTTCTGCTCGCGCTCGCCCTTGTCCTCCCGGGTCACCTTGTGAAGACGCGGTGCACCGCCCTCATCGATCGTGATGATCTCGACGCCATAGAGATAATCTACCGTCAGCCCGTGCAGGCGCGACAGGAGGCCATATCCGCCACCGCAGATATGCCCGCCCGCCCCGACCGAATAACACGAGCCGGCGGGGATCGTCCGGTTCCACTGCTTGAAAAGCTGCGTGTAGACATTGAAGAGCGTACAGCCGCCTTCGATCACGACGGTGTCTGGCGCGTCAGGCTCCACGTACACTCCGTTAAGTGCGGACAGATCAATGATCACCCCGCCGGTATTGTAAGAGACAAAGTTCTCGTAGCAGTGCCCTCCCCCGCGGACGGTCACGCGTTTGCCTTCGCCAAGCGCTCTGCGCGTCGCCGCGAGGGCATCCTGCGCGGTTCCCACGACTTCGATATAGGCAGGGTCGCCCTTGAAGCGCTGATTGAACCCGAAGCGCAAGGAGTTGTAGCGGGGATCGTCCGGCAAAACCTGAGAGCTGCCAAATGCCGGCTTGTAACCTTGCTTGTCTTCCCGGGCTTCTGCCGGAAAGGTCCGCATGAGTGCCGGCGACGCGGCAAGCATGGCAGCGCCTCCGATAGCAGTCCGTCGGTTGAGTTTTCCGGTTTTATGTGCGCGCGGCAGATCTTTTGGCGAAGACATAATCACCCCCTTGTTGTCCAAGCGAATATTGAACAATGAAAGGCGCCGCCTGCAAAAGAAATTTATTTTCCGCTGTTGAATACTCCGGCAGCCGGTACTTCAAGAAAAGACCGCCGTGTGAACATCACGCGCACTCTCCATTTGCCTGGCAAGATGGGGAGACAGGACAGTGAGCGTTAAGCTGCGCCCGCCGGGATCCCGCGGGTCCCGTCTGTAGGTGGAGAAGATGTAGCCGAAGGCAAATTCCTCCGTCGCCGGCAGTACCAGGCTGAAGCTGTCGTCCTCGCGTGTCAAATCCAGGATGGCTTCAGAAACCTGGTCCGGAAGCGCGCGGCCTGTGGCCCGCTCGGCGAGCTTCAGAGTGCAGCTGTGAAAAAGGGGGACCGCTTCCACTTCCTCGCGATAGATCGCCTCCACGGAGAGACTAAGCTTCGTCACACGGCGCGAATTGCCAATCATCCGGTAGAACAGCCTCTTACCCGAGGCTTTCAGCGGATCCGACTTTCCCAGCTCCCAGATTTCCTCGCCGGAAATCGACCGCGCACCCTTCATTTCGTTCCATGGCCTGTACCTGTCTCCGCGCCTATGTGTCTTCCCGCCCATGAAGCGATTTGCAGTTCTTGGAGGCCAACCGTGCTCGAACCGGACTTCCGGACTTTTCCTAAACAGGCTGGATAGTTCGATCATGGCTGCTCGTCTGGCTTCACTCGTGCTTTCTCTCTTATCGGTAGCCCTTCAACATCAACAATTCGTCAGCGCCGTGGCCGGGCCGGGTGGTGCGAGAAAGCCAGCTCCCTGCCCAAGTCACAGAAAGAGTTCAAGACAGGTTCCAGACGCCAGTATTGAAACTGTCATGCCGTCCGGGGTAAAATCTGAGTCGTCGGAAGGATTGGGGAGCGCAAGATAATCCTTGCACAACCGAAAATCTTAAGGTGAAAGATGCAGCCGGGTGTGACAGCCTCTGGGCTGCATTTTTGCGAGAGGAGCAGAAACTCTGACTGAAACCACGAAACGGCCGGCTGAGAAGACGCCCGCCAAGAAGGACAGGATTGCGGAAACCCGCAAAGTGTCCAAGAAACTGTTGAAGACAGTAATGGCCTGCCTGGATGATGCCAAGGCAGAAGACATCACCTCCATCGACGTGAAAGACAAGACCTCGGTCGCGGACTATATGGTCGTCGCATCGGGCAGGTCGCAGCGCCATGTTAGTGCTGTTGCCGATCAGCTTTCGCGGGCGCTGAAGGATGCCGGGGTCAAGGGCGTCAAGCCCGAGGGTCTGCCCCATTGCGACTGGGTCCTTATGGATGCGGGTGACGTCGTCGTGCATCTGTTCCGGCCGGAAGTTCGCAGCTTCTACAATCTGGAGAAACTTTGGTCTCCGGATGCTCCGGTTGAACGCATCGCCGTCTGAGACCGGCTGACGTCCGCCAGGACACGATGCGTATCACCATCGCCGCCGCGGGGCGTCTGAAACGTGCGCCCGAGAAAGATCTCTGCGACGACTATTTGGCGCGCACGGCCAAGCTGGGCAAGCAGGCGGGGATCACGGCCATATCGGTCGTGGAGGTTCCCGAGAGCCGGCAGCAGGACGCAAAAACGCGAAAACACGACGAAGCCGCTCAGATCCTGGCAAAGGTTCCGGACGGCGCGAGGATTGTCTGCCTCGATGAGAACGGTGACGCCAGGGACACCAGCCAGTTCTGCGAGTTGATCCGATCCCATGCCGATGGCGGCACGCAGGACCTCGCCTTCCTGATCGGAGGTCCCGACGGCCTGGATCCTGAGCTTCTTCGTGACGCCACAACTACGCTCAGTTTCGGCCGTATGACCTGGCCGCACCGGCTGGTCCGCGTGATGCTGACCGAGCAGATTTACCGGGCCGTTACACTTATGGTGAATCATCCCTACCATCGCGTATGACGAGCGGCGAATGAAGAAACTTTCCGCATGCAGATTCGGGCGTTTGGGAGGCGCAGCGGTGGCGCTGACGCTGCCCCTGCTCGTCGCGACCAGCGCGCCTGCAGCAAATGATCAGGCGGAGAAGGAAGCGCTTCAAGCTGGCGAGAGCGAACTGAAGGGTCTGCAGGACCAGCTCAGCGCGGCGAACGAGCGCAAGAAATCCCTGAGTGCCAAGATCAAGGCACTTCACAATGAAACCGAAGCCCTTTCCGGCCGCCTGATTTCCATGGCGGCCCGCGTCCAGGCGCGCGAAGCGAAGATCACCGAAGGCGAGGAGCGCCTTGCCCAGCTCGACCTTGAAGAAAAGGCGCTCAAGGCCCAGCTCAAGCGCCGCCGCAAGGCGCTGGCCGAACTGTTGGCTGGCCTGCAACGGCTGGAGCAGAACCCCCCGCCTGCCCTCATCGTCAAGCCGAACGATGCCCTATCGGCCCTGCGCAGCGCCATGCTGCTCGGCGCAATCGTGCCTGAGCTAAAAAACGAGGCGCAGGCAATCTCCCGAAATCTCTCCCGCCTGCTGGAGCTTCGGGCAGCCATAAAGCAGGAGCGGAAGGGACTGGAAACCAACGTGAGCCGCTTGCGCCAGGAGCGTGAGGAGATCGAGGCCCTCCTGGCCGAAAAACAGGTTCTGTCCAAGCGCACCCGCGCTGAACTCGGAGAATACCGGGATCTCACCAGGGAACTTGCGCGCCAGGCCAAGGGCCTCAAGAGCCTGATCACGATACTTGAGAAAAAGCGCCAGGAGCGCAAGGAGGCCGAGCGGCGGCTCGCCGCACAGCTGGCCAAGGAGAAGGCTGCAGAGGCCGAACGCCAGAAGGTGGCAGAAGAACGCAGACGCCTGGAGGAAAAGCGCCGCCTCGCCATTCTAGACGCGCCCCGTGTTCAGTTTACAAAGGCCAAGGGCCTGATCAGCTACCCTGCTCAGGGTGAACGGCTGTACACCTACGGCGACAAGAAGCCGGACGGCAACCGTGCCAAGGGGATCGCCCTCGCCACCCGCAGTAACGCACAGGTGACTGCGCCGGCCGATGGGACGGTGGTATATGCTGCAGAGTTCAGAAGTTATGGTCGACTCTTGATCATTAATGCCGGAGAGGGCTATCATCTGCTGCTTGCTGGTCTCGGGAACATTACAGTCACCGCAGGCCAGGCAATACGCGCCGGCGAGCCCATCGGGTCTATGGGCGAGAAGGCGGCATCGGGTGTGGTTGGAGCAGAGATCGGCGATGACCGGCCGGTTCTGTATGTAGAATTTCGCAAGAACGGAAACTCAATAGATTCAAGGCCATGGTGGGCCGGATCCAGTTCATAAGGTACCCCTGAATATGCGCAAATCACTGCTTTCCAGTGTCGGCTTCATGACCATCGGTGCAGTTGCCGCAACCCTTGGCTGGCATATCATTGGCCCGATGGACGCCACTGGCAAGTCGACGGCGGAAACCTACCGGCAGCTCAATCTTTTCGGGGACGTGTTCGACCGGGTCCGGTCAGACTACGTGGAGGTGCCGGACGACGAAAAGCTGGTCGATGCGGCAATCAGCGGCATGCTGACCTCGCTGGACCCTCATTCCAGCTACATGAACGCCAAGCGCTTCCGCGACATGCAGGTCCAGACCCGCGGTGAATTCGGCGGGCTGGGCATCGAGGTCACCATGGAAAACGGCGTGGTCAAGGTGGTTGCTCCCATTGACGAAACGCCGGCGGCGCGGGCTGGAGTTCTGGCCGGCGACCTGATCACACACCTGGACGGCGAGCAGATTCACGGCATGACGCTCTCGCAAGCGGTCGACCGGATGCGTGGCAAGGTCAACACCCCGATCACGTTGACCGTGGTGCGCAAGGGCGCAAGTGAGCCGCTGGAAATCAAGATCGTTCGCGCGGTAATCCGCATCCGGTCCGTCCGTTCCAACGCGGAGGACGATATCGGCTATGTCCGTATCACCACCTTCAATGAGCAGACCCAGGAAGGCCTCAACAAGGCCCTGAAGAAGCTCAACACGGAGATCGGCGACAAGCTGAAGGGTTACGTCATCGACCTGCGCAACAACCCGGGCGGGTTGCTCGATCAGGCCATCTCGGTGTCCGATACTTTTCTGGAGCGCGGGGAAATTGTGTCGACCCGTGGCCGAAACGCAGAAGAAACACAGCGTTTCAATGCCCAGGCCGGCGATCTCACGAACGGCAAACAGATCGTCGTTCTGATCAACGGCGGCTCCGCATCCGCTTCCGAAATCGTGGCGGGCGCCCT
This sequence comes from Pseudomonadota bacterium, assembly GCA_039030315.1. Taxonomy (GTDB): domain Bacteria; phylum Pseudomonadota; class Alphaproteobacteria; order Rhizobiales; family CAJQND01; genus JAAEUE01. The sequence goes on from JBCCEL010000075.1 coordinate 5,721, forward strand.
GCAGGATCACCAGCGAGCGACCATTCTCGGCACGCGCTCATTCGGCAAGGGGTCGGTGCAGACGATCATTCCGCTCGGCTCGTTCGGCGCCATGCGGCTGACGACAGCGCGCTACTACACCCCGGCGGGAACTTCAATCCAGGCCAAGGGCATCACGCCTGACGTGAAGGTCGAACAGGAACTGCCTGATGAATTGAAGGGCAAGGCTCCCAAGCCGCGCGGAGAGGCAAACCTGCGCGGCCATCTCAAAAACGAGAAGACCGAAGAAGACAAAAAGGAAGAATCTGGTTCGTCAGCCTACGTCCCGACCGACAAGGCAAAGGACAAGCAGCTTCAGTTTGCGCTGAACCTCCTGCGCGGTATCAAGGTCAACGAGAACACGACCGGCGCCGACGAAACGCAGGAAGAGAAAGCGACGGCGAACTAGGTCTCCGGTTCCTGCCAACCTGCCCCGGGCACGGCCGACACCGCGCCCGGGCGACTGTCCAGGCCTTTGTACCGCCTGAGCAGTATTAATGGATACCACCTCAAAGCGGAATTTCACGACCGCCAGCAAATTCATCAGCCTGTTGCTCCGCCACCGTCCCGAGGCGGCAGGCCTTGAGCTGGATGATCAAGGCCATGTCGAGGTCAGCCGACTGTTGTCAACGCTCGGAGCGGCGGGACACAGGATCGATCGAGCGGAACTGGATCAGCTGGTTGAGACCAACGACAAGAAGCGTTTCGCTTTCGATCCGTCCGGCGAGCGGATTCGCGCCGTTCAGGGCCACAGCCGGTCAGTTGACCCCGCCTACGACCCGGCCCGTCCTCCGGACACCCTGTTTCATGGCACCGTCGAGAAGTTTCTCGCTCCGATACGGGCGGGCGGGTTGAAACCCCGCGGCAGGCAGTTCGTGCATCTGAGCCTGGACCGGCAAACCGCTGTCACCGTCGCAATGCGGCGGGGAAAGCCCATGGTGCTTGAGATCATGGCCGCGCAGATGCACACCGATGGCTGTCTGTTCTACCGCGCCGACAACGGCGTCTGGCTTGTTTCTGACGTTCCCATGCGCTTCATTCGGGATTGACAGGCCTTCGTCCCTTTCAGGATGGCGCGGCTTTCAGCGACGACGGATGGATCGTCGACCTTTTCCCTGCTATCTGACTGACTATCGACAACGGGGATCGGCTCTTGATGACCAACGCGTCCCGGACATGGCTGCTTGCCTGCGTCAGGTGTCTTGGCGCCAAAGGGCCTCGTGGTCCGGTTCCCGTATCGGCCACTCCGTGATGTCCGTGAACCTGCCGAACAATCTTTATGCAATCCTCCAGTCATTCCTGACGCTCGCGACAACATTGAACCTGTCGAGGACGACAAGGGCTCTGCAAATCACACGTCAGTCTGTCAGGCGCCACATCGTACAGATGGAGGAACTCGCCGGAACCAAGCTGTTCAGCTATCGCAACAACCAGTTTTCATTGACCGCGGATGGAATCCGCTGGCAGCGGGAGGTCGAACTGGTTCTGGAGCAGACACGGATGCTCTTTGATGCACCGACCTCGCTGATTGACGGGATGCCGACCGTGAACCTCACGCTTCCGGGTGATGACAACTACTTCTACGCTCAGCAGCATCCGATCGTGAGAATATGGGATGAAACGGCAGTCCCGCTGATCAGGGAGGGCTTTGAAGCCTGGTCGCTCGGCGCCAGTTCGCTGGAGCACCCTGCCATGCAAGGCATCCGGCCCTATCTGGTCGTCTACCGCCAGTTGAAAGAGGATTGGGTCTATACCGAGATCGGTGAAAAGTCGTCCTACGCGAGCTGGTTGAGATCGTCCCTGAGCCGGAGCGCAGTCGGCAGAACCTATCTGGACGACATTCTCAACACGAAAGCGGACCGTTTTCTGCTTTTGGCCCACACGAGCGTCTCACGGACCGGAACGCCCTGGTATGGACATGTCAGCACAAAGCTTCCTCGCGAAAAAATGGGAGATCTTGTGCCGGTAAATTACCAGAGACTGGTCTTGCCCTGTCATTTTCCTGACCGCAGTCCCGCAATCGCCGTTCTCATTGCCAGGACAAACAGGATCGACATCGCCGGTCTTGATCCCGCCGACTATCTGAGAATGCCCCCGAAGGAACTGATGGAGTTCGAGATATAGACCGGGTCAGAGGTGACTCATCGATTCGTCCCGAGTTCTTGCTCCGATAACGCGGGAATATTTTTGTTACCGATTTGTTGGCCCACTGTTCCCGCTTGGTAAATCTTTAGTCAATGTGCGCTCCCGAAAAATCAGTTGATCGCGCACCCTCCACCATGCAGATTTCACTAATTACTTTCACGGGGATTATGAGCCGATGCACAAAGCGGAAAAAGCCCATAAATTTATTGACTGCTGGATTGGGACTCGTCTTCAACAATTGCGGCTGCAAGGGGGATTCTCCATTGATTTCGTCGCAGACCAGATCAATCTCACACCGGATCAATATGAAGAAATCGAATGCGGAGACGTTCGTGTCTCGCTGACCCATCTCAACGCTCTAAGTCGATTCTTCAATGTCAGGATCACCGACTTTTTTGACGACGCAAAGACCTTTCTGCAGAACTATGAACTATACGATCGCAAGAACGATCCAAGTCCGGAGGAAGGTTTGGAACTTCTCCGTCATTTCCTGAACATTCGTTCCCCGAAAAAACGCGAAATGTTACTCAAACAGGCGCGTAGACTTTCAGAGGCTCAAGGCACCGCGCCAATTCAGAAACTCAGCGGCACCTAGAATCTGAGGATCCTCAGCCAGCGGGCGATGTTCAGCAGATCCATAAGCGCCGCAGCCACGTAGGTCAGGGCCGCCGCGCGCAGAACTTCCCGTGCCGCAGGCAAGTCGTCCTTGTCGATGTAGTTGCCCTTGTCGAGGATCGGCAAAGCGCGCTTGAAGCTGGCATCAAACTCCACCGGCAGGGTCACCGCGTGCATGACGACGCTTGAGCCGATCAGCGCGAGCCCGACCAGCACTTCCAGGGCCATGATATGCGGCACCCGGGTGAGAATTCCGACCAGCGGAGTTGCCATCAGGACGACGCTGCCGATCCGCTGGATCGTGTGGACGGTTCCGGCCATACCGGTCCGCGCCTTGAGCGGTGCATAGCCGTGGGCATCCTGCAGAGCGTGGGAAACCTCGTGGGCGGCAATGGCAACTGCCGTCAACGAACGGCCAGTGAAATTGGCCTCCGAGAGCCGGACGGCCTTGTCTTCAGGGTCATAGTGGTCGCCTTGCTCAGTTGTCTCCACAGTCACGTGGGCAAGATCGGCCGCCTGCAGCAGGTGCTCGGCAAGTTCGCCGCCCGTGCCGGCAATATCCGGCCGTTCGCCCGAATGGCGCGCCATGACGAACTTCACCCATTGACCGGGCAGAAAGATGATGGCGGCCACGATGAGGCCGAGTACCGCGAAGATCATGCAGGGGATGTAATGTCACCCGCCGCCCGTTCCAAGCTCTCATAGCTCACGCGCCGCCAAGGCACCTTCTGCAATGGCAGTGTGCAGGTGACGCGGCGCCAGGCAGTCTCCGATTAACTTGTACCGTAAACCATTCGCATCAAGAGCGGCCTCCAAGTCGTTGCACACCCTGTTACCGCGCCAGTTGACCAGCACATCCACATCCTCGATCCGGCTTTCCTGCCCGGAATAGATATTGCGGGTGACGACGCATCGCCCCTCCAGCCGCACCAGCGCCTCTGCCGGACGGAAGACGGCACCTCTGGAGAGAAACCGCTTGTAGAGCGGGGTCCGTATGTTCGGGTTAACCAGTTCGCCGATGGAAAAATCGGTGCTCACGATCGTCACCCGGTTTACGTCCAGAACCGCATCGACGGCTGACAATCCGCCGCGCCCTCCCCCTTCATCAACCAGAACGACATGCTCTTCTTCGGCGGCGCGGTCCATGAGCTCCCAGGGCGAGACGAGCGCCACGGGGGAACCAGCTGCGCCCTCGATCATCTCGTCACCGAGGGGAATTGAGCCGGTTGCCAGGATGATCTCGTCCGCCTCGAGGCCGGCGAGCATGTCAGGATCAACCGTGCAGCTGCGGTGAACGGCGACCTGCAGCCTGGTCAGCTGACGCTCAAACCAATCGAGTGATCTGGAATACTCCCGCGTCAACGGCGCCAGCGCCCAGCGCCGAAACTGGCCGCCAAGTTCTTCGCCGGCTTCGTAGAGATCGACCCGGTGGCCGCGCTCCGCTGCGACCCGGGCCGCCTCCAGCCCGGCCGGTCCACCACCGATAACGGCCACCCGCTTCGGCTTCATCGCCGGCACGGCCTCTGCCAGTTCGTGCTCCCGTGCCGCCTCGGGATTGTGGATACAGCGGATGGGCTTGCCCTCGGTGGCGTTTGAGATGCAGAGATTGGCGCCAACACATGGTCGGATGTCCTCGGCGCGGTCTTCAAGGAGCTTTGACACCAGGTCCGGATCGGCAATATGTGCACGTGTCATGCCCACCATGTCGGCATCCCCCCTGCACAGGATGTCTTCTGCCAGAGCCGGATCGGTTATGCGGCCGGTGGTAAACACCGGGAGGGTGACCCTTGCCTTCAGCGCGGCTGCCAGCGGCACATAAAGCCCGGCAGGTGCAGGTGTGGGAGGCCAGTGTTCCATCCGCATGATGCGATCGTAGTTCGTGCCCACCGCAACGTTGAGGTAGTCAATACCTCCATCCGCCTCCAGCATCTCCGCAACAACTTCCATCTCGTCCCGGGTCAGTCCACCATCGACGTGTTCGCTGCCGGGAAGCCGGACGCCCACGATGAAGCTGGCGCCTACTCTCTCCCGTATCGCAACAATGACCTCGCGCAGAAAGCGCAGCCTGTTCTCAAGCGGTCCGCCGAACTGGTCGTCCCGCCTGTTCGTGAGTGGAGAGAGAAAGGCAGCAGGCAACTGACCGAACGCGGCCAGGATCTCGACACCGTCCAGGCCGCCGTCCTGAACCCGCCCGGCCGATGCCGCATAGGCCTCAACCACCTCGGCAATCATCGCGCCCGTCATCCTTTGCGGCGTTTCCTTGATGATCTGCGATGGCACGGGCGAAGGGGCAATGAGCGGCCGTCCCGGCGCCTGATCATTCACGGTGGCCGCGGAGTGCCCGAGCTGGATGAGAAACCGGCCGCCTTCTGCATGAACGGCGTCGGCGAGCCGTCTGTAACCGCCGATGATTTCCGGCTTCGTGTTGTTCAGGCTTCGGCCGGCACCGACACTGCCTGTCCTGTGAACCTGGGTCGAGCCGCTGATCTGGAGACCGGCGCCGCCCCTCGCCCGCGCCCGCTGGTAAGCGATATAGGCATCGCTCACCAGTCCTTCCTGCTCGATGCCCGGCACATGCGCGGTGACAAGCACTCTGTTCCTCAGCGTGACGTGTCCTATTCCGATCGGGGAAAGCAGATTGGGAAAACTCCTGGCCATTCCCCGACCTTTCCATGCGAACCGGCACGTGTGAAGCAAAAAACCCGTGCGGCAGCGCCGGTCAAAACCTGCTATGCAGCACAGGCGCAACCGGAGTAAACGCGATGCAGACAGCTTCCCGAGGCCGCGCCCGCATTGGCGTCGTGGTGCCTGTGAGCAACACGAACCTCGAACCCGATATGCAGCTGATGCGGCCGGACGGGGCGTCCATGCATTTTGCAAGGGCGGGCGGGTATGATCTCGACGAGGTGCCCGATGCCGCGCAGATGAAGAAGCTTGCGCTGAATTCCCTCGGCAGCGTCATGACCGATCTGGCCGCCGCCCGGCCTGATGTCGTGCTGTATGGCTGCACCTCGGCAACACTCGCACACGGGCCGGAGTTCGATCGTGAGTTCTGCGGCAAGATCTCGGCGATAACCGGCGCGCCCGCCATCACGGCTGCCGGGTCACTGGTTCAGGCCCTCACCGCCATGGACATCCGGAAGATTGCCTTCAGTTCCCCTTATGTGGCCGCGCTGAACGACGACGCGATTGGTTTCCTGGGCGCGTGCGGGTTTGAAACCGTCTCCCGGATGGATGTGAACGAGGATCTCGGCAATTACGGACAGGGCGAGCTCACTCCGGATGAGGTATTCGATCTTGGAACCGGTGCCGACAGCGCCGATGCCGAAGCGCTGGTGCTGTCCTGCACGGACATGCGCGCGGTGGAGACCATCACCCGTCTCGAAGCTGAGCTTGGAAAGCCGGTGATTACCAGCAATCAGGCCATGATCTTCGCCGCCAGTCTGCAGCTTGGCCTGGAGCCCGCTCATGTGCCTGAGTACGGGCAGCTCCTGAGCGCCGGAAACATGGAGACCGCAAGAGCCGCCGCCCTGCGGGCGGCTTAAGAACGGGTGTTCGTGCGAGGGCCCGAGACGTGCCTTGAAGCGCCGGCAAGCTCAGGATCCAAGATGCCAGGCTCTCTCTTCGGCGGCACAGATCCCTTTCAGACCTCCCTCGACTTCAACACTGCTGAGGACAACAGCGTTGTATCGCTCCGCGTAGTAGCTGCGGACGTTGTCGTCGGAGAGTGAGAACGGGGGCCCATCCATCTCGGACTGATCATATTCGAAGGTCACCAGCAGTTGCGGGGCGGTGCCGGTGATGTCCGTAAGGTGGCGCGCATAGTCGGGTCTCATATCGCCGGGAAGAGCCACAAGTGCGGCACGGTCGAACACAGCATCGACTCGGCCAAGCAAGTCGGCGCTGAGCGCAAAAATATCTCCGGCGTAGATGTCGATACCGGCCGAAGCATATCGCTTGAGAGGACCCGCTTCTGAAACTTCGGGGTGCACACTCATCTCTTCAAACAGCTGCTGAACCGCGAGCTCGCTAAGCTCGGCGCCGGCAACCTGCATCCCCTGCTCCATCAGCCAGGCAATGTCACGGGTCTTGCCGCAGAGAGGCACGAAGACGCGGCTTCGCGGCGCGAGCCCGAGCGTGGAGAAATGCGTAACCAGCATCTTGTTGGCCCGGCCTTCATGGAACGCAATGCGGTTTGAACTCCATCGCTCATGCCAGAATTCAGCTTCCATGCCGCATGTCCTTTTTCCTTGTGAATGGCAGATTGTGGCGCGAAGCTACCACTTCAAGTGAACTTGAGGTCAAGCCCAAATTGGAGCCCCGTGCCATGGATATAGCCGAAGTCGCCGCGCAGTCCGGCTTTCCCGCTTCAACTCTGCGCTACTACGAAGAAAAAGGACTCATCGCCTCCACCGGGCGACACGGCCTGCGCCGGACCTTCGACGGGGACGTGCTGCAACGGTTGGCGCTGATTACACTTGGCCGCAACGCCGGATTCTCACTTGAGGAAATCGCGGCCATGCTGACGCCCGGCGGGCATGCCATCAACCGGAACAGACTGTCCGCAAAGGCCGATGAACTGACCCGGCAAATCAAACAGCTCACCGCGATGCGCGATGGCTTGCGCCACGCAGCGAACTGCCCCGCTCGCGATCATCTGGAGTGCCCGACCTTCCGCCGCCTTCTCGGCCTTGCAGCCAGGCGCCAGCGGAACCACCCAGGCGGCAGAAAACCGGGACGGCCTGCATGAAATGCTTCTTTGGAGAGATGACAAAGAGACCGGGGCCCCCACCCACCGGGGGATCATAAAGGCGGAAGCCCCGGCCCTTTCCCGGAATACCGGGAACTGGCATGCGCTGAACGCGCATTCAATAAACAAGGGATAGGAGAGTTCGCAGGCATGGTCAAGTATGACTTGACGAGATTTCCAGCTGTTTTTCAGCACATGGAAAATTCTCCCCTTTGTTTCTGATGCTTGCCACTTTTTCGTTAATTCGCGTAATCGCACGCTAGAGACGCAACTGCGAATTTCTGCGACCTTTGCTTGACATGGACCGGAATGCCGCAAGTATCAGCTTGCGCAGAGCCGCCGACCCTGACAGTCTCTCGCGATCCTGATTGCCTCCTGGAGCAGACCATGATGCCGACCCTGACTGACGAACAAAAGGTCCGATTCTGGCGTGAGGGATACCTCGTGCTGGAAGATGCGCTACGCCCGGATCAACTCAGCGGGTTGAAGAGAGATTTTGCGGCCTGGATCGAGGAAAGCCGCACCCAAACCAATGCCTATGGCGAGACCATTGACGGCCGCCCACGGTTTGACGTGCAGCCGGGTCATTCTGCCGATTCGCCTGGTCTTCGCCGGGTCTCTTCCCCGACGGAAATCTCCGAAACCTATCTGTCGGTGATGCGCGACAACCGTGCTCTGGACGCCGTGGCCGAACTCATCGGCCCGAACATCAAACACAACAACACCAAGGTGAATTCAAAGCTTCCAGGCACGAAGACCGAGGTCAAATACCATCAGGACTTTATGTTCGAGCCCCACACGAATCACGATGTCATTGCCGTTCTGTTCTTCGTCGATGAGGTCACAATGGAGAACGGGCCCCTGGAAGTCGTGCCCGGGAGCCACGATGGCCCACTGCACACGTTGTGGCACGAGGGCGAGTTCACCGGAGCGGTGGCTCCGGAGATTGAAAGCGAGGTCCGCGAGAGCGCCGTAAGCTGCACAGGCCCCGCCGGGTCAGCCTGCCTTATGCACACCCGATTGCTGCACGGCTCAACGCCCAACAACTCCACGCAGCCGAGGACGCTCTACATCGTCACGTACAACGCCGAGGATGCGATGCCGCTTTGCACCAACCACATCCCTTCCAGGTACGAAGGTGAACTGGTGCGGGGCGAGGCGACCGGAATGATCCGTTGCATGCCCTACGAGATGGAGATGCCCGAGTACCCCAAGGAAGCCTCATTCTTCGGCCAGCAGGCGCGCGACAGCGAAGCTGCGTGATCAGGCAGCGGAACGACGAACGGCCACGATCCCGGCCGCGGCAATCATGGCAATGCCAACACCTGCCGGCAGATCAGGGATTTCGGCAAAGAACAGCGCCCCCCAGAGGGCCGCAAAGGCAAGGTAGGAAAAGTCGAAGGTTGAGACCAGAGACGATGGGCCCGACTGATAGGCTATCGCGGAGAGGACGCTGCCGATCAGCACAGCGGCGGCCATGATGACCACGGCGAGCCATTCCTTCGACCCAAGAGCAGTCCAGGTACCGAGCATGAAGGAGTTGGCGGCCACCGCCTCCGGCCCTGGGCTCCAGACCTGGAGTATCGCCGCTGCCACAAGCCCTGTCGCAACGAACGTCACGTTCAATGCGAGAGACAGAGTGTAGGGATTCTCCTCCCGGAGTTTGATCCGCGTCAGCACCATTGCGCAGGCGTAGAGCACCGCGGACACAAGCGGCAGCAGGGCAAAGGCGTTGAACTCACCCGCATCGGGCCTCAGGATCAGGAGCACACCTGCAAATCCCAGAGCAATCGCAAACCAGCCCGTCTTGCCCACCGGGTCGCCGGTAAGCGCTGCGGAAAGTAACGTTATGAAGAGCGGCAGCGTATAGTAGACCGCAGCTGCGATGGACAGCTCAACGTTCGGCAGAGCCGCGTAGTAGGCCACCCACATGCTCATCAGCATGACACTGCGCAGCGCAGTCCACCCGGCCGACACCGGCAGCACCGACACGCCCGGATACCTGAATCGCAAGACGACGAGCAACACCGGAAGACAGAGGGCAGACCGCAGGACGAAGATCTGCCACAGCGGGAAAGATGCACTCGTTGCCTTGATCAACGCGTCGCCGAGAGAGAGCGAAAACACCGCGATCACGATCGAGGCAACCGCAAGCCTGATATTGTCCTGAGCCATCCGGCCTGCCTAACCGATTGACATAATGAGGTATAGAGGGCGATATAGAAACTCATTAGTTGAAAAATTCGAACAATCAGGATGTCCCCGCTTTCAGGTCTCGACACCTTTCTCGCTGTTGCGGAAGCTGGTTCCCTCCGGCGGGCTGCGGCCCGGCTCGGCGTCCAGCCGCCAGCCGTCAGTTACCAGCTTAAGGCGCTCGAGGAGCGGATAGGCGCGTCCCTGTTCCTGAGGACAACTCGTTCCGTCACCCTCACCGATGCGGGACGGTCCCTCCTGGCAAGGGCCCGCCCGGCCATGACCGAGCTTGAAGGCGCCATTGAGGACGCCCGCAGCACCAGCCGTACCCACAAGGGTAAACTGAAAATCACCCTGACCCACGAGCCCTACAGGATGGTCATCCTGCCAAGGCTGAAGGAGTTTCATGAGCAGTACCCCGATATCGAACTGGAACTCTCCTTCGACGAGGGATTCGTCGACCTTGCGGAGCGCGGCTTCCACGCGGGCGTCCGGCTAGGCGGCCACATTCGCGAAGACATGATCGCTGTGCGCATCAGCCCGCCATTCCGCGAGGCCATGTTCGGCGCGCCCTCCTACCTGGACACTCATGGTCGCCCCCAGGCTCCCGCCGACCTGCTGAAGCACAACTGTGTCTATTACCGGTACATTGCCTCCAACAGGCACGCCCAGTGGCGGGTCATGGAAGACGGGGCCATCACCTCGGTCGATGTCCGGGGCAATCTGACCGTGAACAGCACCGCAGCTCTACTCGACGCCGCCAGGTCCGGTCACGGCCTCGCCTGGCTGTTTCGCCACAGCGTCGAAGAAGACGTGCGCCAAGGGAGGCTGGAGGTCGTTTTGCAAGACTACGCGGTCGAATGGCCGGGATACTTCCTCTACTATCCCAAAGCGAACGCAAGCCTGCAGATGCTGAGAGACTTCGTCGAGCACATGCGGCTCGGAGCGACCGGATCCTAGAATCTTTCTTTGGACAAACCGTATGCCTGCTTGCCGCTCCTCCCGAAGGTGTCTAAGAGACCCTTTTGATGAACGCTTCCTCCGCTCCCCGCAAAACGATTCTGTCCGCAAACCACTTGCTGGGCATTGAAGGTCTCAAGCCTGACGAGATCTCCGCACTATTGGACCTGGCCGACAAGTACGTCGAGCTGTCGCTCCAGATCAACAAGAAGCAGGACACGTTGCGCGGACGCACGCAGATCAACGTGTTCTTTGAGAACTCCACCCGCACCCAGGCTTCGTTCGAACTCGCCGGCAAACGGCTTGGTGCCGATGTCATGAACATGTCGGTCAAGGGCTCGTCGGTTTCTAAAGGCGAGACCCTGGTCGACACGGCAATCACGCTGAATGCCATGCATCCCGATCTGCTGGTGATCCGCCATTCGTCTGCCGGCGCCTGCGAGCTCCTGGCCCAGAAGGTCGACTGCGCCGTCGTCAATGCCGGCGACGGCAGCCACGAGCACCCGACCCAGGCGCTGCTTGATGCCCTCACGATCCGCCGCCGGAAGGGCACGCTTCAGGGCCTCACTATCGCGATTTGCGGCGACATCCTCCATTCGCGTGTCGCCCGCTCCAACATTCTGCTCCTGCACACCATGGGCGCTCGGGTGCGGATCGTTGCCCCCTCCACGCTTCTGCCGGCCGATGCGGACAGGCTTGGTGTCGAGGTGTTCACGGATTTCGAAGCGGGGATCACCGGCTGCGACATCATCATGATGCTGCGTCTGCAGTTGGAACGCATGAACGGGGCCTTTGTGCCGTCGACCCGGGAGTACTACCGCTTCTTCGGCCTCAACCGGGAGAAGCTGGCCTTCGCCAAGCCGGACGCTCTGGTCATGCATCCAGGCCCGATGAACAGAGGCGTGGAAATCGCTTCATCGGTGGCCGACGGCGTTCAGAGCGTGATCAAGGAACAGGTCGAGATGGGCGTCGCCGTCCGCATGGCCGTCCTCGATGCTCTTTCGCGCAACCTGCCGGGCGGAGCAAACGCATGATGGTTCCGGCAATCCTCGGCGGCCCACAGACCGGCACCGTGCGCTATGTGAACGCCCAGCTGTTCGATCCGGCGCAGGACCTCAACACCAGGGGCGGCATTCGCGTAACCAACGGTATTATCAACAGCCTGGGTCCGGCAATTGATTCAAAGTCTAAGCCGCCCACCGAGCAACTGGTTGACTGCAAGGGCAAGATCCTGATCCCCGGCCTGATCGATATGCGGGTGTTCGCCGGTGAGCCCGGCTTTGAGTACAAGGAGACGCTGGCGACCGCCACAGCCTCGGCCGCCGCCGGGGGCGTTACCACGATCATCACCATGCCGAACACCGATCCGGTTATCGATGATGCGGCCCTTGTCGATTTTGTACTGCGTCGAGCGCGCGACACCGGGCTGGTGCGGGTTGCGCCGATGGCGGCTCTCACCAAGGCTCTCGGCGGACGGGAGATGACCGAGTTCGGACTGCTGAAGGACGCCGGTGCCGTCGCGGTGACGGATGGCACCCAGTCGGTTTCCAACGCCCGCATCCTGCGGCGCGCCATGGCCTACGCCAAGGACTTCGGCCTGCCCATCGTCCAGCATGTGGAGGACGCCGATCTTGCACAGGACGGCGTCATGCATGAAGGCGAACTCGCCACCCGGCTCGGCCTTCCAGGCATTCCGGCAACCGCTGAAATCGTCGCGCTTGAACGCGACCTGCGCCTCGTGGAACTGACCGGTGCGCGGTATCATGCCTCACAGATCTCCTGCCGCACCTCCGTCGACATCATCCGCCGGGCAAAGAGCGAGGGGCTTCCCGTGACCTGTGGCGTATCGATCAACCATCTCACGCTCAACGAAGGCGACATCGGCTCCTACCGCACATTTTTCAAACTCTCTCCGCCGCTGCGCAGCGAGGACGACCGCCGCGCCCTGGTGGAAGGCGTGACCGACGGCACGATCGATGTCATCGTCTCCGGCCATGATCCTGAAAATCCCGATACCAAGCGGCTGCCGTTCGGCGAAGCCGCATTCGGTGCCATCGGCCTGGAAACACTGCTGTCCGCCGCGCACGGGCTGCATCTCAACGATGACGTGCCCCTTGAAACACTGGTGCGCGCCATGACGCGGGCGCCGGCGGACATCCTCGGCCTTGAAACCGGCACGCTCTCCCAGGGCGCTCCGGCCGATTTCGCCCTGTTTGATCCCGATCTGATCTGGTCCGTGGAGGAATGGGCGCAGAAGTCCAAGTCCAACAACACGCCCTTCGAAGACCGCCGCATGCAGGGCCGCGTGGTCAGCACGGTTGTTGCCGGCCAGAGCGTCTACGAGCTTGAAGACTGATGGTTTTTGATCAACCCGTCATAATTTACGTCGCCACAGCAGTTCTGAGCTAGTTTCTGCAAGAAATGACTTTAGTTTGCACTTTAAGAGGGCGTCCTGGGGTTTTTTGCCTGTTCACTTTCTACGTGGCCTGGTACAACCCAAAATCGCGTAGCTGCAGTACATTAAGCCCTGTAGAGAGAGATCGGAGATCTTTTCTGCATCTCTGCTCGAGAATAATGCGCAAAATAACACGGACAATGGCCTTTCACCGATGTCTCAAATAGAGATGTCTCTGAGGTACTTTGTTGTGTACTCTTGACAGAATCAGGTAAGTTGTACAATAAGAGATGAGAGAAGCGCGAGAATACACAGGTTCATATGGGTAGAGGCAGGAAGAGGCGAGCTTGAGTTCTAGAAGCGATCCAAAAAGTACGTGAGATCCAGAAGGGATCCAAAGTATACGTATCCATATAGGCCACTGATGACTACTGCCAGTAACGGGTAGGAGCAGAGATAGCTGCGACTTTAGTTAGCGACCAAAGGTGCGCTGGTTGGAGGTAGATTCGCAATCTTGCAACCAATGCAGGTAGAGTGTAATTCTGGTAGGAGGCACAGATCCCACTACCATGAACTGCCTCTGAAGATGATAATGACCAGGCCAGGAGTTAGCTGAGATTTTCATAAACTCCCAGGAAGAAGGAAGAATCCCTAGGGATATAGACTGATCACCTATGTCCTATAGGTTAAAGCTACCACCCATGTCAGGATGGGCCCGATGATATGTTTCCCGTTGACATATATTATTCCACAACACTTAGCTACATGGAAGAGGTAGAACGCTACATTGAA
>JBCCEL010000076.1:0-19434 GCA_039030315.1 Pseudomonadota bacterium
GAGTAGGATTTCCCGCTTGGGTCACCGATTGACCTATTGCCTATCCGATTGAATACAGCCTGCCAATCACTAAAGTGGAATATTTCAGGTTGGAATCGATCGTGGAAACGGAGTGGGAAATGTCTGAGCAGTTGAGTTTTGGGCATCGCAAACCTGATCGAAGATTTCCACCAGCCGCTCGAACCCGAGATCGGCCAGCGTGACCTCGGCGCGCTTGGCCGCATAGCTGGCGGTGACACGGCGGGGGTGGCGGATAAGAAAGCCGTGCGTCACTTGGCTGAACCAGTCTGTCGGCATCAGCTCGATCATGTGGTGCGACATGTGCTTCTGGTAGAAGAGCGGCGCACCACCCGGGACAGAGCCGACAAGCGCATCGACAACCGCCTGCGGGTCCTCCTCACCGGCCGCGATGATCTCGTCCTGCATGGGGTGCACGATGCCGGAGTGCTTGAGATAGGCTGCATAGAACGGCTCGTCCCAGACCGCGCAGTCCGGCCGGTTTTCAAACGCACGCATCATCGCGGTCGAAATGTTGCGGGGGCCAGACCACATAACCAATCGTTTAACTATCGTGCCATTCATGGCATAGTCGCCTCACCCTGAAACGCGGCAATTCCGCATGCCGTCCCGCCCAATATAGGAGGAAACAGAAAATGTCAGGTGAAATGCTGTGGCTGGGGCTGACCGTACTCTTGGCCCTGATGATTTGGATCCCCTACACCACTCTATATGCCGGAATTGCGGGCTTCCCCGGCGCAACCTACAAGCGCCCGCCAATCGATGAACTGCCGGAATGGGCAAAATGCATGCATCGCGCGCACATGAACCTGCTGGAGGTTCTTGTGCCCTTTGCCATACTGGTTCTGATGCTTAAGACGCTGGGAAAGACAGACGCGGGCACGGCGACCGCGGCCGCGGTCTTCTTCTTTGCACGGGTTGCGCACGCTGTCGTCTATCCCATGAGCATTCCGTTCGTTCGCACACTCGCCTTTGCCGTGAGCTGGCTCTGCTGCCTCTACCTGCTCTACCGCGCCTTTGCGGGCTAGGTGACCAGCAGAACGGCAAGTGGCAGCACGGCGACCGAGAGGGCCGTAGACAGCACGATTGTGCTGGTGACCGACGGGACACTTGTGTCGTAGCGGGACGCAAAAAGGTAGGCATTCATGCCCGTCGGCGTCGCCGCCATGATGACGGCGGTGCCTGCCCAGACGGGGGGCAGCACGAAGACGTACTGCACCAGCAGCCAGACGATCGCCGGCATTGCGCCGAGCTTTATCAGGGTGAGAGCCGGCGCGGCCCGCATCTCCCTGCGCAGGCTGTAAGCCGCAAGCGACATGCCGAGCGCGAACAGGGCCGAAGGTATGGCCGCGTGCCCGAGCTGGGTGATGATATCGTTTATGACCGGATGGAGCCCCAACCCCGTTGCGCCCCAGGCGGTCCCCGCAAGAATCGCCATCACCACGGGGTTTTTCGCAAGGACGATCACCAGTTCAGTGAGCAATTGCCAGGCGCTTTTGCCCGGCCCCGAACTTACCCACTCGTACTGAACGGTGGATGCCAGCCAGAGCACCGGCGCATGGACCGCTGTCAGAAGGGCAATAGGCAATGCGGCCGCTTCGCCGAAAGCATTGAGGCAGACCGGGATACCCAGCATCACCGTGTTGCCGTACGCGGCCGCCATCGCGAAGGCCGGTCCCGATGTCCGCGGCCGTCCCAGAGCCCGGGCAAGCACCACGGCCGTGACCCAGACACATGCGCCCGCAATCAGGAAGGGCAGCCAGAATGCCCACGGGGCAACCTCGGGAACCTCGGCCTCAGATGTAAGCCGGAACAACAGAGCCGGGATCGCCACCCAGAGCGAGAACGCGGACAGCCCAAGCTCGACGTTCTTGCCGAGAAAGCCCGTTTTCACAGCAGTCCACCCCAGCGCCATCAAGGCAAACACTGGTGCGACAATGGCGAAAACCTGTTCCAAGAGCGCGTCTCTCCAAGCGGCTACGGCCTGCTTCTAGCCGAGCACTGGCCGCTTTGCTACAGTCGCGCGATGACGAACGAAGATGACCGGAAGCTGGCGCAAAGCGATTCCGATGAACTCTTGCGAAGAGCCTATGCCGTTGAGACCCAGCAGGACGCGCTCGACCTCTACCGCGACTGGGCAGACACCTATGACGAACATCTCGAGGACGGGCTGAACTACCTGGCGCCTGAGATCATGGGCCGGGTTTTCGAAGAATTCGTGCCAGACAAATCGGCCACGATTTTGGACATCGGCTGCGGCACCGGTCTGATGGGGCTAGCCCTCAGTGCTCATGGCTATGCGAATTTCGACGGTCTCGACCTCTCCCCGGAAATGCTCCAGCAGGCCCGCGGCAAAGGCGTGTACGGCAATCTGATCAAGGCTGATCTCACCGCAACGCTAGAAATCGGGAGCGCGAGCTACGACGCTGCTGTATCCACGGGCACCTTTACCCATGCCCATGTCGGCGCCGAGGCACTTGACGAGATCTTCAGAATCCTGCGTCCCGGCGCGGTCTGCGCCCTCGCCATCAATTCGGACGTCTGGATTGAAAACGGGTTTCCCCTGAAGATCCGGGAACTCACCGGCAAGGGCACCATGCATGTCCGCGAAATCCGCCCCGACAGATATTTCAAGGGCGGTGACGGCGTCGGCCGTTTCTGCGTCTTTAAGAAGACGGCCTGACGGCCCTTGCGTCAGCCAAAGGCGATCTTGAGGATCTCGTAGGACTTCCCGCCACCGGGCGTATTGACCTCGACGCTGTCGCCGACGCTCTTGCCGATCAGCGCGCGGGCGATCGGTGAGGTGATCGAGATCCGGCCCGATTTCACATCCGCTTCCTGTTCACCGACGATCTGGTACTTGGCCTCTTCATCGGTATCTTCGTCTACGAGTTGTACCGTTGCGCCGAACTTCACCGTGTCTCCGGACAGCTGGCTGACATCAATCACATCCGCACGCGAGAGGATATCCTCAAGCTCTGCAATGCGGGCCTCGTTCAGGCCCTGCTGCTCCTTGGCCGCATGATACTCGGCATTCTCCGACAGATCGCCATGTTCACGCGCTTCCGAAATCGCTTTGATGATGCGCTGACGCTCGGTCGTCTTCAGGGTCTTCACCTCTTCCTGAATAGCGGCGTGCCCGCCTGATGTCATCGGCACCTTGTCCATCTCGGTCGTCCAGTTCTCTCAGTTCATCCTTGCCGGTTGTGGCGGTCCGCCACCCGGCCTCTCAACACTCAATGTTTCGGTGATTTTCCGGCTCAAACCGCGACTATGCGCAAAAAGCCGGGAACCTGCAAGCAAACCGTAACCTACAGAAAACCCCTCAAGAAAGTCCTACGCCGCCGCACCTTGCGTGTTCGCGCCGCGTACATAGTCTTGCAAGGGCGCCACTTCAAGTGTGTCGGACTTATATCCGACAATTGCGTCCGCGGCTGCTATCGCGCCCGCAAGCGTGGTGTAATAGGGGATCTTGTTCATCAGGGCGGCCTGACGCAGCGATTTGGAGTCCGCCTGGGCGGACTGCCCTTCGGTCGTGTTGATGACGAGCTGAACCTCACCGTTCACCATCGCATCGACGATGTGCGGGCGGCCTTCGAGCACTTTGTTGACTTTCGAGCAATCGATGCCAGCCGCGTTCAAGGCGCGTTGCGTTCCGCCAGTGGCGATGATCTTGAACCCGGCATCCACCAGCTGCTGCATGGGCCGGAGCACCATCTCCTTGTCCTCGTCCTTGACCGAAACGAAGACAACCCCTTCGGTCGGAACCTTGGTTCCCCCGCCAAGCTGGCTCTTCGCAAAGGCCATGGCGTAGTTGCGGTCGATCCCCATGACCTCGCCGGTGGAACGCATTTCCGGACCAAGAAGAGTATCGACCCCGGGGAAACGGGCGAACGGGAAAACCGCCTCCTTGACCGCAATATGGCCCTCGACGTTCCGGTCCACCTCGAACGCGGAGAGCTTCTCGCCCGCCATGATCCGGGCCGCGATCTTCGCAATCGGCGCACCGATCACCTTGGCCACGAACGGCACCGTCCGCGAGGCCCTCGGATTGACCTCCAGAAGATAGATCGTCCCATCCTTGATAGCGTACTGGACATTCATCAGGCCGACGACGTTCAGGGCGAGCGCAAGCTTGCGCGTCTGGCGTTCCAGTTCGTCCAGCATTGCGTTGTCGAACGAACGGGGCGGCAGGGAACAGGCGCTGTCGCCGGAATGGACCCCGGCTTCCTCGATGTGCTCCATGATCCCGCAAACGACCACATCCGTGCCGTCGCACAGGGCGTCCACATCAACTTCGATCGCGTTGCGCAGATAGCTGTCGATCAGAACCGGGCTGCTGCCGGAGACCACGACCGCCTCGTTGATGTAACGCTCCAAAGAAGCCCGGTCGTGGACGATCTCCATCGCGCGCCCGCCGAGGACGTAGGAGGGCCGTATCACGACCGGATACCCGATCGTCTCCGCAATCTCGATCGCCTCATCCCCCGAAGCAGCGATCCCGTTGTTCGGCTGCATCAGTTCGAGCTCTTCAAGCAGAGCCTTGAAGCGGTCGCGGTCCTCGGCCAGATCGATGGCATCAGGCGACGTCCCGAGGATCGGCACGCCCGCATGTTCGAGTTCATGCGCGAGCTTCAGAGGCGTCTGCCCTCCAAACTGAACGATGACGCCCGCCAGCGTGCCGGCCTGCCGCTCCACCCGGATGAGCTCAAGTACGTCTTCCGCGGTTAGCGGCTCGAAATAGAGCCGATCTGACGTGTCGTAGTCGGTCGATACCGTTTCCGGATTGCAGTTGACCATGATGGATTCGATTGCAGCGGGCTGCGCTTCCGCCAGCGCGAAGGCCGCGTGGCAGCAACAGTAGTCGAACTCTATCCCCTGGCCGATCCGGTTGGGTCCGCCCCCCAGGATGACGACCTTCTGACGGTCGGATGGCTGTGCCTCATCGGCGGCGCTTCCCGGAACACCGGTCTCATAGGTCGAGTACATATACGCCGTCGGCGAGGCGAATTCGGCCGCGCAGGTGTCGATCCTCTTGTAAACGGGATGGACCCCAAGCGATCCGCGCCGCGCACGCACATCACGTTCGCTTTGGCTGGCCAGCGCGGCAAGACGGCTGTCGGAAAAGCCCATCGCTTTGAGCCGACGCATGTTCCATGCATCATCAGGAAGCCCGTGCGCCTGCACCCTCCGCTCCTGATCAATGACCTCCTGCAGCCGGGACAGGAACCAGGGATCGATCTTGCAGGCCTGATAGACCAGATCGTGGCTGGCGCCGAGCCGCAGTGCTTGGGCGACTTTCAGCAAGCGGTCAGGCGAGGGCCGGCCGAGCGCCGCCCGGATCGCATTCCGGTTCTCCCCTTCGTCTTCTCCGTACCCCTCGATCTCGACCTCATCCAGACCGCTGAGACCAGTTTCCATACCTCGCAGGGCCTTTTGAAGACTCTCCTGGAAAGTCCGCCCGATGGCCATGACTTCACCGACCGACTTCATCGATGTGGTCAGGACGGGCTCGGCTCCAGGGAACTTCTCGAAGGCAAAGCGCGGAATTTTTGTAACGACATAATCGATCGTCGGCTCGAACGATGCAGGCGTCGCACCGCCCGTGATGTCGTTTTCGAGCTCATCGAGCGTGTAGCCGACGGCAAGCTTGGCGGCGACCTTGGCAATCGGGAAGCCGGTCGCCTTCGACGCGAGTGCAGAGGAACGCGACACCCGGGGGTTCATCTCGATCACCACCAGCCGTCCGTCGTCCGGATTGACGGCGAACTGAACATTCGAACCGCCCGTCTCGACACCGATTTCCCGCAACACGGCAATCGATGCGTTCCGCATGATCTGGTATTCTTTGTCCGTCAGCGTCAGCGCGGGCGCGACCGTGATCGAATCGCCCGTATGTACGCCCATCGGGTCGACGTTTTCGATGGAACAGATGATGATGCAGTTGTCGTCGGTATCCCGGACGACCTCCATCTCGAACTCTTTCCAGCCTAGAACGGATTCCTCGACCAGGACTTCGTTGGTGGGCGAGGCCTCCACGCCTCCGAGCACAAGATCATAGAGTTCTTCCAGCGTATAAGCGATGCCGCCGCCAAGGCCGCCGAGGGTGAATGAGGGTCGGACAATCGCGGGAAGACCGGAGATCTGATAGGCTTCCAGCGCCTGAAGTTGGGCAGTCAGCCTGATTTCCTCTCGCCGCTCCACCTCGCGGCGGTCCCATTCTGACCGGGCTGCACTCTTCTCCTCGTCAGTGCCTGCCGCGGCAAAGAGCTTTTTGTGCTCTTCCTGGAACTTCTGCTTGAGCTCGGAGGTGTTTACGAAGGCAGAGCGCGGCGTTTCGATACCGATCTTCGCCATGGCCTGCCGGAACAGGTCCCTGTCCTCGGCCTTGTCGATGACGTGCGCCTTCGCGCCGATCATCTCGACGCCGTACCGTTCAAGCACGCCCTGCTTGTTGAGAGACAGAGCGCAGTTCAGCGCGGTCTGCCCGCCCATTGTCGGCAGAATGGCGTCCGGCCGTTCCCGCTCGATGATCTTGGTGACGACTTCCGGCGTGATCGGTTCCACGTAAGTGGCATCCGCCAGGTCGGGATCGGTCATGATCGTGGCCGGGTTCGAATTGACCAGGATGATCCGGTAGCCCTCCTGCTTGAGGGCCTTGCAGGCTTGCGTACCGGAATAGTCAAACTCGCAGGCCTGGCCGATAACGATCGGTCCGGCCCCGATGATCAGGATGGACTTGATGTCTTTTCTTTTTGGCATGGAAGGCGAAAAGGTCTCGCGCGAATTTGGCGGGTTCTATACCACCTTGCCCGGAGTCGAAAGAGGCGATTTGGCATGTTGAAAACGCACATGGCGGAAGACCCGATGAACAGACAGTTTTTGCCGAGTTGCACCTGCCGGAACCCTGCAATAGCCTGTGCTCCCACGACTGGCTAAGTGAGATGCCTGATGGTCATTGAACACCCTTTGTCTGCTGGCTGGCGCGAACATCCACGCTATCCTGATCCCCTGATCGAGGCGATGGACCCGCGCTTTGAAAAGTACATGATCTTCAGCGCCGCGGTCGAACGGCACTTCACGGGGTGCCGGTGGGCAGAAGGCCCCGTCTATTTCGGAGATGGCCGATTTCTGCTCTGGAGCGACATTCCCAACAACCGCATGCTGAAATGGGATGAGGAGACCGGGGCCGTATCCGCGTTCCGGTCGCCCTCGAACTTTGCCAACGGAAACACTCGCGACCGCCAGGGCCGGCTCGTTACCTGCGAGCACGGAAGGCGTGTGACGCGCACCGAGTATGATGGTTCTCTGACGGTCATTGCGGAAAGCTTTCAAGGCAAGCGGCTGAATTCGCCCAACGATGTCGTGGTCAAATCCGACGGGAGCATCTGGTTCACGGACCCGCCATTCGGCATTCTCGGCAATTATGAAGGCATCAAGGCTCCGTCGGAGGTGCAGATGGCCGTCTATCGCGTCGATGGGGAAAGCCTGGAGCCGAAGGTCGTGGCAGACGATATCAAGGGTCCGAACGGGCTCGCCTTCTCCCCTGACGAAAGCGTCCTATACATCGTTGAGTCCCGCGGCGAGCCCTATCGCAAGATCCTCGCCTTCGATGTTTCCGCCGACGGCAAGGACATCAGCAACAAGCGGGTTCTCATCGATGCAGGGCCCGGCGGGACGCCGGACGGTTTCCGCGTCGATACAGACGGCAATCTCTGGTGCGGCTGGGGCATGGGAAATGAAGAGCTTGACGGCGTTCTGGTGTTTTCACCCGACGGCGAGAAGATCGGCCGCATCCGCCTGCCGGAACGTTGCGCCAACGTGTGTTTCGGCGGTCCCAAACGGAACCGCCTCTTCATGGCCGCAAGCCAGTCGCTTTACTCGGTGTACGTGAACGCCCAGGGGGTGGCGGGAGGCTAGAGATCCTACAGGGCTTTGCAGCTGATGGATGCGAACGAAGACTGGATCTCGACTTCCTCGGAAGAACCCGCGCCGAACAGCGTTCCGTTGTCCAGGCCCAGATCCAGCTTGATCGCGTAGGTGCGGGCACCCAGCGAGAAGCCGCGCTGACGGCACCAGGCATCAGCCGCATCGCGCGTGCAATGATCATCGCCCTCACCGCATTCCGCGTTGGCCAGGCGGAACGCTTCTGCTGCGCCGGACGACTTGGGCTGGGTGAACGTCACCGTGGTCGGCTGGTTGTTGGGCTTGTAGCACTTGACGAAGTCAAATGCGTTGTGCGTGTCCGCGGAAACGACCTTGCTGTCAACCGTGACCAGACGGGCGCCGACATCGGCGCGGCGGTCGACGCGGAACGTCAGGGCGCGCTGGTACCCTTGCGAGGTGCAGAGGTAATCGGCGACGGCCTTGCCGCAGGTCTGGCCATCGGAGGTGCAGGAAGCGATCCGGTCGCCATCGACGTGGGGTTTATTGAAGGTACGGGCAGCTGCATTCGCATCCGCGGCCACCGCGGTGAACGCTATCGCTGCTGTGAGTGCTGTCAGTGCTCTGTTCGCCATTTTTCTAACTCTGAAAGCTTGTTCGCCTTATCCTAAGACAGAAAATGGCACACGCCGCCGGAACCTCCCCTGAACTGCGCATTCATGGAGCGTTCATAATTTGAAACCGGCAAAACGACTTCCGTCTACTCGGGTCAAGATATTGTTTTCGCTATGAAACTCAGAGTCTGGCAGATGCGGAACCAGGCGCATCGATCTTTCGAGTGCGAACATTTCTGAACGAATCGGTGCACACGAAGGCAATTGGAACGCACTCAAGCACCGGTCAGCAGGATCTCGGTGTCCGGCTGAAGACGGTCCGGCTGCGGCATCCTGATCCGGAGCGGATTTCGGGGATGCTCGATCAGCGAAAAGGAATAGCTCCAGCCGGTGGCCCGTTCCAGAAAATCGAAGCCGCTGGTGATGCCAAGCGCCGTGAGATTGACCTGCGCGCTGCGGATCGCGCTTCCGATGACCAGAACCAGGAACGCGATCAGCGCAATCTGGATCAGCAGGTCACGGGGCGACACGCGCCATCTGCGGTTCGCCTTGATCATTCACGCCTCCACTGGCGAGAGGCCCGCCCCGGAGGTCCGGAGCGGGCGGCTGGAGTGGCAACGAGCCTAGTCGAGGATCGGGGTGTAGAGAACCCCGCCGTGGCTCCACAGGTTGTTGAGGCCACGATCGAGCTTGTAAGGGGAATCCTTGCCGAGGTTGCGGTCGTAGATCTCGCCGAAATTGCCCATGGCGGCGATCATCTCACGCGCCCACGTGTCCCGCAGACCAAGCCGCTTGCCCATTCCCGGGTCCTTGCCCAGCAGCCGGGCCACGGTCGGGTTCGGCGGATTGGCGGTCATCTCTTCAACATTGGCCTTCGTCACGCCAAGCTCTTCGGCCTTGATGAGGGCCGCGAGCATCCAGTTGACGATATCGACCCAGCCTTCATCGCCCTGGCGCATGGCTGCGGCAATCGGTTCTGCCGACAACGTATCGCCCAGGATCACGTGCTTGTTGGCGTCCTCGAACTGCGTTGCCAGCAGCACTGCGATGGAAGGGCCCCAGGCCGCATAGGCATCACAACGGCCCGATGTGTAGGCGGCGATGACTTCGGCGGTCTTTTCGAAGCTGACCATCCGGTGCTCGATCCCGATGGACTTCAGATGATCGGCAACGATTCTCTCGATCGTCGTGCCGGCAGCAACGCAAACCGTACCGCCGTCCAGGCCTTTGGCGGAGTTGATGCCCAGCTCTTTGCGAACCAGAAGCTGCGCGCCGCCGAAGAAGTACGGAAGCGAGAACTGCAGACCGAGTTCCGTATCGCGGCCCATGGTCCAGCCCGTGGCCTTGATGACAACGTCCACATCGCCAGATTGCAGAGCCGGGAAGCGCTGTGCCCAGCTCAGCGGAATGATCTTGTTCTTGTTGGGGTCGCCGAGGATCGCCGTGGTCAGCGCACGGCACAGATCAATGTCCAGACCCTTCCACTCGTTCTTGTCGTTCACCTCGACAAAGCCGAAGTAGCTGCCGTTGTGACCAGAGCAAAGAAGCGTGCCGCGTTCCTTGACCTTGTCCAGCGTGGGGCTCTTCGCTTCGGCCTGTTGCGGAGCGAACACTGCGCCCACGGCAAGTGCGAGCCCAAAAAGCATTCCCAAATGGTGTTTCATGGTTTCCTCTCCTGTCCTTGAAGTTCATTTGTGCCGTATAACAGCACGCTTGTTCTCCAATCCAACACACTATGGCAAACCTGCAAGTTGTCAACCTTCGGGTGCGTGGACATTGCAGTGCAGATCTCATCCTGCCATAGCCACAAATTGAGCTAGGACACTGATCGTTTTAAACTCTGAAGGTCTGAGCGCCATGACCGGTTCGAATATCCTCCTTCTCCAGGTCGACCAGATTTTTTGCCACGGCCCTTTCGGCCTACGGTAACCGGCTCAGCATCGCGCCAAGTCTCGACCGTCTCTTCGAACGGGGCGGCACCTTCGAAAACGCCTACTGCAACGACCCGCTCTGTGCGCCTACAGCCGCGCAAGAAACGCCCTGTATACTCTGAACTTATGAGCGAAGGACTTGCCGGTCCGGTGGTGATGATCCGCTGTGGGAGCCAAAAAATCATCGGAGGTCCCTCGCATCCCAGCCAACGGTTCAACCTTGAAAAAGATCCCTGCGAACTCAATGATCCCGCCCATGAGCCGCAGCATCGCGAAGCACGTGAGCAGTTCGAAGAGATGATGGCGGCCACCTGGAACTTTGATGCGTTAACGGCCGATATCCTTTTGAGCCAGCGCAGGTGCGAGGTGATTCAAACGGCCCGCCAAAAAGGCTCGGGAACACTATCTGGAGCAGGGCGAAGCGGATCGCTGGCTCAGAGGCTCACGCGACTATGGTGACCGGGCGTTTGACGAGCTGCCATCAGATGACCGTTGAGCATTGGAAGGGTGGAAACGATGAACCTAAACTCCCTTCAATCTATCGCTCGCAGACAGTGCGCAGTTTCACTGCTTCGGCTGTTCTGAATGCATTTTTGGACCACGGTTGAACGGCGCCATGAAGACGAGTTCGATTGGTCCGATCAGCAGCTATCGAGCCGAAAAAAGGAATTATCGCAGCGGTGCCAAGGCCAATCTCCCGCGGATTGGTCAGCTCATGCGGATGTCAGTGCTTCATAGACCTTGGTGTTGAAGTGGTGAACCAGGTGCTCGCTTTCGTTGCTGCGTTCGGCGTCGATCATGAAGCGGCCCTGGTCGAAGCCGAACGATTTCAGCCCCTGTTGCACCGTGATGTTCAGTTCGATGTCTTCGGGCCCCAGACCATCGTTCATCCAATCGCGGCACGCCGCCGTTATCTTCGTTTCCGGCCGGTCCGGCGAATAGTAGCCAAAGCGGACCAGTGTCTTTTCCGCTTCCAGAGGGATTATCAGGAAGGTGGCGACGAAGTCGACGTAAGGCACGAGGTAGACACAGGTTGCCGGAAACAGCCACCAGTTCATGTAGATGTCGGTCTGGTAGGGTTCGTTGCCTATTTCAACGCCGAAAAGCTCCGTCAATCCGGGTTTGACCGGTCCGCCGAGCGTCCACCAGTTGCCGCGGGCGATGGGGAGGTCGTGTTCATAATCCAGAAATGACGCCAACTCCTTATGACACGGGCCGGACAGCAGGACATGATAGGATTCGATGGCATTATCGACGACCACTTTCCAGTTCACCGGCGCGGTGAAGTCATCCTCGGATTCGAACTGCAGGTTTTCCAGATCCGGACTTAGATCTTTCAGAAAGCCCGATGCGCCGGGGAACATGGTCTCCATGTCCTCGGCGTCCGGATCAATGTTGATATAGACGAAACCGGCGAACTCCTGCACGCGGACCGCTTTCAGCCCGTAGTTGGATTTGTCGAAATTGCAGAGCCGCTCGGTTCGCGGCGCACCGCGCAAATCCCCGTCAAGACCGTAGGTCCAGGCATGGTATGGGCACACCATGGTGCGCAAGGTGCCACGCCGCTCGGTCACCAGCCGGTTGCCTCTGTGCTGGCATACATTGTGGAACGCACGGATAACCTCATCGCGGCCGCAAACAACAATGACGCTTTGCTCAAAGATTTCGACCGTCACGAACTGCCCGGGTTCCGCCAGCTCGCATTTGTGCGCGGCCATGGTCCAGCTCTTGTAGAATATCTTGTGCTTTTCATCCTCCATGATCGCCGGATCGAAATAATATCGGGACGGCATCGTGAAGGCTTCTTCCAGCTCCCGATTGGGCCATTCATGTCTGACCTCAGCCATCGCAAAACCATCCCTCATCGCTTTATCGTGACAAGCAGCGCAAAACGCTAGATTTTTATTACATGATGAGTCAATAAAAAAGATCTGGTAAGCTGGCCCGTGGAATGCACCCCGTATTCACGGGCGGGAGGGTTAGAATGCCAAAGCTCGGCATGGAGCCTATTCGAAAACGGCAGGTCATCGAAGCGACCATGCGCTGCATTCACGAAGACGGCATGGCGAGAACCAGCCTGCAGCGGGTGGCACGCAACGCGGGAATCACGTCCGGCCTGATCCTGCACTATTTCGACGACAAGGAGGGGCTCTTCGAGGCCGTTTACCGGGATCTCTACAAGCGGCTGGCAGGCGAAACCGTCAGCAGGCTTAAGCAGTCCGCGACCGCGCGCGAACGGTTTTTCGCTGTGCTGGAGGCTCAGGTCTGCGATGAAATGGTCGAACCGCGGGTTGTTGCAACCTGGTTCGCGCTTGCCGCGAAAGCCCCCGAAACACCAAGCCTTGCACGGCTGGAGCGGGCCAACGCAAGGCGTATGAACAGCAATCTCATTCACATCTTGAAGCGGCTTGGTTTGAGCCGGGTTGAGGCGGCAGAAATTGCTGAGGAGTTGCTGGCGCTGATCTACGGGCTTTGGACCAACCTCGCGCATAAAACGATCGCCGACGCCGAAGCTGCGCGAACAGTTCTCTACAGATACGTTCGAGCGCGGGTTCCCCTGTCTGAGCTGTGACCATGATCGCAGCGCCAACGCAGAGTCTCGATGTCACCCGTTCCGCTCCCGCACTGATAGTGTTCATCACGCGGTTGGCCGCGAACGGAAGTTATCAGGAGCTGGGCCAGCTGGGCATGCCTCCACTCCCACATACTTCAGAGCTCCACATCGTCCGCCGTACTATCTTTGTAGGACCGCAATTGGCAGATTTTGTTGAATAACGAATGTTGCGGTGGGGCGTAAAGGCTGATTCAGTTTCCCGAGTGATTTGGGAGATGACCTGAGATGATGGGTGCAAGATAGAAAGCGCAAGGCGCCCTGTTTTCCGAGTTATCGTTGGATGCCCATGTTCCGGCTGATCACCTTCTTCGATCAGTTTGGCGTGCCCTATCTGAGTGGACCACTCGGAAAGTTAGAGTTTGGCACTCTTGGCCAGCCGCAGGTAAAACAGAGCCCGAACGAATATCGAACTTCGAACCACATTCGAACCACCCGGCCCGCAGTGCCCGGCTCGAACTCTCTAAGTGTTTGAAAAATTGGAGCGGGCGATGAGATTCGAACTCACGACCCTAACCTTGGCAAGGTTATGCTCTACCCCTGAGCTACGCCCGCGTCCATGGCGGCTTCCCAGCCACCTTTAGGGCCTGGAAGCGAGCGGCTTTATTGCGCATGCGAAGGGGAAATGCAATAGGAACCTGAAACTATCCTGAAGGTTACCTTACCGCACGTTCACGATCCCCGGGCAGGATCGTAATACTCCATCAAAACAATACCTTATAGGTGACGCATGCCGGCAACACGCGACGAACTGTTCCAGCGGCTGAGCGAGCTGGGGATCGAAACAGAGAGCACAAACCACGCACCGGTCTACACGGTGGAAGAGGCACGCGCCCTGCGGGGCAACATACCCGGAGGACACTGCAAGAATCTGTTTTTGAAGGACAAGAAGGGCCAACTCTGGCTGGTAGTGACCCTCGAGGATGCCGACGTGGACCTCAAGGCGCTTCCGAGGGTCATCGGCGCGGCCCGGCTGAGCTTCGGCAAGGCGGACCTCCTTCTGGAGGTGCTCGGCGTGGAGCCCGGCTCGGTCACACCTTTCGCCCTCATCAACGACACGGACATCCGGGTCAACGTCGTCCTTGATGAAACCATGATGCGGGCCGGACGGCTCAACTTCCACCCCCTCAAGAACGACGCGACCACGACCATCAATGCAGCCGATCTAGTCGCCTTCATCAGATCCTGCGGCCACGATCCAGCGATCGTCTCCGTCGGCTAGTATGCCCGCAATGCGCAATTTGCCCGCAGGATGGTTGCATTAGCCACCGATAGGTCTCAAATAGTCTGTACGATGCGTGCGGCGCCGCGGGCGGCTGCACTCCAAACCCAGAGCGACCGGAACGGCAGATACTGAGATGGCTTTCACGTTTTCCTACGGCGGCGGCAATGCAAAGAGCGGCGACACGGCGGCACCTGCCGGCGAACTGATCAAGGACGCCGATGAGACGACATTCATGGAAGATGTTATCGACGCATCAATGAACACGCCCGTGCTCGTCGACTTCTGGGCGGACTGGTGCGGCCCGTGCAAACAGCTGACACCCGCGCTGGAAAAGGCGGTGACGGCGGCCAAGGGTGCTGTGAAGCTGGTCAAGATCGACGTGGACAAGAACAAGGGTATCGCCGCACAATTGCGCGTCCAGTCCCTGCCCACCGTCTATGCATTCAAGGGCGGCCGTCCGGTCGATGCCTTCATGGGCGCCCTGCCGGAAAGCCAGATCAAGAGCTTCATCGAAAAGCAGACCGGCGCCGCCATCGGCCCGAGCGACGAGGAGTTGCTTCTTGAAGCCGGCCAGAAGGCGCTCGACGACGACGATGCGCAGGCAGCCATGCAGGCCTACGCCGCCGTTCTCCAGTCCGACTCGGAGAACCTGACTGCGATTGGCGGCCTGGCGAAGGCACAGATTGAGAGTGGGGATCTCGACGGCGCCCGGGCCACCCTGGACCTGACGCCGCAAGGCAAGGAAAACGACACGGCCATCACCTCGGCCCGCGCGGCACTTGAACTTGCCGCAACGCCAGCGGACAGCGAAGAGATCACGGAACTCTGCGTCAGGCTTGAGGCGGATGAAAAAGATCACCAGGCGCGTATTGATCTGGCGGTTGCGCTGAATGCGGCCGGCCGCTCGGATGAGGCGCTGGAACACCTCCTGGCCAGCGTGCAGATGGACCGGGGCTGGAACGACGAGGCCGCCCGCAAGCAGCTCCTCCAGTTTTTTGAAGCCTGGGGATTTGCCGATCCACGTGCGGTCGAGGGACGTAAGAAGCTGTCATCGATCCTTTTTTCGTGAGTGACGCGCTTGAGCATCAAGGACAAATACAAGTCACCTGCTGATCTGCCGGCCAAGCTGCCGATCTTCCCCCTCGGCGGCGCACTGCTGCTGCCGCGCGCGCACCTTCCGCTGAACATCTTCGAGCCGCGCTATCTCAAGATGATCGACGATGCCATGCGCAGCCACCGGCTCATTGGCATGGTCCAGCCGGACAGCGCGGATGGCATCAAAACGCAAGGAAACACGGACGCAAGGCCATCCGTCTATGGCGTGGGCTGCGCCGGGCGCATCACCACCTTCTCGGAGACCGAGGACAACAGGTTCCTTATCACGCTGTCCGGGGTGTCCCGGTTCCAGGTCGCCGGCGAGATAGAAACCGAAGAGCCGTACCGGATCTGCGAGGTGGACTTTGCGCCCTTCGCCGATGACTTCAAACCCGGGCTCGGAGAGAACGATGTCGATCGCGACGCCCTGCTGGACGCTTTCCGCAAGTTTCTGGACGCCAACAAGATGGAAGC
This sequence comes from Pseudomonadota bacterium, assembly GCA_039030315.1. Lineage (GTDB taxonomy): Bacteria > Pseudomonadota > Alphaproteobacteria > Rhizobiales > CAJQND01 > JAAEUE01. The sequence goes on from JBCCEL010000076.1 coordinate 15,853, forward strand.
GGACTGGGAGGAAGTCAGCGAGACGCCAACGGAACTGCTGGTCAACACCCTGTGTATCCTGAGCCCCTATGACGCGGCGGAAAAACAGGCGATGCTGGAGGCGGAGTCCCTGAAGTCGCGGGCGGAAACCCTGATCACCCTGACCGAGATGGTCCTCGCCGGCAACCGGGCGGGCCAGAAGCTCGGTGCAACACGGCTGCAGTAGCCGGCCTGGAGCGAGAATGGCGAAAGACAGCCCCCCGGCCCCGGCAAAGCCATCGGGAAGACCGGTCGATCCCAAGCTGCTGGAGATGCTTGTCTGTCCCCTCACTAAGCAGCCGCTGAGCTACGATGCAGAGACGCAGGAACTGATCTCGAAGAAAGCGCGTCTGGCGTTTCCCATCCGGGACGGCATCCCGATCATGCTGGTCGAGGAAGCCCGCGAACTGCCGGACAAGTGACCTCATGAACGATCAGCGCCCCTGGCCGACGGAACTGCGGCTCAAGGAGAAGGGTACGGTCCTGGCTGTCACCTTCGACAATGGTGAAGCATTTGAATTCACCGCAGAATTCCTGCGCGTGGAGAGCCCGAGCGCGGAGGTGAAGGGTCACGGCCCGGGTCAGGAAGTCACGGTCGCCGGCAAGCGGAATGTGAGCATCCTGTCCCTGGAGCCGGTCGGAAACTATGCTGCCAAGCTGTTCTTTTCCGACAACCACTCAACCGGGCTCTATTCCTGGGAAACCCTGCTGAAGATGGGCCGGAACAGGGATGAGATGTGGCAAGCCTATCTGGGCAAGCTTGATGCTGAGGGCAAGAGCCGGGACTGAGTATCCTGCGCCCGTTTCCCTTCCTGCCCAATTCACTTACACTGATACCCGGCAACGGGCCGCGCACGAGCACCCGTTTTCCCTTATCGATTGCTGGCAGGAGCTTAAGCACTGTTTAAGCCGCAAGGGGTAGGTTTCACGACGAAACTGACCGAATTTGAGCCTTGAGGGAGCCTCCGGTGTCCAAGCCCAAGCAAAAGATTGTCCGCCTTTCCGATGAACGCAAGGAACGCTCCGGCGTCCAGTCCTGGCAGACCGCGCGCTCGGTCGCAGTGTTGCTCCCCTGCTACAACGAGGAAGTCACCATCGGCGACACGGTCAAGGGGTTTCAGGACGCCCTGCCCATGGCCACCGTCTATGTCTACGACAACAACTCGACCGACCGCACCAGCGAGGTCGCCGAAGAAGCCGGCGCGATCGTGCGCACCGAAACCTACCAGGGCAAGGGCAACGTGGTGCGCCGCATGCTCGGCGACATCGATGCGGACATCTACGTGCTTGCGGACGGTGACCTGACCTACGACCCCACGCAGGCCAGCAAGCTGATCGACAAGCTGGTCGACGACAATCTCGATATGGTGGTGGGCACCCGCATGGGCGGCGGCGAAGCAGCCTACCGCCGTGGCCATCAGGCTGGCAACCGGGCGTTCAACAAGCTGGTCGAGAACCTGTTCGGCGCAGGCTTCACGGATATTCTTTCCGGCTACCGCGTGTTCTCACGGCGCTTTGCGAAATCCTTCCCGGTGCTCTCTTCCGGCTTCGAAATCGAAACCGAACTGTCCGTCCACGCGCTTGACCTGCGCATCCCGGCGGCAGAGGTTCCCCTGCCCTACGCGCCCCGTCCGGAAGGTTCGGTGTCCAAATTGCGCACCTACAGGGACGGTACGCGCATTCTCTGGCTGATCATGAAGCTCTACCGGGCGCTGAACCCGCTGCGTTTCTACGGCACCGCCGGCATGGTGCTCGCGGCCATGTCGATCCTGCTCGGCATTCCCCTGCTCACCACCTACCTGGAAACAGGTCTTGTGCCCCGGCTGCCGACGGCGGTCCTCTGCATGGGCCTGATGCAGATCGCGGTGCTTTCCGTGTTCCTTGGCATCATCCTGAACTCGATATCCAAGGCCCGGCGGGAAGCCAGGCGCATGCGGTTCCTCGACATTCCCTCAATCGGCGAGAACGGCGACGTCTAGCCTGCCCATGTCGGAGACCCAGAGCACGCTGGCCCGGGAGAGTTCCGGCTTTCTCCGCTTCTGTTTGGTCGGCGGATTCGGACTGATTGTCGACGCCAGCACACTGGTCCTGCTGGTTCAGAAGTTCCACGCCGATCCGTATCTGGCTCGCCTTGCTTCCATTGCGTTTGCCGTTTCGGTGACCTGGGCGGCCCACAGGCTGTGGACATTCCGCACCGTTGGAGGTGAACGCCTCGGCGAATGGCTGAGATACCAACTGACGAGTGCCTTCGGCGCCGCAGTCAACTTCGGCCTCTACAGCCTGCTGATCGCCTCCATCGCCGGCCTGGCACCTCTCTGGGCCATGGCGATTTCCTCGATCGTGGCGCTTGCGGTGAATTTCCTCGGCGCGCGCTTCTTCGCGTTTTCCCCGGACAGTTTCCGCCCCACCTAGAGCAAGTTCCCGGCGATTGCCCTATAAGACGCCTCCAATGAGAACAACAGAGAGGCGGATATGAACCTACATCGCATGCTGGCGCGCCGCGCCGAGGACGGAAAGCCGGTTGGTGTCGGCCTGATCGGGGCCGGCAAGTTCGGCACCATGTTCCTGACGCAGGCGCGGCTGACGACCGGTCTGAAGGTGGTTGCGATCGCTGACCTTGCGCCCGACAGGGCTCTGGCCTCGTGCGGGCGCGCCGGCTGGCCGGACGGCCAGGCGGAGATTGGCGACATATCAGCGGCCGCCCTCTCCGGGCCTACAGTCATCGGGGACAATGTCGACGCTCTGATGGCCCACCCTCTCATCGAAGTGGTCATTGATGCCACCGGCCATCCTCATGCCGGGATTGCCCACAGCCTCCAGGCCATCGAAAACGGCAAGCATATCGTGATGGTGAACGTTGAGGCCGATGTGGTCGCGGGACCACTGCTGGCCCGCAAGGCGGAACAGGCCGGTGTTGTCTACTCCATGGCGTGGGGCGATCAGCCGGCCCTGATCTCGGAGCATGTGGACTGGGCACGCGCCTGCGGCTTCAAGGTCGTCTGCGCGGGCAAGGGCACACGCTACCTGCCGGAATACCATCAACTGACCCCGGACAGCGTGTGGGATGTGCTGAAGCAGTATCTCGTCATGGACGAGAACAGTGACATCAATCCCAAGATGTTCAACTCCTTCCTGGACGGCACCAAATCGGGCATCGAAATGACCGCCGTCTGCAACGCCACCGGCCTGCACCCCCAGACCGACGGTCTCGCCTTTCCGCCGGCAAGCAGGTTCGAACTGCCAACCGTCTGCCGCCCGAACGAGGCAGGCGGCACACTGAGCCGCGAGGGCACGACTGAATGCGTCTCTTCCATGTTCCGTGACGGCACGGACGTGCCCCACAACCTGGTCATGGGCACTTACGTCGTTATTGAGGGCGAAACCGAGTATGCGCGGGAGTGCTTTCGCCAGTATCATATGCTGCAGGACGAGACCGGCACCTACGCCGCCCTCTATCGGCCAACGCACATGATCGGCCTGGAACTCGGGTTGTCCGTTGCCTCGGCCGCCTGGCGGGGCGAGCCGACCGGCTCCCCGATCTGCTTCAACTCCGACGTCGTCGCC
>JBCCEL010000077.1:0-19344 GCA_039030315.1 Pseudomonadota bacterium
ATCATCATGGCGGTTATTGTGGCCGGCGCATTCTCCGCGATCATCGGCTTCATCTCGCTCCGCCGGACGGGCATCTACTTTTCGATCCTCACACTGGCTTTCGCCCAGATGAGCTATAATCTGGCTTACTCCGTGCTGACGCCGATCACCAACGGCGAGACAGGCCTGCAGCTGAACCAGGCTGATCCGCGCTGGCTCGACACCTCGGTGTTCGGCCGCGACTACGGCGCGGTTCTGCCGTCATCCGACTTCTTCGGCATCAACATGACCGGCTACCCCGGCTTCTACTTCTGCGGCATCGTTCTCATCGTCTGCTTCTACATCTGCATACGGATCTTCCGCTCTCCCTTCGGCATGATGCTGCGGGCCGTGAAGTCCAACCAGAACCGGATGAACTACACCGGGCTCAACACGCGGCCCTACGCCCTGGCGGCCTTCATCATCTCCGGCATGTTCGCCGGCCTGGCTGGCGGCCTCATGGCGGTGACCGACCCTCTGGCAGGTGCTGAGCGCATGCAGTGGACCGCCTCGGGCGAGGTCGTTTTGATGACCATTCTCGGCGGTGCCGGCACCTTGCTCGGCCCGGTCATCGGCGCCGGCGTCATCAAGTATGCGGAGAACATCTTCTCCGCCTTCAACGAGGGCACGCTGATGAGTGTCTACAGTTTTCTGCCGGAAACGCTTCAGCATGCCATGGTCAAGGTCTCAGGCCTGTTCGTGGGTGAAGGCTGGCACCTCACGCTCGGTGCACTCTTCATGCTGATCGTGATCTTCCTGCCAGGAGGGCTGATGGAAGGCTTCAACCGCCTGTCGAACTGGATCACCAACCGCTCCGGCGGGGGCGGCGGCTCTCCTGAGCCTGCCACGGCGCCGGCGGAATAGAGGAGGCGGACATGAGCATTCTCTCGGTCAAGAACGTCAACAAGAGCTTCGGCGGTCTGAAAGCCCTCCACGAAGTGAACCTTGAAGTTGATGAGGGCACCGTCCATGCGATCATCGGCCCGAACGGCGCCGGCAAGTCGACCTTGCTGAACTGTTTCGTCGGGCGTCTTGTGCCGGACACAGGCACGGTGACATTTGACGGCCAGTCGCTTCTCGGCATCAAGCCGCACGAGATCAACCAGGCCGGTGTCAGCCGCGTGTTCCAGACCCCGGAGATTTTCGGCGATCTCACGCTGCTGGAGAACGTCATGATCCCGGCCTTCGCCAAGCGTGATGGCGCCTTCACGGTCAATGCCTGGAACCCGGTATCCGGTCAGAACGATCTCCACGACAAGGCCAGGGAGATGCTGAGCGAGGTCGGGCTGGGCGCGCAGTCCGGCAGCATCGCCGACCAGATGTCTCGCGGCGACAAGCGCCGGCTGGAGCTTGCCATGTGCCTGGTGCAGGATCCCAAGCTGCTCCTTCTGGATGAGCCGACGGCCGGCATGTCTCGCGGCGATACCAACAACACGATCGATCTCATGAAGCGCATCTCCGAAGAACGCGGCATCACCATGGTCGTGATCGAGCACGACATGCACGTGGTGTTTTCGCTTGCGGAGAAGATTTCGGTTCTGGCTCAGGGCACTGTAATTGTCGAGGATCTGCCGGAGAAGATCAAAGGCAATCCCAAGGTTCAGGAGGCTTACCTCGGAGGGGCCCACCTATGACCGCTCTGAGGCTTGTTAAGGACGATACCGAAATGACCAAAGACGCCAGCACGCTGCTGGGTGCGGACCAGTTCAAGGGTGAAGCACCCGGCATTGAACCCACCAAGACCACAGGTGGCCAGCCCGCCTATTTTTCCTGCTGGGATATCCACGCCTACTACGGCGAGAGCTACATCGTCCAAGGGGTGAGCTTCGATGTCCGCGAGGGTGAGATCGTGGCCCTGCTTGGCCGCAACGGGGCCGGCAAGACGTCCACTCTGCGCTCCATCGCCCGCGTCGACGATCCGGAGCTCAAGAGCGGCGAGATCTGGCTCGATCACAAGCCCCTGCACGAGATGAAGGCGCATGACGCCTCGCGCATTGGCATTGGTCTCGTCCCGGAAGACCGCCGAATTATCCAGGGTCTGACCGTTGAGGAGAATCTCAAGCTCGCCCAGATCGCGCCGCCCGTCGGCTGGTCGATCGAGCGCATCTACGATCTCTTCCCGCGGCTTGGCGAACGCCGCACCCAGGAAGGCACGACCCTGTCGGGCGGCGAGCAGCAGATGCTGGCTATCGGCCGGACACTGGCGCGCGACGTGAAGCTGCTGCTGCTGGACGAGCCTTATGAGGGGCTGGCGCCGGTGATCGTGCAGGAAATCGAGAAAACCCTGGAGCAGATCAAGACGCTTGGCATAACCACGATCATCGTTGAGCAGAACGCCATCGCGGCGCTGCATCTGGCTGACCGGGCGATCATACTCGATATGGGCCAGGTGGTGTTCGACGGCACCGCGCAGGAAGTTCTGGATAACGCGGATCTGCGCCAGCAGTACCTGGCGATCTGATCCACCACCTCAGCCGATGTCAGGACCGCACCGGGAATCTGCCATGACACTGGCCCTCAACACGAAGCTCGAGGAAGAGTTCGTGGCGCCGCTCACGGCGGTGCGGGGGGCGCTGGAAATCCTGCGCGACTACCCTGAGATCAACGAAGACGAACGTCTGCGTTTCGTCTCGACGGCCCTCAGAAGCTGTCACCTGCTGGAGCGTGCGGTTCACGATCTGGCCGATACGGTCTATGCGGCGGGCCGCAGCGAGCCGGACGCACCTGAGGTTTCGGAGGATATTGACGAGGACGGCTATGTGCGACGGGTGAAGCTGCACCCGGAACTCCACGTTATGGAGCTGGACTTCAGCGGGCTCGTCTTCAGCAACTCGCAGATTGTCTACGATGTTTACGATGTGGTTGATGCAGCGATCCGGCGATCCGGGCAGAAGTGGTACTTTCTCATAAACATGACCGAGTGCAGCATCTGGCCGGAAGCCTGGGTGGCATTCGCCCATCGTGGCAAGAAGGTCGCGGTTAATCATGCTCATGGCACGGTGCGCTTCGCCGAGGGCAGCAGTCCGTCCGGTGTCACCGCCGGCGGATCGGACACCCCTGTTTACCCGTCCCGCGACAGCGCGCTTGCCCAGATCATGCGCTGGACCGAAGAACGCTCCTGATCAGCTGCCTTGAATTCAGCCGTAATCCGGCGTGCCCCTAGATTTGGCTTTTTGCAGAACGATCATTCTGCTAAAAAGAACAATGCCCAGGGCCAAGTCTTATTCAATCGACGAGCTCAAGGAACGTGCGCTCCAGCAGTTCTGGGTGCACGGATATGACGGCACCTCCATGGATGAACTGGTCACTGCAACCGGGATCAGCCGGCACGGCCTCTACAAGGAGTTCGGCGGAAAGCGGTCAATCTTCCTGGCGTGTTTTGACCACTACCAGCGGACGATTGTGTCGCCTGCCTTTGCGCGAGTGGAGCAGGCCGGCAGCACGCTGGCGGACGTGCGCTCGTATTTTGAACATCAGATTGAAGCCGCACAAGCGATAGGGCTGCCGGGACCAGGCTGCTTCGTTGCAAACTCGACCACCGAGGCGGCGCCGCACGATGAAAGCGTCCACAGCTGCGTGGATCACCACAACGACCGGCTCAAAGCGGGCTTTGCGAGCGCGTTGCGAAACAGTGCCGGAAGGGCTCTTGCAGAAAATGAGGCCTCGATTGCGGCACTGGCGCAGATGCTTCTGGTGTTTGCGACAGGCCTTTGGTCGGCATCGCGCGTGACCGAGGATGCCGGAGCACTGCGAGCCTCCGTTGAGACCTTCCTGGATATCCTTGAAGAGAGATTGTCATGACTGGCCCCACTCATGTTGCGGCGTCTCCCGCCGTTCCTCGTGCTTTCTGGCTGGCCTTCGCCGCCAACTTCGTGTGGATCAATCTGTCGGAGGTGTTCCGCTATTTCGCATTTGTCATGCCGATGATGCGAGAGGCCTTTCCAGGCGTGTCGGATGTGGCGCCGATGAGCCTGCCGGTTTTCATGATCTGGGGCCTCTGGGACGCCGTCCTTGTTCTTTCCGCCACGGTGCTGCCCTGGCTGTTCATGGACCGCTTCGGAGCATCAGCGCGTGTCGCCATTGGCGCGGGGACCTTCGTCTGGCTGACCGTGTTCGTCATCCTGTGGCTCGGGTTGTACAATATGAACCTTGCCACGCCGGCGATTATCTCGGTCGCCCTGCCTTTGGCATGGCTGGAGATGGTGCTGGCCGCCATGATTGTCAGATGGGCGATCCGCCGGGAGAGCCCGGAACGAAGCTAGAAGCTCTTGACGCGCCGGATGAAGCGAGTTTGCGCCATGGCCGGTCCCACTTCTTCCGTCAGGCGATTGGCGATCTCCAGGGCGTCGACCGGGTCGTTGGAGACCGGCCTGACCTGGATGCGGCGGGCCGCGTCCCGGGTGATTTCGGCAAGGTGGGCATGTTTGCGCAACCATGACCTCACGTCGTCGAGCTTGCCCTGATCATCATCCTCTATGCGCACTTCCGGCAACGGGATGATCAGTGCTCCTTCGGCCTCGTAAACCGGCCTGGCCGCTCTCCGCTCGCGCAGAGCGTCCAGGGCGGCCCCGGTCAGATCGGCCGGGCGGACGAGCGCCAGGCGGCCGCGGAGTTTCTGCGTCACCTTCCGGATCTGGGCGATGTGCTCTGCGACCGGCAGCCTTGATGCAATCTCGTCGTCGTCCACGGCAAAAAGGCCGTTGACCGGCTTCAAGAGCACTTTCTTTCCGGCAGCGTAATAGTAGGTCGGCTTGCCTTCCCGGTCACTCATGCCTGCATCTGCTTTGCGGCTCTGAGAGCAGCATAACAGTTCAGCCGCCCGTGGCCGACAAACTTGTTCCACTTGCCCGTCTGGGTCAAATGGTCCGCCGTGTCCGTGATGAGCTTGCGCACTTGGGTTTCCTGCAGATCCGGCCGGACGGACAGGATCAGTCCGGCACATGCGGCCACCATAGGCGTTGCCGATGATGTGCCGTTGAAGGTGTCCGTGAACTGGGTGGTCGAGTAACCGCTCGAGCCTGAGATGTCCGTGGTGGAAATCTTCACTCCCGGGGCCATCAGATCGAGCGCGGCGCCGAAATTGCTGCCCCACCATGTCTCGTTGTCGTCGGATGTCTTGGTCTTGCGCTCATCCCACTGGTTTGAAGCCCCGACGGTCAGAACGTCGGGCAGGGACCCGGGGTAGGCGACAGGACCCTGATTGTTCCCGGCGGCAATCACGAGGACTGAGCCCTTGCCGTCCCGTCCTTGTGTCCGGGCCCGCTCAAAGGCGTTGGTGATGACGTCAACCGCCGGTCCGCCGCCCCAGGAGTTTGAGAGGACATCCGCCTTTGCCTCCTCCCAGCTCCAGTCGATGGCGTCGGCGGTGGAAAAGTCGTCGAAAATCCAGTGGCCCTCATTGTCGCTCTTGGCGATCCGCACGCCGACCAGGCTGCATTTGGAGGCAAGTCCCGGATATCTGAGCGCTGAGCTGCAGATGATTCCTGCACAGGCCGTCCCGTGGGCATCATCGCCATCCGGCCGCGAGGTCGGATTTTCATCGACCGCATCATATTCGGCGACCACGCTGCGCCTCAGCTGCGGGTGACGGCTGTCTACTCCTTCATCGAGCACGGCGATGCGAATGCCGGGATCGCCCCTTGATATAGTCCACGCGGCCCTTGCGTGAACATCTGCACCCACCACGCCGGTGGAGCCATCATTGTCTACGTGCCAGGGCTGCACCGTCCTGTCGGCGGCGGACGGATTGGGATGGCTGACCATCCTCAGGAAGTTCGGATGAACGGCCGCGACATTGCCCCGCTCGAAGCATTCTGTTGAAGCTGCGAACACACGCTTCAGACCCTCATCGCCACCCTCGCTTGCGCGCAACAACAGTTTTCCGCTGCGCCCTTCGTGGATGACGTTGAGGCCGTGGTTTTCCCGAAGCCACTTGAGTTCCGACGTTCCCGCGCCCTCGATGATGACCGTCTCGGTGGGGATGATGGCGGATGCCATGCCGTGCTCGGCCTGTGCCTCGGTGGGCATCAGACGGACGGTTTCCTCATTGAATTCATTGAAACGCGAGGCCAGCCGGCTCTTTTGCCGCGCAAGCGCCTTCAGGACCTTTGGAGCTGCGACCGCCGCACCTGCTCCTCTTCCCCGTCTTCCTCTCGACGCAAAAGCACGCTTTGCCAGAGCACCAAGCGTGCTGGCGCGAAAGCTCTGAAGCTTCCCGTGCGAGTAAAATTTCAGACCTGCCATTGTGCTCTCCCGCAACTAAGCGCGTAAGCTTTTTTCTTGATGACAAAATCGACAATATATTCGAGTATTTGTATATCACACGCAAGTTTGGAAGTGCGGACTTTTATTTCAGAGTGCAGTTTGAGCACATTGGCCGAGCTCAACTGCAAACAATGATCAATCCTGGCTGGTATTGTTTTGCGAGCATCTCCAGGCCCCGGCAACAAGCGTGAAGAGCCCAAACAAACAGCGCCGGCAGTTGTTGGCCAGCGGCAAGGAAAAGCGCTATGGGATCTCTCCGGGGCTTAAGGACACTGGTAGTAGCGCCGGACGAGGTCCGGAGAGGGCAACTGAATGATCGTGGTGATGATGGGGCCGTGCGGGTGTGGAAAATCGACCGTGGGAAGGCTGGTTGCCGGCCGGCTCAGCGCCCTTTTCATGGAGGGGGACGATTTTCACCCTGAAGCGAACCGGACCAAGATGGCGGCAGGAGAGCCTCTCACGGATGCGGATCGTTGGCCGTGGCTGGACCGGATCGCCGGAGCCTGCACCGAGGCCGGCAACGGAGGGAAGGAGGTGGTGGTCGCCTGTTCCGCGCTCAAGCGGGTCTACCGGGAACGGCTGACCTCAGGAGGCACGCGTACGATCTTTGCGCTGCTCGACGGGCCAGGGCAGGTGATCCGGCAACGGCTTCAGGCGCGCGCCGATCATTTCATGCCTGTCTCGTTGCTGGACAGCCAGCTGGCGGCACTGGAGCGGCCGGCGCCGGAGGAGAATGCGGTCATACTGGACATTCGCCGCAGGCCGGAGGACCTGGCCCTCGAAATCGCAGAACATGTCAGGATGGCAGACCTAGAGTTCAAGCACCAGGCGGGGCAGTGAGCGGCCCGCGATCGATCCCGATGGTGCTGATCCGGCAGGCACGGCCCCCATATGCTCGTAGAACGAAGCCGCGCCGGGATCGGCCACGATTTCCAGTTTCACCGCACCGCTGTCACGCGCAGTCTCAACGCTCCATTCCCACAGGGTCCGTCCCGCGCCTGTTCCAATCGCGGACGGATCGATAAACAGCTTGTCGAGCTCGGCCCATTCGCCGTCAACATCAACCTGCGCCACTCCCGCCACCTGCGTGCCGTCCGCCAGAACGGCAACGGCAGTCGATTCGAGATCGCCCGGCGTCAGGCTGAGTTCTTCCCGGCAGGCTTCCATGAATTCATCATCATAACCCCACCAGGCTTTGGATCTGAGGCAGAGCGCGCTCAGTTCAGCCAGTTCGTCGGTTCTTGCCGTCCGGATCTCCATTAGAGGGCTTTCTGAAGACGAGGGTGAAACTCATCGGCATCCGGTGCTCATGCGCCTCGACGTTGTACCACGTGTTGGAGATGTGCTCGGGCCTCTCTTCGAAATGGTCGATCGCATAGCCAAGATCAACCCCGGCCATGATCACATCGGAAATCTTGTGCACATACGAGTAGAGCGGTTTGCTCTCGTAGGTCCCGCCGCCATAGTAGTCGAGCCCGTTTTTATCGACGTAGGCGTCCCGCTTGAAATAGGACAGCTCCCAGTCGACCGGATCGCCCGCTTCACCGACATGGAACATCTCCAGGATGGGATGCTGCTCATAGATGAAGAATGCTCCGTCTGGCCTCAGCAGCCGGTTGGCGACTGCAAAGAAGCCGGCAAGATCCGGCATCCAGCTCAGCACGCCGATGGTGATCGTCACCAGATCGAACGAGGAATTGTAGACTGGGTCAATGTCGTACATGTTCGTGCACACGAATTCCGCATCTATTCCGCCTGCTTCGGCGAGCTCGCGGGCCTGGCCAACGAACCCTTCGGCACCTTCAAATCCAACGCAGCGGGCCGCGCCAAGATTCCTGACCGACAGCAGCTCCTGGCCGTTGTTGCAGCAGAGCTGCGCGACGTCCTTGCCGCAAACATCAAGGTTCGTGAGGATCGCCGTTTCGACTTCGTTGAGGCAGGAATGACCGGACTTGGAGAAATCCTCCTTCAGGCGTGCGAAATTCTGCGAACGATGCAACGGTGCGGCCTCGTTCCAGGCGGCCCGGTTCGCCTCCGTTATCTGCTTTCTATCCATGTCGCGGTCCGAACTTGTCTGGTGCAGTCTCTGCGGCGCCCGTCTCCGATCCAGACACATGCAGCAGTTGGCGCGGAGTGGCAATGGCCCGCGGCCTGTCGGCGAACTTTTTGGGCAGACAGGCTGCGCATTCCGGCCTATTCGTTCCTGCTGCAAACATGAATTGGAGGGCGGAGCATGGCGTTGCATTTCACCCGCGGGGAGTTTGACCGGCGCAAGGGGCTGGTGCTGCAGGAGATGGAGGCGAGGGGACTTGACGGCTTGCTGATGTTTCAGCAGGAGTCCATGTACTACCTCACCGGGTATGATACCTTCGGGTTCTGTTTCTTCCAGTGCCTATACCTCGGAGCGGATGGCCATTTCGCCCTGTTGACCCGCGCTCCCGATCTGCGCCAGGCGCAGCACACCTCGCTCATCGAGGATATCCGCATCTGGGTGGATGAAGGCGGCGCGCAGCCTGCACAGCAGCTGAAGGACATGCTGGCCGATCTCGGCGCCGGTGGACGTAAACTCGGCTTGGAGTACGATACTGTCGGCCTGACGGCGGCCAACGGTAAGGCCATCGACGCCGCCCTTGAGGGTCTCGCAGATCTGCAGGATGCCTCGCGAATGGTCGATGCCATTCGGGTCACCAAGTCGGCCGAAGAGCTCGACTATGTTCGCATTGCAGGCCGGCTTGCCGATGAAGCCCTGGAAGAAGGGCTGAAGGTCATCAAGGCCGGTGCCGACGAAGGTGATGTTCTCGCGGCCATGCAGAGCGCCGTGTTCCGCGGCGGCGGTGACTATCCCGGCAACGAGTTCATTATCGGTTCAGGCCCGGATGCGCTGCTGTGCCGGTACAAGTCCGGGCGCCGCAAGCTCGACGCCCAGGATCAGCTGACCCTGGAATGGGCCGGAGCATACCGTCACTATCACGCCGCCATGATGCGCACGGTCATTGTCGGCAAGCCAACGCCGCAGCACGAAAAAATGCTCGCCGCCTGCTCTGAGGCCCTGGCCGATGTCGAGAAGGTGCTGCTCCCGGGCAAGACGGCTGGTGACGTGTTCGATGCGCACGCTGCCGCAATGGACAGGCACGGGATGCGCGACCACCGCATGAACGCCTGTGGATACTCGCTCGGAGCAAGCTACACGCCGTGCTGGATGGACTGGCCCATGTTCTACACCCGCAACGAGGCGGTGTTGGGGGCGGGCATGGTGTTCTTCTGCCACATGATCCTGATGGACTCCGACAGCGGCCATGCCATGTGCCCCGGCCGGACCTACATTATCGGCGATGACGGGCCGGAATGTATATCCGCCTTGCCGGTCGAGATGATCTGTCGCTAGATAAACACGATTATCGTGTAGATATGGGGGGAATGATCGGAATCAGTGCGGCATCGCTTCGGCTGCTTGCGGCCCTGGCGCTGGTGGCTGTCGCTGCCAGCGGCTGCCTCGGCGCGGCGAAGGTCTCGGGGCCGGATCCGGCCGCAATCGAGGCGGCGAAGGCGCGAGGCGGTCAGGCGATCGACCCGACGCACGTGGATGCCGGCGAACTGCTGGCAATTGAGTCCGGGGTGCTTGATCAGACGGCACCGTCAACCCGGGCACAAGTGCCATACTCGAAATCTTCCTCAGACTTTCCGATCGAGCAGGCTCCCGCGCCGGTGGCTGATCCCCCGCCACGGCAGGTTTCGCGGGCGCAGCCTGCGGCGCCGAAGACGCGTAAGCGAAAGCCGGGCAAACGGGAGATTGCCGCTGTTGCGGTTCCGCGTGTGACCGGGGCGCCGGGCAGCGGCAACAGCGAACTCACTCAAGCCATGCGGGAAGTGCTGAGCAATGCGGGGTGGCCGGTGCGCAACAGGCCGGGCAACGATACCCTGACCATTGCCGGCACGGTCGAGGTGGGCAAGGCCTATCGCGGACGGCAGCCGGTCCAGCTCGCCTGGACGGTCAGCGATCCCGCCGGCAAGGTCCTCGGCACGATCCGCCAGAGAAACCAGGTCGCCCCCGGCTCGGTTGATCAGGGCTTCGGCGCCAGCGCCCGCTTCGTGGCGAAGGCCGCGTCGTCGGGAATTTTCGATCTTGTAAAGCAGGCGCAGAGGTAGCGCAGAGGTGTCCGGAGCGCCGGCCGTCGCGGCACTCCGGAATTCTTGTAAGGGCTTAGGAGAACCAGCCCTTGATTGTGCCCCAGACGGATTTTGCGGGAGCGGCTTCGCCGGCGTCGGACTGCACCACGCTGCCGCCCTTGATTTCCGGAAGCGGCTCATCGGACATCTCGGCGCCAGCCGGCGCTTCGGCTTTCTGGATGGTGTCCGCGGTGAAGTCACCGGCGAAAGAGTTCATTTTCGACAGGGTGTTCGGGCCGGCCATGCCATCCACGGCAAGGCCATTGGCTTCCTGGAACTCCATGACCGCCTTGCGGGTCCCCTTGCCGAAGATGCCGTCCGCGCCGATGCCCAGTGATTCCTGAAGCTTTTTGACAGCCGGGCCGCGCGATCCGACGCGAAGCAGCACCAGCTCGTGCAGGCCCATATGGCTGAAGGTCTCCGGACCGGCGATGCCGTCAACGCCAAGGCCGTTGCTCTTCTGATAGTCCCTGAGGGCCTTTTCCGTGCCCGGACCAAATATGCCATCGGCCTCAACACCAAGAACTTCCTGCAAACGTTTCACGGGTTCGCCGCGCAGGCCACGCTTCAAGAGTGACATGGATTCAAATTCCTTCCTGTAGGTCAGAGAGTTAGGCCGGAACCGGCCCTTTGGTACGCCGCTTGTCGGCGCGCAGCTCCTTCGATCACGGCGCGCCCGCGTCGTTCAATACATGGTGAACAAGAGGTTAAATTGCAAGTCAAAATGGGAAGAAAGCCCTATTGAGCCAGCCTCCGCGAGGCGCAGACCCGCGCCTGCGCGTCCCGCCGGGTTGCCGGAAGAACGCGCCGGTAGACGGTCAGGGGATGGGCAAGTCGCCCGATAGAGCTTGCGCGGCGAGGCCGTGCCCTGTTCTATTCCTGTTTCGAGCCTGAAAGGATACCCGCGATGTGGCCCACGACAGCACTCATGGATCTGCTTGGCATTGATGTGCCGATCATTCAGGCGCCGATGGCTGGATCGACGACACCGGAGCTTGCGGCCGCCGTCTCCAACGCCGGCGGTCTCGGATCTCTCGGATGCGCCTTCATGAGCCCGGAACGGACCGGTGAAGAACTTGCCAAGACCATGATGGCGACCAACCGCTCCATCAACGCCAACTTCTTCGTTCACGAACCACCTGCCGACAAGCCGGACCGGAACGCGAAGATGGCCGAACTCATGCGGCCATATCTGGACGAGTTTGGCATTGAGGACGTGCCGCCGTTCGAGGCGACGAACTTCCCCTTCGATGAAGACATGCTGCAGGTGATGCTCGAGTTGCGTCCGCGCGTGGTCAGCTTCCACTTCGGTCTTCCCGCCCAGCACATGGTCCAGGCTTTGAAGGAGGCCGGTGTCATCGTCCTGAGTTCGGCCACCACCGTGAGGGAAGCGCGGGCGCTGGAGGAGGGCGGTTGCGATGCGGTCATTGCCCAGGGCTGGGAGGCCGGCGGCCATCGCGGCACGTTCGCCTCGACCATGGATGCGGCGCGGGTCGGCACGTTCGCTCTGGTTCCTCAGATCGTTGATGCGGTTTCTATTCCGGTCATTGCTGCCGGGGGGATCGCTGACGGCCGGGGTATTGCCGCGGCCTTTGCGTTGGGCGCATCCGGCGTTCAGCCCGGCACCGCATTCCTGACAACGGAGGAGGCCGCGACAACGGCCGTTCACCGCAAAGCGCTGCTTGAGGCTGAGGACGAGGACACGCGGCTCACCCGGGCTTTCTCCGGCCGGCCGGCCCGAGGTATCACCAACCGCTACCTGGAACAGATGGCGCCCTTCGATGAAGAGCTGCCCGACTTCCCGATCCTGAATACGGTCACCGGTCCCTTGCGCAAGGCGAGCACGCAAGCCGGCTCGCCCGACTTTGTAGCCCTGTGGTCGGGCCAGGCCATGAGCCTCAACCGGACCATGCCGGCCAAGGACCTGATGGACACGATGGTTGAGGAGGCGCGTGCGGCATTTGCGGCACTCGCCCCCTGAACCCCGCCGCCGTCAGATGGCGCAGTAGCCCTTTTTTTTCCAGGCCAGATACTTCGCACCGCAGACCCGCTGGATCTCCTCATAGAGCGGTGATGCACAGGTGCCGCACTGTTGCCCGCCCGATGCAGGCCGGCTGGCACTGCTGCCGGAATTGCGCTTCGCCCGCTTCTTCTTGCGCGTAGGCACCTCCGCCGTGGGTGTGCCAAAACAAATCTCTTCTCCGCCTTTCCCGCCCGTCCCCCCTTCGCTCCGGGTGCCCGGCGGGCAGGCTGCGGTGGATGGCGCTGTTGTTATGATCAACAATGCAGCTGTTGAAAGTGCAAGAGTCAGGCATTTCATGGTATTCATCTCCAAATGAAAAGGAATTTATATGATATAGAACAAAGAATACTCGATTAACTAATGTATAGTTGTAAAATAAACACTGATTGTGTGATTTTTCACGCATATATACGCGCATAAATTGAAAGCGCTTGCTGTGAAGAGGGGGGGCGACTCGGTGCGCTGAACCATGGTGTGAACCTCTTTCCATCCCGCCGCGACCAAGAACGCACCAGCAGCAATTCAGGTGCGACCGATGACGCAACGCCAGATGTTTAGAGTTCTGTTTCTGTCCACCCTTGTCGGGTTGAGTGCGCCTGCGGCGCCGGCGCTGGGCCAGGAGGCCAAGTACTATTCAGATGCCGAAGTTGAGAAGATGCTGGATGGCATGAGGCGCTGGGAGCGCTCCTTCGCCGCGATGGCCGCCAAAAGGGAAGGGCACTATCAGGCGCCCGGGTCCTTGGAGTATATCGGCCATTGGCTGGAGACCATGCGCACCAACCTGGACAAGATCGGCAAGCGCAAGAAGGTCAGCCGCAAGGTGGTGGAGAAGTATTTCCGCAGCCTCCATGCGGACACGGTGAAATTCATCGAGTACGAGCAGCTGGCGCGGCCGCTCTGGGAAATGCACCGGAACCCCCTCTACACGGCCAAGGACTGCGGCATCTGCCGAAAGTTTCTGATCGAGGGGAAGGATGTCTGGGCCTACTATGCCGAGATCGCGGCAACGAGCCGGCCCGAGCCCATACGGTTTGAGGAGGTGGAGCTGCGGATTTCCCTCAACAGGCCCCGGACCGGCGTCGACTATTGGGCGGACCGTATGCCGGAGCTCGGGATCAACCTCAGCAATATGGGCGAGGACGACGCCGAGGGCATCAACCTCAATGCCGGCTTCTCAGCCCGGATCAACAAGGGCGTGGTCTCCCAGGACTTCGATTGCATCAACTCGGCCGTCACCGGTTCAGCCCAGTGCATCATGCCCCAGTTGGAGGCGGGCGCGACCCACAGTCTCCGGGTCCAGTTTGATCTGAAGCGCAGAGCCCTCAGCCTCACCGGCGCGAACAGCTACCGCACAATCGTGTCCCTGGATCTCAAGGCAAAGAGCAGCTCGCCCGAAGCCGCAGCCGAAGAGAAGGTTACCTTCGCTGTCCGTGCCTGCCGGCGGGCCTACACTGCGCGACTGCGCAAAATCAAACGCCGGGAGCTTGTCGATCTGCAACGCCGGATCGACGCAGCGCTCGCATCTGCCGCGGGACTGCCGGGAAAGATCATGCGTCCCTTGCCGGGGCGTTCGGCATCAGAAAGTGGCCTGACGCGCACCGTGCGGGAAATCGCAAGCGGCGGCGGGCGGGATGCCTTTCTCAGCCGCCAGAGCGTGTCTGGCAGCCGGCTGCTCCGGGTTCGCCGCGGCGCTGCAGACATAGTTGAGGATCTCATGGGCGAGACGCGAAACGGACGTGTCTGCGCCAATCCGGTGGGACACATTGCGCGCTTCCGCCAGGGCATCGCAGCTGTGGTCGACCGCGCGCGGGCGGTGGCCCGGCTGGCAGAACGGGCGCGCAGTGAAGCGGCTCACAACACCTTCCGGTTCCGTTCTGCCCTGCATGAAGTCGGACCGGAAAGCGTCAAGAACGGCGGCGATGTCGTGGCGGCTGCCGGTAAGAAGGGTGGCCGCGTCGTCGCCAATCAGGTCGTGAACCGGGCGATCGAGGCACTGAACCTGGCCGAGAGCAAGCTCGTTGAACCGGTGGCCAAGCGGGCAGGCCCCGTCGCGCTGGCCGCCGGGGCGGTGGAGATCCTGCTCAGCATTGCGGACCTGGTCGATCTTCGCGATATCCGCGATGATGAACTGCAGGAGGCCCTGGCCTGGCTTGAGCATTCAGCCTATCTCGCTGCGCTGGACGGCAGGTATCAGGGCCTGGTTCAGGCCGCAGAGCAGTTCCTCACCGCCTTCGACAGGGCTTACGCCGAGGCCTGCACCTGCGTTGAGCCGTTTGAAGGCTGAGCGGCACCGGCCCGAAGCGGTGGATTTGCCGGTGCTGGCCGGATAGGCTCCGATCAACGCAGGCGAACAGGATGGTAAAATGGAAACGCGCAAGACGCTGGTCATCAAGGAAACGATCGAAGCTGACGGCGCCGGGCTTGCGTGCGCGCCGGTCGTCCGGGTTGCCGCCCTGGCGGTCGTCCGAAACCCCTTTGCCGGGCGAATTGCGGAAGATCTGTCTGCCCTCTTCGATCTTGGCGGTCAGCTTGGGGAGCGCCTGATTGTCGAAGCAGCCGGCCAGCTCCGCGGGCCTGCCATCTCGTACGGGAAGGCGGCGATCGTCGGCGTGGACGGAGACCTTGAACATGGCGCGGCGATGATCCACCCCAAGCTCGGCAAGCCCATGCGTGAAGCCATCGGCGGCGGCAAGGCCCTCATCCCGTCAAACGCCAAGGTCGCCGCGGCCGGCTCGCCAATCGATCTGCCCCTCGGACACAAGGACGAGGCCTGGTCGTTCGATCATTTTGATACCATGACCGTGTTCGTCGCCGACGCGCCACGGCCCAACGAGATCGTGCTCTGCCTGGCTGTGGCCGATGGCGGCCGGCCGCATCCGCGCGTGGGCAGTGGCCCCATCACGAGCTGAGCCCGTGCCCCGGGCACGAACCTGATCAATGCAGTTCGATCCGCCTCCCGACTACGACAATATCGGCGATATGCGTCCCGTCCTGGCATATGTTGCCGTTCTCGGCACTTTGTGGCTTCTGCCCTGGCTCGGCTTTGAGTGCCTCTTCGGCTGGTGCGTGGTGCAGAGCGACAGCTGGTGGCTCTATGCGCCACTGATCGCCTTGCCCTTTCTCCTGTTTATTGAATATCCGCTCCGGCTGTTTGACCGATTGTGGAGCGACTACGCTGGAGTTGACAGGGACCCGAAGGAGTTCTTCAGCCTGCGCTCCGGGGATGGCGGTCCGATGGGCGAGCATGAGGATGTTCTGGCCACACTGAAGAGGGCGTTTCCCGAGACGGCGTGGGAGCTCGTTACGGAAACCCCGGAGCCGGAGATCCCCTTGAACGGCGCCTACGCGAAGTTTTCCTACTGGCTTTGGATGAAGTTCGACCGGACCAGGTACCCATACTACGAGGGGTTTCTGGGATGGGCCGGCATGTTTCGCATCGCGCACAAATCTCCTGTCGAAGAGGTGAGGGTGCGCTTCTGGTCGACCCCCGGGCACGATGCTCAATTGCAAAAGCTTCTGGAGAAGACCGGCTGGGCGAAGGAGATCATCCAGGAGCGCAAGGGGCTTTTCGGGTTGTTCAGACGCCGCTGAGCTGGCCCGGCCAGCGATCGGCGTATCCCGACCCCGTCACTCCCGCGAAAGCGGGAGTCCAGGGCGGCCGGCTCGGACCGCATGGCTTAGCTCTGGATGCCCGCATTCGCGGGCATGACACTGAGGTTGTGGGCGCCCCCGAAGTCACATTCCTCTAGCCCGGCCAGCCGTGGCGCCGGCCGCCCATCTGTTTGGCCAGTTCCTCGAGCCGGTCACCGGCATCGGCGAACTGGTCCGAAGAGAGCCGTCTCGCTCCGGTGCACACGACCTTCCATTCATAATCGACCTGTTCTGCCGTGCAGGCATAGCCCAGCATCTCGATCCAGGACACGAACCGGCCCGCATTGCGCCGGGACGGGAAGATAAAGGTGTGCCCGCCGCTCATGACAGGGCAGGAGGCTGGAACCCGCCGAAGGCCTCCTCAATCAGTCTGGCAACTGCGAGGCAGGTCAGGTCCTCCTGACAGGGTCCGACGATCTGGACACCCAGCGGCAGTCCCTCGGCAGAAAGACCGACCGGTGCGGCGGACGCGGGCAGGTGGGCGACGGTGGCAAGGCCGGCCCAGCGCAGCAATTCCCTGTAGGGCCGGTCCTGCCCGTTCACCGTGATCCTGCGATCGGGCACCCGGCGCTCGGTATCATGTGCAAATGCAGGAACCGACGTGACCGGGCAGAGCAGGGCATCATAGCTTTCGAAAAACGCCGCCCAGGCGGCTTTCTTGGCCTCGCGCCGGCTGTTGAGCCCAAGATAGTGCGAATAGGTCAGCACGGTGCCACGGGCCTGAAGGGTCAGATCGTCCAGCGCATCGTCCGGCGCTCCGGCAGCATGTTCCGCCATGAATGCCAGCGTCTTCTCGTGCCAGCCGTCGCTGATGATGGAGGAAAGAATGGTGAGGTAGATCGCGTGTGAGGCCTGGAACCCGATCGCCGGCCTGGCGTCGAAGTCCACTTCCACCCCGCTGTCTGCGAGCGCCTGTGCGGCCCCCCGGACCGCATCGGAAATTTCGGTATCGGCCGGTGCGAACTCGTCCTCGGCCCACACGGCGACGCGCTTGATCGGCCGCGCCGGCGGATAGGACACCGACAGTGCCGGGTCGGAGGACTTTGCACCGCTCATCAGACCCATGAGCAGTTCCAGATCCTCGACACTGCGCCCGAAGGGTCCGCTCACCGCCAGGTCCGCGGTTCCGTAGCCGTGCGGCGCCGGCGGAATATGCCCGGCGTTGGGCACGGTTCCGAACGACGGCTTGTGGCCGAACAGGCCGCAGAAATTGGCCGGCACCCGGATCGAGCCGCCGATGTCGGAACCAATTTCCGCTGCGACCAGACCGGCGCTGAGCGCCGCGACCGCGCCGCCCGATGAGCCGCCGGGGGTGCGTTCCAGGTTCCACGGGTTGTTGGTCCGTCCGAAGATATCGTTGTAGCTCTGCCAGTCGCCCGCATATTCGGGCACATTGGTCTTGCCGATGATGATCGCCCCGGCCTTGCGCAGGCAGCCTACGGGCTCGGCATCCTTGTCCGGCACGTGATCCTTCAGTTCAGCGGCGCCGCCGGTAGACGGCATGCCTGCGACCTCGAAGGAATCCTTGATGGTCATCGGCAGGCCATGCAGCGGGCCCCAGCTCTCGCCCCTGGCGGTTGCGGCATCCGCTTCATCTGCCTGCGCCCGCGCCGCATCGAGGTCGAGCGTGACAATGGCGTTGAGGGCAAGATTATGCGCCTCGATCCGCGCCGCATGGATCTCAAGGAGTTCGCGCGCACTGATCTCCTTGCTGGAGATCATCCGCGCCAGTTCCGCAGCGGGCCTGAAAGCTGTGTCGCTCATCGCGCTCCTCCGTTGACCAGCCTTGAGTGGTAAAGAAATTTGAGGCGATGCTCAATCGGCGCAGCCAGAAAGAGGGAAATTGAAGCGGAGCTTGGTTTTCCGGGCTTCGACCGCAACTGCGCTTTTGCGCTCGATCATCCAGAACCGGTAGAGTTCGAACGCATGATCAAGCCCCTGATCGTGCCAGGAGATGCCCAGTTCCAGGCTCGGGACGTCATCCAGGCGCCGGTCTGCGAAGAAGCCGCCACCCGAGCCGACAGTGCCCGGCCTGACCAGAAACCCCTCGCTCTCATAGTCTGCGTCAGCGACATTGCTGAGCACGAACCAGCGATCCGGGTCGTACTGGTCCTCTACGAGCAAACTATCCAGCCATATGTGCTTTTCTTCCAGCTTCGGGAAGAAGCGCGCGGAATGACCAAGGTGGCCCTCTTCGGCGCAGCGGCACTGAAGTAAAGGTTCGCGATTTCCCAGCGCTCGAGCGACTGGAGTGTGGGCACCGCAATGTCGTTTGTCAGCGCGTCTGCCATCCCCCAGTGCGGAGCTACAGCGCCGGGATCGGCTGTCCGGAGAGGGCCGTGGATGGCCGGCCGTCAGTCCCGTGGAGAGGTTCTCCGCAGAGAGTGACCCTGTAGAACTGTCGGTCAAAGTCGGTCGCGAAGATGTCGCTCGGCGCAAGATGCGCCGTTGAGCGGTTGTCCCAGAACGCAACGCTGCCCGGTTCCCATTTGAACCGCACGGTGAACTCCGGCTGCACCGCGTGTTCGCAAAGCATCTCCACCAGGGCCTGGCTTTCGCGCGGCTCCAGGCCGACAATGTGCTTGATGAAGTCGGGGCTGACATTGAGCACCCGTTCACCGGTCTCCGGATGAACCGTCACCAGCGGGTGTTCGGCAACGAGGTGCTGTTCGCCGGTCTTTTCGTTGTAGGCCTCGGCGGTTGCGGCGTCCGTTGGTGCATTGAAGCTGTGCACGGCACGCAGACCATCGAGGAAACCGCGCAGCGTGTCCGAAAGCCGGTCGTACGCCACTGCCAGGTTGGTCCACATGGTGTCGCCGCCATACGGCGGCACGGTCACGCCGCGCAGGATGGAGGCGAACGGCGGGTTGACCGCCGCCGTGATGTCCGTGTGCCAGTCCGACCAGGCCCGCCGCAGCTTGCTCTTGCCGGCATTGGCCGTGCGGTGCTTGGCGATCGAGTAGATCTCCGGATAGAGCGCGTCGCCGCCGAACACGATATGACCGGGCGTCGGATCGCCGAAGTAGCGCGCAAAGCGCACATGGGCTTCGTGGTCCAGGTTCTGGTCCCGGAAGAACACCACCTTCCAGCGCAGGAGGGCCTCGCGAATCTGGCGGATGGGGTCCGCCTCGAGCTGCCGGGAAATGTTGACGCCTCGGATCTCGGCACCGATGTGCACAGCCAGAGGATGAACTTCGATCGGGCCGGAACTGCTTTGCTGA
>JBCCEL010000078.1:0-19324 GCA_039030315.1 Pseudomonadota bacterium
CCGATGATCTCGCCGTTGCGGACGCGCCAGTCGCCAGCCACCATCACGGCATCGGCTCCGGTGGCTCCGCAGACAACCAGTGCCGCCAGCGGGTCGCCGGCGCCGGAGAAGCGGGGCTCGTCCAGCCTGAACAGGGCGAGATCAGCCTGCGCGCCAACCTCGATGCGGCCAAGGTCAGAACGGCCAAGGCAGCGTGCCGAGCCTTCCGTTGCCCAGCGCAGTGCCGCAAAGTGGTCCACCCGTTCCGCTCCGTAGGTGAGTTTCTGCAGCAACATCGCCTGCCGGGCTTCCTGGATGAGGTTGGAGCCGTCATTCGATGCGGAGCCGTCAACGCCCAGTCCAACAGCGACCCCCGCTGCCTCCAGTTCAAGCGTGCGGCACTGGCCGGACGCCAGGTACATATTGGATGACGGGCAATGTGCCACACTCATTCCGGCACGCGCCAGCCGGTCGATCTCGCCGTCATCGAAGAAGATGCCGTGCGCCAGCCAGACATCCGGACCGGTCCACTCCACCTCATCGAGAAAGTCCAGGGGCCGCATGCCCTTCTGCTCCTGGCAGAAACGGTTTTCATCCTCGGTCTCGGCGAGATGAGTGTGCAGCCTGACACCATGGCGGCGGGCCAGCTTCGCGGTTTCCCGCATCAGGTCATCGGTAACCGAAAACGGAGAGCACGGCGCCAGCGCGATCTGCGTCAGCGCCCCCTCGCCCGCGTCGTGATAGGCGCCGATGAGCCTTTCGGAATCAAGCAGGATCTCTTCGGCATCCTGCACAACCGATTCTGGCGGCAGGCCGCCGTCATTTTCGCTGAGGCTCATGGAGCCGCGGGTCAGCACGGTGCGAATGCCCAGCACGCGGGCCTCGGCAACCTGGATGTCGATCGCATCGCCCAGCGCGTTGTTGAAGAGATAGTGATGATCGCTGGCACAGGTGCAGCCGGACAGGAGCAACTCCGCCAGAGCCAGCCTGGTCGACAGCCCGATCATCTCCGGCGTCAGTTTCGCCCAGACGGGATAGAGCGCCGTGAGCCAGGGAAACAGCGCCTTGTTGAGCGCCGGCCCGTAGGCCCGGGTGAGGGTCTGGTAGAAATGGTGATGGCTGTTGATCAGGCCAGGGAGGACGACGTGGCCTGAGGCGTCGAACATCTTAGCGTCCCCCGTGGCAGGCTGTGCACCTGCCGGGACAAGCTCGACGATCCTGGAGCCCTCGACAACGATCCCGCCCGCGGCATCGTCCGCAAGAATGGCGAGAGGGTCCTTGATCCAGAGAGCTGAACTCATTCGGGCCTAATCGGTCCTGGCGCCCTGGGCGATCCATGCGCCCAGCAGCTCGCGTTCGTCCGTCGTCATTTCCGTCTCGTTACCGAGCGGCATGGTGTCGGTCAGGACGGTCTGAGCGCGGATCTGCGCGGCGTACTTTCTGATATCAGCCGGCTGTTCGAGCACGACGCCCTTTGGCGGTTCCTCCCAGTCTTCATGGGTCGGGTTCGCCGCATGGCAGGAAACACAGTGCTTGGAGATCAGTCCGTTTACTTCTGCAAACTCGACCGGCTCGCCGTCATAAGTCGCCCCGCGGAATGCTGTCATGATGATCAGAGCCACTATGACGGTACCGGCAGCGGGGAGCGCCCAGCGGCTGCTCCAATCCATCTCGTCCGCGTCATAGGCGTTGAAGAAATGACGCACCAGGCCGCCCACGATGACCACGGCCAGCGCAATCAGCCAGGCCTGGGGATGGCCGAAAGTCATCGGATAATGATTGGAGATCATCATAAAGAGGACGGGCAGGGTGAGATAGTTGTTGTGGAGCGACCGCTGCTTGGCTCTTTGGCCGTGGACCGGATCAGGTTCACGGCCGGCCAGAAGGTCGGCAACCACCTTCTTCTGACCTGGAATGATGACCGCGAACACGTTCACCGCCATCATGGTGCCGATGAACGCGCCGATGTGAAGGAACGCAGCCCGGCCCGAGAAGACCTGGGTATATCCCCAGGAGGCCAGGGCGATCAGGAGGAAGACGGATAGGGCAAGCGGGCCTGTCTGGCGTCCGATTGAAGACCTGCAGATGAGGTCGTAGGCGACCCATCCCGCCACCAGCGATCCGATGCTGATGGTAATCGCCTGCCAGGGGACAAGATCAGCCCTGGACTTGTCGATCAAGAACGTTTCGGCACTGAAATAATATATGACCGCCATGAGCAGGAAGCCGGTAACCCAGGTGAAATAGGCTTCATACTTGAACCAGTGGAGCTCCTCCGGCAGCTTCTCCGGCGCCACCATGTACTTCTCGGTCTGGTAGAATCCGCCGCCATGCACCATCCAGCTTTCACCGGCCAGATCCGGGTCGGAAAACGCCCGTTTCCTCAGGCTCTGGTCCAGCCAGATGAAGAAGAATGAGGTGCCGATCCACATGATGCCGAGCATCATGTGAGCCCAGCGCAGCAGCAGTTCGAGCCAGTCCATGAGAGAGGCGATCATCGGCGCAGGCGTCTCCAGATTGATCCATCGGCGATGACTATCGCGCGTTGACGATTATAAAGAAATAATAGAAAATCAGAAAATACCTTTTTGTTTTGCTTGACAATCAAAACCATGACCAACGTGTCCGACTGGGCGGTTTTTGCCAGGGTTGCCGAACTGAAGAGCCTTTCGGCGGCAGGCCGCGAGCTTCGGCTTTCGACCGCCGTGGTCAGCAACAGGATCGCCAAGCTTGAGAAGGAGCACGGGGTCCGGCTGCTGAACCGCACCACGCGGCGGGTCAACATCACCGCCGAAGGCGAGATCTTCTACGAGCATTGCACCAGGATTCTGGAAGAGATCGCCGCGATCGACACCTTGATCGGCAGCCGGTCCGAACTGCTGCGGGGGCCGATCACGGTGACTGCGCCGGCCGGGTTCGGGCGCCTGCACGTGGCGCCCTTCCTGCCGCGCTTCGTGGAACAGAATCCGGGTCTTCAGGTGCGTCTCCATCTAACCGACCGCCTCGCGGACGTGATCGCCGAGGGCACGGACGTGGCCATCCGCATTGCGGACCTGAAGCAGTACTCCTTCATTGCGAAGAAGCTCGCCAGCAACGTGCGCGCCATCGTTGCGAGCCCGGACTATCTGGAGCGTTCCGGCACGCTGACAACGCCAGACGATCTTCTGAATCACAACTGCCTGCTGCTTCGCTTCCCCGGCTCCCAGCAATATCAGTGGAGCCTGCAGGGACCGGACGGCACGCAGCGCACCATGCAGGTCTCGGGAAATCTCGACAGCGATAACGGGGAGGTGCTGACGGATTGGTGTCTCGCCGGCGCGGGGCTCGCGATCAAGTCCATGTGGGAAGTGTCCGAGCATCTGCATGACGGCCGGCTGGTGAAGGTGCTGCCGGACTGGCAGCCACCCGGGCATGCGATCCATGCCATCTACCCGCACAGCAGGCTCATGCCGCCGCGCGTCAGGGCGTTCATCGACTTTCTGGCAAAGACCTATGGGCCACGGCCCTATTGGGAGACGGGCTCAGGCGCGGGCACCTGACAGCGTGCCGATGGCGCCGTAGAGATCCGGGCGCCGATCCCGGAAGACCCCCCAGCCGATGCGTTCCTGGCGCACCCGGTCAAGTTCGAAGGTATGGGTCAGAACCGCCTCTTCCTCGCGTCCTGCCTCGGCAACCATTCTGCCGGTCCAGTCGGCAATGAAGGAAGACCCGTAGAAGGACATGGGCGTACCGCCCTCGGGATGCTCCGTGCCGATGCGGTTGGCAGCAGCGAGCGGCACCATGTTGGCCGCGGCGTGGCCGCGCATGGCGGTCTGCCAGTGATCCTTTGAGTCGTAGTCCGGGCTGTTCGGCTCATTGCCGATGGCCGTGGGGTAAAGCAGCATCTCCGCCCCCTGAAGCACCATGCAGCGGGCGGTCTCGGGGAACCACTGGTCCCAGCAGATGCCGACGCCCACCTTGCCATAGGCCGTCTCCCAGACCTTGAAGCCGGTATCGCCGGGGTTGAAGTAGAACTTTTCCTCGTAGCCCGGCCCATCCGGAATATGGGACTTGCGGTAGATCCCGAGCACAGACCCGTCCGCATCGACCATGGCGATCGAGTTGTAGTGGGCATTGTTGTGGCGCTCGAAAAAGCTGACCGGCATGACGATCCCGAGTTCGCGTGCAACCGCGGAAAACCTCTGGATGGCCGGATGGCGATCCGCCTCGCAGGCGCGCGCGAAGTTCTCCGGAGTTTCCTGCTGGCAGAAATAGAAGCCCTCGAAAAGCTCCTGCACGAGGACGACATTGGCGCCCTTGCCGGCTGCGGCACGAACCAGTCTTTCCGCGTGGTCATGGTTTTCCGCAGCATCATCCGTGCAGGCCATCTGCGTAACACCGATTGTGACTTCAGCCATCTTCCGTCTCTCTCTTGTCCAGTCCGACCGCAACCAGGGCCGCCGAAAGCAGTCCTACTGCAATCCAGAGGGTGAAACCATGCTGTTCGGAGAAAATCACCATGCCCCAGCCTATGCCGGCGAAGAGGGCAACGAGACTGCCGAACGAAACCAGCACCGCTCCGGCATGCCGTACGAGGTAAAAGAACAGCATGACCTCGATGACGCCGCACAGCGTGAACACGGCCACGCCCCAATGACCATCGGACCAGGGGCGGCCGAGGCCCGGGATATCCCCGAAGATGAGGAAGAACGGCAGCAGCATCAAAGCGGCCGTCGTCGCTTCACCGGCGACGACCTGCAGCTCTTCAAGTTCAGGCGGCCAGAACGCGCCGATATAGATCACGTCGAGGGAGTAGGAGACCGGGATCAGCAGCGCGAGCGCCAGCCAGGGCAGCAAGGCGCTGTGGGCGGCAACAAGCTCAGGCCAGAACACTGTCAGGGCAGCCGCCATCCCTAGCACCATGGCGAGCACGCGGAGCCTGGAGATTTTTTCCGTACGGAGCATTGCCGCAAAACCGATCGTCAAGATCGGCGAAAGGGAGCCAATGAATGTGAGGAGGCCGGCCGTGAGGTTCTGGCTTATATAGATCGCAACGCCGAGCGGCAGGATATAGCCGAGGAAACTGCCGATCGCGAAATACAGCAGATGGCCCGGCTTCGGCCTGAACGATTTTGCCTGCACCAGCACGATGATGGAGAAGACTGCAGCGATCACTGCGAGGGAGATGGTGAGGATCTCCACCTCTGCGAAACCGCCGGCCGCCGCCTTCTTCAGCATGGCGAACTGCAGGCCCCAGAAGGAGCCCATGATCACCAGCAGAAAGAGGTGGAGCGGAGCCGTGCCCGCCCTCGGACGCTGAATCATCCTGCCGCCAGCCCGGCCACCTCGCGTCGGAACGGCAGTTCACCCTCGGCAAGCTCAGGCTCATCCAGTTCCCGGGCGAAACGGTGGCCCGCATAGGTGGCCCAGGCAATCGGAGCCGGCGCTTCAGCATCGCCGAAAACCTTGACCGACGAAATTCCGGCATCGGCCCAATCGGCCTTGCGTGCCTTCAGCGCCTGCCAGACATCATCGTTGGGATCGCGGGAGGTCACGTAAACCAGCGCATCGGCGGCAAGTTCGCTCCGGGCGCCGGTGTAGATGCACTCCGTTTCCAGGCTATCATCCTGCACGGCGCTGAGGGCGCGGGCGGTGACGATTTTCACACCCTTTTCCAGGAGCCTGGCCTGGATGAAGTGCTGCTCCAATGTGTTGATGGTCCAGTCGGAAACCTGGAGTGCGGGTGTCAGCAATGTCACATCCGCGCCGCTTGCCACCAGCAGTTCGGCAAGCACACCGCCCATGTAGAAGTGATCGTCGTCGTAGACAACAACATTGCCGGTGGGAAGATTGCCGGCCATGAGATCGTCGGGCGTATAGGCCGCCATGTCGTTTGTGGTGGGGATGGGCTTCAGATGAAAGCGCGCGATGGCGTCCCTGCGCCAGGTCGCGCCGGTGGCGACGCCCACATGGTCAAAACCGAACTCCAGGACCTGATCGGCATCAAGGGCGCTGTCGAAATAGATCTCCACATTGCCCATTTGCGAGAGCTGGTAGTCCCGGTAGTCACGCACCCGGCCCCAGGCTGAGAGGCCGGGCAGGCTACATTCCTTCACGACCCGGCCGCCAAGCTCGGTGCCCGCCTCGGCCAGGGCGACCTCGTAGCCACGCAGGCCCAGGGCCCGGGCCGCCTCGAGCCCGGCAGGTCCTGCGCCGACAATCAGAACACGCTCGCTCTTTCCCTTCTTCTGCATGAGTTCGGGATGCCAACCCTTGCGCCATTCCTCCATGAAGGTCGGGTTCTGCGTGCAGCGGCTGATGCCGCCGGTCATGTCTCCGGTGACGCAGATATTGCAGCCGATACATTCTCGGACATCCTCAATCCGCCCTTGCTCGATTTTCTTCGGCAGGAACGGGTCGGCGATCGAGGGCCGTGCAGCGCCGATGAAATCGAGCAAACCGGACTTGATCTGGCGCACCATCGTGTCGGCGGAGGTGAAGCGGCCCACGCCCACGACGGGCTTGGTCGTCAGATCCTTAAAGCCCCGGATGTAGTCCTCCTGTGCAGCCTCATCCTTGAAGCGCGAGGTGCCGGAATCCTCCGGCCAGTTCCCATGGGTCAGGTCCCAGAGATCGGGAAGCTCGGCGAGCATACCGACCACATCCCGCATCTCGTCGTTCGTTACGCCTTCATCCCCGAGGCATTCGTCAATCAGGACACGGACCGGTACGGCGCAGGTGTCGCCGACCGCATCCTTGGTGTCCTCGATCAGTTCCTTCAGCAGCCGGGCGCGGTTCTTCAGGCTGCCACCATATTCATCCGTACGCTGATTTGTGCGTCGGGAAAGGAAGTGCTGGACGACGCCGAATGTGTGAGCACCGTAGACATAAACGAGATCGAACCCGACCTTCTTCGCCCGGAGCGCGGCGGCCCGGTGCCACTTGCGCAGGTTGCGGATGTCTTCTGCGTCCATGGCGCGGGCCTGCACCGGATCATAGGTGAACGTGGCCACCGGCATGTTAATGGGCGCGAGCGGCACCTCGCGGGAATAGAGGTTCGGGCTGTTCAGGCCGTTGTAGCAAAGCTCGATGCCGGCGAGTGCGCCGTGTTCGTGGATCTTGTCCGTGATGCGCTCAAGCGCCGGGAGGTCCTGATCGTCCCAGATACGCAATTCGATGAAGGGCGTGATTTCCGAGCTGTGATGGATTTCCGCCTGCTCGGTGTTGATGACCGCCCAGCCGCCTTCCGCCTTGATGCCGCGCATGGCGGCGACAGCCGAGGGATCGCGGTAGCCGCCGCCGTTGCAGTGGGGTACCTGATAAAAGCGGTTCTTTGCGGTGACCGGCCCGATCTTTAGGGGCTCGAACAGAATATCGTAGCGGGCTTCGCGCGGCATGGTCTCGTCCTCCCTGACATACGGCCCGTCTTAAACAAACCGGCAGCCCTGACAAGGAGGATGGTGATGATGGCGTGTGCGCGGTACCCGGATCCGGAACCGGCTTGGGGGGATGCCAGTCCGGATCCGGGCGCACCGGAGACTAGGCCTTGGTCAAGGTAAACACCAAGGCCATCCCCGTGGGGTCCGTCTTGTAGCTGATCGCGTCGTCCGGAATGTTGCCGGACTTGACGATGGCCTCGATCTCATCGGCCGACCGCTCGATCAGTTCCCAATTGGCGAGATATTCAATCCAGGGACGGTAGGGGTTCATCTTGTTGATGTTCGTGAAGACGAAATTGCCGCCCCGCTGGAGGATGTCGTGGAAGCCCTTGTGAATGATCTTCCCGATATTCTTGTCATTGAGATAGTCGAACAGACCGCCGGCAATGATCAGGCTGATATTCTCCAGCGCCCGATTGCTCAGCGCGCGGATGATATTGCCCTCGATCACCTGGTGATGGATCTCAGCTGACTCCAGGCGACCAGTCGCGAACTCGATGGCATCGCGGTCAAGATCGTTGATGAAGACGCCGCCGCTCGCACCGTTCGCTCCACGGTAGCCTTGCAGCGCATTCTCGATATCGATGCAGCCGCCGCAGGCAATCGAGAAGATATTGCCCTTGTCGATCGAGCGACGGATCAGATCCGACTGGATCTGGATCTTGTTGCGGTGCTGCTGCGAGGCCGGGCAGTTCAGGGCGTAGAACTCGCAGCACCCGGCGACCGTCGACAGATCCGGCGCCGCCACACCCTGCATCAGCATCTCGATCGTCTCGAAATCCCCGGGATAGCCACGTGGCCAGGTCTGCAGACGCTTGATCCATTCCGAGCGCCCGTGGATGGACCGGGCATTATGGAAGAAGCCCCTGATTTCCTGCTTGCTCATCCCTTCTTTTTCAGCGTCCAGGGCCAAGGCACAGGCCTTGTGCACCCATTCAACAACGTTCTGATAGAGAATGCTCGGCGGCACCTGCCCGCTCTTCAGGTCCAGTGCGACGAGTTCTTCATCATGTTTGATCAGTTTGTCTTCAATTCGCGGTTTAACCATCTTGTTTACCTTGGTTCAGTTTGTTGCCCGGTGCTTGGTTGTCCCCCCGGCCCGCGAACGGCCGCAGCCGCTCCCGTTGAAGATTATCTCCCAGTACTGGCTAGCCAGGATCAGTCGATATACTTCACTAAACCAACTTATATTTAGATATTTCGCGTTATAGTTGAAAACAACTATGCAGCGCCATAACTTTTGGGTAAATACATTCCGGCGTGTGAAATGAACGTGAAAGATTTCGCAAAGGACGATTTTTTTTGCGGACCAGCCGCTATCAGCCTGGATTCCGGCCCGCGGGCCACGGCCTGATGTCATGCCGGAAGACGCGGGCATTCGTACTGGCCCTCGCTTCCTCCATACAGTAGTCTCCCGCCGCTGAGCGCCTCTGGCATTGCGGCAAACGCGCTTGTGCATCCGTTTGAAGCCAGCTGGCTTCGCCACTTTGAGGGAGATTGAGTGATGAGAAGACTAATGGGAGTGGCCCTTGCCGGCGCCCTCGGACTGGCAGCAAGCCAGGCGCAGGCGGCGGGAGAGCTGTTTTTCTACAACTGGACGGACTACACCGATCCGAAGATGATCGAGAAGTTCGAGAAGGAAACCGGCATCAAGGTGACGGTGGACACCTACGACTCGAACGAAACGCTGCTTGCGAAGCTTAAATCCGGCGCAACCGGCTACGATCTCGCCGTGCCGAGCCAGAATTTCGTGACGATCATGATCGCGGAAAACCTTCTGGAGAAGGTCGAAGTTTCCAAGATGGAGAACTTCAAGAACGTGGCCAAGGCCTTCCAGTTTCCGAGCTGGGATCCCACACAGGAATATTCCTCGCCATACCAGATGGGCACGACCTCCTACGCGGTCCGGACCGACGACGGCGTCGGTGACTGCTCGAGCCTGAAGGAGTTCTTTGAGCCGAACGAAGCCGCGTCAGGCTCGGTTGGTGTGTTCAAGACGCCGGAAGAAGTCGCCAACATGGCGCATATCGATCTTGGCCAGGAGTTCTGCACCGAGAAGACCGAAGATCTTCGCGCCCTGCAGTCGCTCCTTCAGAAGCAGAAAGAACATGTGAAAGTGTTCTCGTCGGAAGGCACCATGGACCGCCTGGGACAGGGCGTGACCAAGATTTCCAACGCCTGGAACGGCGATGCCATGAAGCAGCGCCTGGCCGGAGGCAAGATCAAGTACTGCTTCCCGAAGGAAGGTGTCGTAGGCTGGTATGACAGCCTCGTCATCCCGAAGGGCGCCAAGAACATCGAGAACGCGAAAATCTTCATGAACTGGCTGATGAAGCCGGAGAACATGGCGCTGCAGTCCGATTTCGCCAAATACGCGAACGCCATCAATGGTACTGGCGAGCACATGGGTGCCGACATGGCGAACTCGCCGGAAGTGAGTGTGCCTTCCGTGCCGGTGAAGTTCGGCAAGAGCTGCGGCCCGAAATACGTGAAGGCCATCGACAAGATCTGGACCAAGCTGCTCCAGTAGTCTGAACCTGATTCCGGGCGTACCCGAAAGGTGCGCCCGGATTCCGTTTTCAGGAGGGATATCGCGCCTTGGCTGATCTCGAACTTTGCTACATGCCGGCCAGCCTGGCCCTGGAACTGTTCCGGGCGCGCAAGCTCTCTCCGGTCGAGATCCTGAAAGCCCAGATTGAGCGCGCAGAGGCGGTCGAACCGGAAGTCAATGCCTTCTGCGATCGCTATTTTGACGAAGCGCTGGGTCTGGCAAGAGCCTCTGAGGAACGCTATGGCTCCACGGTCGGCCCGATCGGGCCGCTAGACGGCCTGACCTGCGTCATCAAGGACGAGATCAAGCTTGCCGGACGGGTGACCACCAGCGGATCATACATCTACAAGGACCATGTGGATGAGCGCACCGATGTGTTCGCTGAGCGCCTGATCGCCGCCGGGGCCATCATCCATGCCCGCACGGCCGTGCCCGAGTTCTGCCTTTTGGGCACCTGTCAGTCCGATCTATGGGGCATTACCCGCAACCCGCACCATCTCGACTTCACACCAGGTGGATCTTCGGGCGGCACCGGCGCCTCTCTGGCAGCGGGAACCACCACCCTCGGCACCGGCACGGATATCGGCGGATCAGTCCGGATTCCGGCCGGTTGCTGCGGCGTCGTCGGTTTGAAGGCCGCCTATGGGCGCATTCCCGAAACCCCGGTGATGAACCTTGACTTCTATTCGCACTCCGGACCAATGACGCGAACGGTCCGCGATTGCGCGATGATGTACGATGTGGCGGCAGGACCGAGCGAGCGGGATATCGCATCGCTCCCCCAGGGTGCCCGGATCGGCCACGTTCGCGGCAATCTGCAAGGGCGCAAAATCGCATGGTCACCGGATCTCGCACATTTCCACATTGATGAAGCAGTTGCACAGAACACCCTCGCGGTTGTCGAGCGGGCCAGGGAGCTGGGGGCAGAGGTCGAGCAAATCGACTTTCCCTGGGATCAGAGCTGCGACGATGCCGTGATGGCCTATCTCGACATCCTGTGGGGCCAGCACATCAGGCGGCTTCTGCCGGAGCACAGGGACAAGATGACGGCATATGCCCTGAAAACAGCCGAGCACTCCAAACAGTACGACATGGAGGACTTCGTCCGCTCCCTGGAGAAGGCGGTGGAGGTTTACGATGTCTTTGCGGAGCAGTTGAAGCCGTTCGACGCATTCATTTGCCCGACCAATGCCGTCCCGGCCGTTGCCGCCGATCATGATTCCTGGGACGAGGATTTCCGCATCAATGACACGGTGGTCAACGGGGAATATGGCTGGGTGCTGACCCATCCCTTCAACATGCTGAGCCGCTGTCCGGCGATGTCAGTGCCGTCCGGCAAGGCACCGAACGGCGTACCAACGGGCGTTCAGATCGTTGGGAAGGCCTATGACGAGGCCGCAGTGTTCAATGTCGCCGCCGCGCTGGAGCCGGCATTTGGATTTTCCGCCCCTGACTTGTGAGGCCGTTCCCCCATGAAAATCTTTTGCAGCGAAGACCACCGCAAGCATTTTCCCAAGGGGGAACTCTATGGCGGCGAGTTTGTCCGGCCGTTTGAATGCCCGGAGCGCTGGGAACACATCATGGCACGGCTCAAGGCCTGCGGCTTTGACGATTTCTCAGCACCCGGAGCCTTGGACTGGGATCCGGTGCGGAAGATCCACACCGCCCCCTATCTGACCTTTCTGGAGGAGGCATGGGCACGCTGGGAGGCCGAAGGCATGAACGGCGAGGCCGTGCCGACCGTGATCCCGGCACGGCGCATGCGCCAGATCGAGCCGGAGCATATCGACGGCAAGCTCGGCTATTTCTGCATGGCCCTGGAAACCGCCATCACGCCCGGCACCTGGGAGGCCGCGCAAGCCAGCGCCGCGATCGCGCAATCGGGGCAGAATCACATGAATGATGGCGCGTCCTGCGCCTTCTCACTGTGCCGGCCGCCCGGCCATCATGCGGCAAGCGACCTCTATGGCGGGTACTGCTTCCTGAACAATGCCGCGATCGCGGCACAGGGTTTCCTCGATGCCGGGGCGGAACGCGTGGCCATCCTCGACCCGGACTTTCATCATGGCAACGGCACCCAGGACATCTTCTATGAGCGTAGCGACGTGCTCTTCGTTTCCCTGCATGGCGACCCGATGGATGCCTTTCCGCACTTCCTCGGTTTCGCCGATGAGACCGGCGCCGGAGCGGGCGAAGGGTTCAACATCAACTATCCCATGCCGCCGGGCACACCCTATTCCGTCTGGGGTGATGCGCTGAATGACGGACTGGACCGCATCCGCAAATTCTCACCGGACGTGCTCATCATCTCGCTCGGTGTCGACACATTCGAGAACGACCCCATCAGCTTCTTCAAGCTAAAGTCGGACGACTTCACCGACTACGGTGCACGGATCGCCAGGCTCGGTCTGCCGACCCACTTCGTCATGGAAGGCGGCTATGCGGTCGAAGAAATCGGGATCAACACGGTCAACGTGTTGCAGGGTTATCTCGGGGCGTAAGTCAGCTTCCACCGCATGCGTCGCTCCCGCACAGGCGGGAGCCCAGTGCGTTGCCTCCAGGCCTTGGGTATATCGCTCTGGATGCCCGCCTTCGCGGGCATGACGAAAAACCGTCAGCTATCAGTGCATCGCCCGGTCGCTTCGCCCGGTCAGGAACCAGTAGGCGCTGATAAAGGCGATGGAGATGGCCAGCATCACCGTGGAGATCACGTTGACCTCCGGCGTGATGCCCTGGCGGATCATGCCGTAGATGTAGAGCGGCAGGGTTGTCGCGCCCGCCCCAGAAACCATCAGCGTGATGATAAAATCATCGACCGAGATGATAAAGGCCAGCATGGCGCCGGCGACAATGCCCGGCGCCAGGAGGGGCAGGGTCACATGCCGGAAAGTCTGCCAGCTATTGGCGTAGAGATCTCCTGCCGCCTGCTCGAGCGTTGTGTCCATACCGTCGAGCCGTGCCCGGATGGGCAGGAAGGCAAACGGGATGCAGAACACGGTGTGGGCGATGATGATCGACATGAGCCCGAGCTGAAAGCCGATAATGGCAAAGAAGCTCAAGGTCGCAACGGCGGTTGCGATTTCCGGCACCACCAGGGGCAGCGTGATCAGTCCGAGCGAGACATTCTTGCCCTTGAATTCGCCGCTGCGCGCGAGCACCAGGGCGGCCAGGGTCGCCATGACGGTCGCGAGCGCGGTGGCGCAGACGGCAATGATCAGCGAATTGAGCGCGGCGTTCTGGATGTCGTCATTGGCAAAGGCCCGGTAGAACCAGCGCACCGAAAAGCCTTGCCAGATCTGCGCCCGGTTGCCGTCGTTGAAGGAATAGGCGACCAGGACCACCATCGGCAGATAGAGATAGAAAAAGAAGAATACGGTCCACAGGTTGAGCCCTGGATAGTAGCCGAGCACAAACCCCTTTTTCCTCGGCGCACTCATCGGCTTTCCTCCATGGCCCGCCTCCGGGCGGCCGAACGCGCCTGGATCATCAAGGCCGCCATGACCAGACAGAGCAGGCAGATGGCGATGGCCGAACCGAAGGGCCAGTTTCTCGAAGAGGCAAACTGCAGCTGGATCAGGGAGCCCAGCATGAGCTTTTTGCCGCCGCCGAGCAGATCGGGCGCAATAAACGCGCCGAGGCTGGGCACGAAAACGAGGATGCAGCCGGCCAGGATGCCGGACATGGCCAGTGGCACGATGATCTTCGTCATCACCTTCAACCGGTTTGCATAAAGATCGTGCGCCGCCTCGATCAGGCGGAAATCCAGCTTCTCCAGGCTGGCATAGATCGGCAGCACCATCAGCGGCAGATAGGAATAGACCAGCCCGATGGTGATCGCGCCGTTCGTGTACATCATGCCGAGGGAATCATCGATCACACCGGCGGCCTTGAGTGGCTGCTCGATCACGCCGTCCTGCGAAAGAATGAGGATCCAGGAGTAGACCCGCACAAGCTGGTTGGTCCAGAACGGCAGAGTGATGAGGTAGAGCAGCAGGTTCTGAGTGCGCGCATCCTGCCGCGTGATGAAGTACGCGACCGGAAAGCCGAGAATCAGGCAGCCGACGGTCGCCACCAGGGCGAGGACCACGGAGCGCCAGATGATGCCGAGATAGATCGGATTGAAGATCAGGCTGTCGTCGAAATCGATCTCGTAGAGAATCTGGACATAGGCATCCAGGCTGAACACCGGCTCGACCCCACCATAGGGGTCGGCTTCCAGAAACGAGAACACCAGCAGAATGAACATCGGCACCACCATGAAGATGCCGATGGTGACGAGTGCCGGTGCAAGACCGAGCAGGCGGCGCTGTTCTGCCGAACGGGGAAGCTGCATGGCCCTAATCCACCAGCATCCGGGCGGCACCGTCAGAGAAAGCCAGTTTTACCGTGTCGCCGGATACGAACCGGCCGGTGCCGGCCTCGGAGTTCTGATCGCGGACATTCAGGAAGGCGCCATCGCCGAGCCCGATGCGGTAGGATGTGTCTGTCCCAAGATAGGTGGCATCCTCGACCGGAAAGGCCGTCTTGCCCGCACCCTTCGACAGGGTGATGCGTTCGGGCCGGACCGCGAGTGTGACCGTGTCGCCCGCCCCGTGGCCATCGACCACCGGCGTGCTGAACGACAATCCGCCGGCCGTGGAGCATCTGGCAACGTCCTTCGTCACCCGCTCGATCCTGGCATCCAGGAAATTGGTGTCGCCGATAAAGTCGGCGACAAACCGGTTGTGCGGCCGCTCGTAGATGTCGAGCGGCGAGCCGATCTGCTGAATGAGGCCGGCGGACATGACCGCGATGCGGTCGCTCATGGTGAGCGCCTCTTCCTGGTCATGTGTGACGAATATGAAGGTGATGCCGGTCTCGCGCTGCAGGGTCTTCAGCTCGTGGCGCATGGCCTGGCGCAGCTTCAGATCGAGCGCGGAAAGCGGCTCGTCCAGAAGCAGGACCTTGGGGCGCGGTGCCAGGGCCCGCGCCAGCGCGATACGCTGCTGCTGGCCGCCGGACAACTGGTTGGGCTTGCGCTCGGCAAACTCCTCCATCTTGACCAGCGCCAGTGTTTCGGACACCCGCGAGCGGGTTTCCGGCGGGCTCCATTTCAGCATGCGCAGGCCAAAGCCGATATTCTCCGCCACAGTCATGTGCGGAAACAGCGCATAGTGCTGGAAGACGGTGTTCACCGGCCGCTCGTGCGGCGGCAGATTCTCGATTTCCTCGCCGAAGAGAAAGATTTCGCCGTCGGTCGGCTGCTCGAAGCCCGCCGTCAGGCGAAGCAGGGTCGTCTTTCCGCAGCCGGAGGGGCCAAGCAACGTGAAGAACTCGTTGGACTGGATTTCAACGGAAACGTCATTGAGTGCGGTCACCGCGCCGGCGCCACTGCCGAACGTCTTGACCACATTGCGCACGCTCAACGCGGTTGCAGCGTCACTCCCGGTCAACTCACCCTCCCCAAGAAACAGACTGCCATCACCCACTGGAAACACTCTAGGCCAGCCTGCGCCGCTCAGTCCATACCCGGCACCGCACCGTCAGAGATCAACGCACGGCAATGTGTCTCGAATGTCTGAAGCAGGCGTGTCTTCCGCTCCTGGATCAGGCTGGCGATGCCGATCCGCATCGGCCTGTGATCTCCGTCCAGCGGGATCTGCCGCAGCGGGCGGCCGTCCAGAGCAGTGAGATTGCGCGGCCGGACATTGGCCAGTGTGAAGCCGTGTCCGTTTGCAACCATGGTCCGCACCACATCCTGCTGGCGCGAGCGCGCATGGATCTTCGGAGCCACGCCTTCCTGGTGGAAGATCGAAAGGAAGTACTCCCGGCTCTGCGGAAGATCCAGCAGGATCAGGGGATCGCCCTCCAGATCCTGAAGACCGATGCTGCTGCGGCCGGCGAGGCGATGATCTGCCGCCACCAGAACATGCGGCGGCAAGGCAACCAGCGCCTCGAAGCTGATCCCGTCCGGCACCGGCAGATCATACGTCAGCACGATGTCGAGCTCGGCCCGCTGAAGCCGGGCGACAAGCTCGGCATGATCGCCTTCCTCGGGCTGCAGCCGGACACCCGGATATTCGCTCTGAAAGCTGTGAACGAGTTCGGGCATGATCATCGGGGCCAGGGTAACGAAGCAGCCCAGCGCAAGCTGGCCCCGAACCTCGCTGCTCGTCTCGTTCGCCACCTCGTATATGGTGGCGGCCTGCAGGAGGAGCGATTTCGCTTCGGCCAGGAGCCTGCGGCCAGCCGGAGTGAGAGACAGCCCGCGCGCATGATGGCGCACGAAGAGCTGAACGCCCAGATCCGATTCCAGGTGGGCTATCGCAGAGCTGATCGACGGCTGCGAGATGTTGATGCGCTCGCTTGCCTGCTTGATGCTGAGCGCTTCGCCCGCCGCCACGAAGTATTCCAGCTGCTTGAGTGTGAACCGCATGGGCGGGGCGGCTCAGCTACTCCGCCGCATCTCTTGTCTCGCCCCAGACATTGTCAGAAAGTCCGGCGGCGTTCTGGGCAAACTCCAACGGCCCGTCCCAGTCGAAATTGCGGTACACTGCTGCAAGGTGGGCGAAGGGCGGCGACTGTGCGAACAGCTGGAATGTCAGCCGGTGTCCGGCATAGTCGGAGTTCAGGAGATCGCGGGCAAGCGCCAGGAGTTTGCGGCGGTCATCGGCCACCCAGCGCTCGTTGATGGAATAGAATTTCGACAACCAGCTGCCCGTCTCCGCGCCTTCAAAGGAGGCCGTGTCGGGGGTCACGCAGATCTGCCCGCCGCACAGCTCGCGGGCCAGATGCATCATGCGCGGCAGATTGGTCATGGCATGGACTCGGCCGGTGAAGAGCAGCGACTGGTTCGGCATGAGCAGGCCGTTGGGGCTCTTCTCGGCCGTCGCCACGGCGGCGGTGAGATGCGCATTAATGCCCTCGCGCCAGACGGCCAGTTCTGAAAGCTTCTCCTGGACTGCCTGCTGTTTTTCCAACCCGGTCTGTTTGACGTTCCACAGGGCCGCTCCGATGATCAAGTCGGCAAAGGACAATGTCCGCTGCACGAAGGGGAAGGCGGAATAGCGGTGCAGGGTGGTGCGGATGAAGGCCGCAGCCCGGGTGTGCTGGTAGAACAGGATGTCCTCCCAGGGCACCAGCACATCGTCCAGCACCATCAGCGTGTCGATCTCGTCGAACTTGTTCGAGAGCGGGTAGTCCGTTTCCGGCGCGCGCCCGGCAAAGCCTGTCCGGCAGATATGCTTCACGCCCGGCGCGTTCATCTTGACGATGCAGCCAAGCGCGTAATCGGAGAGCTTGGCGTCGCCCCAGTTGGCGATGGTGGGTTTCAGGAAGCCCTGGTTCGAGTAGGCGGCCGCGGTTTCGTACTTTGCACCGCGTATGATGATGCCCTCATCGGTCTCGCGAACCACATGCACCAGCATGTCCGGGTCCTGGTCCTGCGGGCGCTTCGAGCGGTCGCCCTTGGGGTCGGTGTTGGCGGAGACGTGGAATGGATCGTTCTTGATGGCGATGCGGATGTGCTGCTCGATGTTCTCGGCGAAGCGCTCATCGATCTCGTTGAGGATGTCCTTGCCGTCCCACAAGGACCACATCTCGCCGATGGTTTCGTCGCCAACGCGGGTGACCACCCCGCCCACGTCACTACAGACCGCATCGACGGCGGCGCGCTTGTCATGCCAGTCCTTCTGCTCGAAGGGCAGCTTGAGCCCGATCGCGAACTTCTCGCCGTCCTCCTCGTAGGTCATGCGGTCCGCGGTTGCCGCATCGTGCTGCATGTCATAGATGCGGGCGCGGATGTCGATCAGCGGCTTGAACATCGGATGGGCGGTGACATCGTCAACCCGCTCGCCGCTCATCCAGACCTCGCGCCCGTCGCGCAGGGACTCCCGGTATTCCTCGCCCGTCCTGATCATAACCGACCCTCCACAGTCACTATTCACAGGGATGATAACCCAGGACTTTCACTTTGAAGAGCAGAACTTTGCTGCGGCGCGCGGCAGCGGAATGTGGGCCTCATCCGGCGAAAATCTGGCCAGAAAAAGAATCCGATCACACCCGTGTGATGGATGATCTTCGGCTCCCGGGCTTTCGTTCAGACGGGTATTCCAACCCACCAGAGAGGAAGACCAGGATGAAATTTCGCAACCTCATGATTGCCGCCGCAACCGCCACCACACTCACCCTCGGCGCCGTGACCGCACAAGCCAAGGACATTGTCGACACCGCCGCCGGCGCCGGATCCTTCGGCACGCTTGTGGCTGCGGTGAAGGCTGCCGGCCTTGTCGATACCCTGAAGGGCGAAGGCCCCTTCACCGTCTTTGCACCGACCGATGCCGCCTTCAAGGCGCTGCCGGCAGGTACGGTGGAGAGCCTCCTGAAGCCTGAAAACAAGGCAAAGCTCGTCCAGATCCTCACCTACCATGTCATTCCGGGCAAGGTCATGTCAGGCGACATCGCCGGCAAGAAGATGTCGGTTAAGACGGTTGAGGGCAGCAAGGTGAAGATCGACGCCACATCGGGCGTGCTCGTCGACAAGGCCAAAGTGACGCAGGCTGACATTTCTGCCGACAACGGCGTGATCCATGTGATCGATAAAGTCATCCTGCCCGTAAACTAAAATATACCTTGGCCGGACTGCCTCCGTCCCCCCGCTCAGAACCGGCCATGCGTGTGCTGCAGGAGCGCGTAATCCCCCTTCTCGCGCTCTTGCAGCTTTTCCTCCGCCGCTG
Source organism: Pseudomonadota bacterium (assembly GCA_039030315.1). GTDB lineage: Bacteria > Pseudomonadota > Alphaproteobacteria > Rhizobiales > CAJQND01 > JAAEUE01. The sequence goes on from JBCCEL010000078.1 coordinate 18,663, forward strand.
CAGAATCAGACCAGTTCACGGGGCACGGTCTCGTCGGACCAGTCCTTCTCGAACACCAGGTCTTCGCCTTCATAAGCTTCAATACGCGCGGTGATGTAGAAATGGGTATCGTCCGCCCACATCTCCTGAAAGGTTTCGGTGCGGATCGACCAACCGTCATCCCTGGAAAATGTCTGTGTCCAGTGCGTCTTCGAACGGGCCGACAGGGGGTCCCCCTCCTCGATCGTATGTGTTTCGCGGCCCACCGACCCGGTGACCAGGCCGTGGGTGAGGTCGCGGGCCTCACCGAAATCATCGAAAATGCTCAGCGTCGAGACGCCGTTTTCACAGCTGAATTCGCGCTTGTTCTCAGGTACTCTCAGCTCCTCCAGAGGCAGCGGCTCGGCCGATTCCGGCTCCTGAAACGGGTTGACCGCGTCGTCGCGCTGCGCCCGGACGGGAAGCTGGAGCCGGCTGTCCGCCGTACGGACCGTCAGAGTTGCGCGTTCCGGAGATGGCCAGATCAGCGGCCAGTAACAGGTTGACAGCGACAGACGCAGACGATGACCGGCGGGAAGACGCCAGGCGATATCGTCGAGATGTACCCTAATCTCGCACACCTCACCCGGCACCAGCGCGGCCGGGTGTTCATGGCCGTCACGATGGCAGAGGTTCAGTACGCC
>JBCCEL010000079.1:0-19221 GCA_039030315.1 Pseudomonadota bacterium
AATCCGTGTCCGGCGAAGAACAGCAGTGCGGTGTCGCCCGGGCCGATATTGTTCTCGAACTCCACGAGGGCCCGGCTCATCGCCCGCCGCCCGACATTCTCAGCGGAGATCACATCGAAGCCGAGCCTGGTCAGTGCCGAGGCCATGGACCTTGAATCGTTCCGGGCCTTCTGCAGGACAGGAACGCTCTCGTAGGTATCGTTACCGATGACAAGGGCCACACGCTTTGCGGCTTCAGCCGGCAACGACCAGAGCAGTATGCAGAGGGCGGTGATCAGAAGTGTTTGGCTGCACAGTTGGATCTTCATGTTCGAGGCGACTCCGGTTTCAGTGCCATGGGCTTTCGGGGCGGCAAAGATTCGTTCCCCAGTCTTATTCAGAAGGGGTTTGTGCAAACAAGGGCAAAGCGGCAATCAGCAGTACGCTAAGGACAAAGCAGGCAAGCTTCAAAACCGTTGCTGCGCTTGCCAGCTGAACCATTCCGGGGTCGAGCGAGGCTTCTGAGGCCGTATATGTCCCGATCAATGTGAGCTGGGTCGTGTTTTCAATCCAATCGGACAGCACGGTGACTACAACCGGCCCGTAAAGCGCTGCAAAATGAAGATTGGCGCCGGTTGCCCGCTGAACCAGAGCAAGGCAACACGCGAGAACGGAGCCGTAGAACAATGGGAAGACGAGATCCATTTTCAGATATACTTTCTCGCTCTTCAGCTCTGGGTCGACCGTTTTGGTACGCTCCCAGACCTCTTTCACATAGTCGGCTGTGTATCCGGTGCGTTGCTGGTTGAGAGCCGGGAGCGGTTTCTGCTCGTCCGATCCCTTAAGTGCCTTAGCGATTTCGCCATGGCCGGCAGCTGCCGACATAAGGGCGGCTCCAATAAAGAAAACCACGACGGAAAAGAACGCCGCCGCAAACGAGAAAACAAAATTCTGGATCATGGTTTTGCTCCCGGTCTCAGTTGAGGAGTTGTAGCACCCCATTGTCCGTCTGTGGAGAAGACAGCCGGCTCAATAGAGCGTAAGACTGTCACGGATTTGCGCGAGGGCTTACGGGCATGAAACTTCCCGAAATCACAAGTGAACCCAGGCGTCAGTCCTATGACGTTGTCATTGTTGGCGGGGCGATGATGGGGTCATCGGCGGCGTGGTGGCTGTCGAACAATCCGGACTTCGATGGCAGCATCCTCGTGGTCGAGCGCGATCCCACCTACGAGTTTTGCTCGACGTCGCACACCAACAGCTGCATCCGCCAGCAGTTCTCTACCGAGATCAATATCCGTATCTCCCAGTTCGGCGCGCACTTCGTGAAAAACTTCCGCGCGTTCATGGGGGGCGATCCGGACGTGCCGGATGTACCAATCCACAGTTTCGGTTACCTCTATCTCTCCGACAACGCGGCCTTCTCGCAGATCCTCAGGGAGAACCAGGAAGTCCAGTCCGCGCTTGGAGCAGGCACGCGGATCATGACGCCGGACGAGATCGCCGCGGAGTGGCCGTTCTACAATCTCGACGGCATTGAACTAGGCAGTCACAACCCGGTCGACGAAGGGTATTTTGAAGGCAGCACCCTGTTCGACTGGTGGAAACGCAAGGCCAGACAGAACGGCGTGGAGTATCTTGCAAACGAGGTCGTGGCCATCGGCCGAGACGGTGACCGGGTACAGAACGTGACCCTGAAGTCCGGAGAGGTGATCTCCGCCGGAACCGTCGTGAACGCCTCCGGTCCGCGGGCGGTGCTGACCGCACGCATGGCGGGGCTCGATGTCCCGGTGGAGCCGCGCCGGCGCTACACCTTTATCTTTGATGCTGCCGATCCTCTCGATCGGGACCTGCCGCTGACGATCGATCCGTCCGGTGTTCACATGCGAACGGACGGCCAGTTCTTTCTCTGCGGCTGTCCGCCGGATCATGATCCTGCAGCGGACTATGACGATTTCCACATGGATCACGAGGTCTGGGAGGAAAAGCTCTGGCCCATCATCGCCAACCGCGTGCCGGCCTTTGAGGCGGTGAAGGTGACCAATTCGTGGATCGGGCACTACGCCTTCAACACGCTCGATCAGAACGCGATTATCGGTCCCCACACTGAGGTGAAGAACTTCATCTACCTCAACGGCTTTTCCGGCCACGGCTTCCAGCAGTCACCGGCCATGGGGCGCGGGATCAGCGAACTGATCGCCTATGGGGAGTTCCGCGAACTCGATCTGGCGCCGCTTGGCTACGAGCGCATCGCGCGCGGCGAACCATTCCTTGAGAAAGCGGTGATCTAGGCCCTGCCTCTCCTGGCCAGCCCTCACGGTTCAAGGAGTGGGTAGACTGGGCGTCATGACCGCGAAGGCGGACATCCAGGGCGAACCGCTGGGTGTTCATCCCCCTCACCGTCATTGCCGGGCTTGACCCGGCAATCCAGAGCGGCAGGGGACGAACTCAATTCATCTCATGGAATCAGCCCGTTACCGCTGACCAGCTGTCATCGAGCAAGCGGCCCTGGATCACCGGGTCAAGCCCGGTGATGACGAGTGGGGTGGATCGTCCCCGGAATCGGAAACGTGTTCCCAGTACCGCGATGGGCCACAAAGCATTGGCCTCAATGGGCTTTTCGGAATGGAGCAAAGTTTAACCGGACAGCTGTGGGTCAAGCCCCGTGATGACGGGTGGGAATGGTACGTGTTCAGATTCGGAAGCGTGTTCCTTCTACTGCCCGCCCGGTTTGAACCGCTCCTCGTCAAGAATCTGGCGCAGGGTGGTGAGCTTGGGGAGGATTTCGGCCATCGCCTCCCAGTCGACCTTGCCCTCAAGCCTGCCGACCTCGTGCATCAGGATGGTCAGCGCCTCCTCGCGGGCTGAACGGCCGGCCTCCGTGATGGTGACGAGCTTTCCCCGGCCGTCCTCCGGGTCCGGACGTATGGCGACGAAGCCTTGGGCCTCCAGCCGGGAAAGCGTGTTCGTCATGGCGCCGCGCGTGACCTGAAAGGCTGCCGCCAGCCGTGCCGGCGTCCGTTCCCCGCCGAGGCGGACGAAATGGTTGAGGACACCGAACTGGGCCAGGGAAAGGCCGTGCGGCAGCACCCGGGAGAGCACCGCCGACGACAGCTGGTTGATAATGCCGATCTCGTTGAAGATGCGGAAGGGGATCGGGTCGGAGTCCATAGCCTCCTTATGACCTGATTCTGGTGGCCGCTGGCCAGCGCGGACTTGGCGCCAACGTCTGGCCATAGCCGAGCCGGGCCAGCATCTGCACTCTGCCGCCTTCGGGTGCGAGCAGATCATGGCCAACCCTGTAAAGAGCGTCCATCTCCTTGTACTCCTGCAGAATCTGGCTGAGGGGATGCATGCTGATCCCGGTACCAGTCGCCCTCAGATTGGCGCGGACATAGGCAGCTCCGGCATCAAGTTGTTCGCGCCGGCTATTGCCCTTAGTCCGGATCACCAGAAACCCTTTCGAGGTTTCGATGACCGGCCGGTACATTTTGATACCCTCGGCGAACGCGGCAGAGGCTGGGTCCGCCATGCTTTCGCGGTTGAGGACGCCGACCAGGCTCAAGAGCTCCAGTTTCAGGCCGCCAAGATCGATGCCATCCGGATTCGCCTCGATCTCCGTGCGGCCGATCCGCATGAGGTCGATGCTCTCCTGCAGCGCTGCAGGTGTCCGCATTTCCATCTCAAAAGCCTGCCAGGTGAGGTCGCGCAGCTTGGCGGTGCCGGACTCGTCCATCACGGTCACAGCCGTGACTTTCTGCCCCGCACCCACACGGATTTTCTCGGCCAGCTCGGCCGGCACGGCACGCTCCGCATCATAGGGCTCCTTGTTGGACCGCCGATGCGGGATTTGCGCAAACAGCGGATCCTTGCCCGGCGCCTCTGCCACAAGCTTGATGTGGGCCACCGGCCTCTGATCCAGCCGCGGCGAAGGTTCGCCGTCCGGGAAGGGCGTGATGTCCGCGCGGTAGCCGAACTCGGCGGCGGCAATGCGCAGGATCTCCAGAAAACAGCCAAGCCCGATCGTGATCTGCCGGTCCTCCGGATCGGTGATCGGCAGTCTGCGCTCCGGCTCGCAGTAGAGCACGCCCTCATCGGCACCCTTCAGATCGATCAGCCAGGGTTGGCGGTTGTGGGGATTGGGTGCAAGAACAGCGTAGGACAGGGCCTTCATCAGCGGGGTCTCGCCGTTGCCGGCGGCTGACCAGGGTGCCAGGGCGTCATGCGGGGTTCTGGTCGCGGCGTAGCTGCCTGCTCCAGCGGCGACGATCACGGCGGAAGTGCCAGCAATTTTCAGAAACTTGCGTCGGGAGGGGGTCATGGCGGTCTCCATATAATTTAACATTGAACTATATGTAGCATCGATATCCATTTAGTTCAACATTAAACCATATCAACGTATCGGAGCGCGCCGGGCTGCTGTAAAAGGGCGGCATGAGAGGCGCGATTCGCATCCTGGGAATTGATCCCGGCCTTCGCCGCACCGGCTGGGGCGTGATCGCTTGCGAGGGGACACGGATCAGTCACGTGGCCAATGGCACTGCCAAGACCGACAACGCCCTTTCCCTGAGCGACCGCTTGCTGCAGCTGCACGCGCAGTTGACCAAGGTGATTTCGGAGTGGACGCCCGACGAGGCGGCGGTTGAGGAGACGTTCGTCAACAAGGATGCAAGGGCGACGCTGAAGCTCGGCCAGGCCCGCGGCATCGCTCTGCTGGTCCCGGCCAGCGCGGGCTTGAGCGTTTCCGAATACGCCCCCAACATGGTCAAGAAGTCCGTCGTCGGAGCCGGTCATGCCCACAAGGACCAGATCGGTGCGATGATCAACATCCTGTTGCCGCAGTGCAAACCTGACAGCGCCGATGCCGCCGATGCGCTTGCAGTTGCGATTACCCATGCCCATCACCGCCGCGTCCAGGCTATGGATAAGCTGGCGGGATAGGCTGATCCGTTCTTGACTTGTTCCGGCCTGCGGCTTAGGCCGGAGCTTGCGGCATTGGGCGCGAAAGGGCCAGCACACCTCCATGATCGGCAAGCTCAAGGGGACCATCGATTCCTTCGGGGAGGACTGGGTGATCGTCGATGTCGGCGGCGTGGGCTATCATGTGAACTGTTCCGGCAAGACGCTCGGAAATCTCCCCTCCGCCGGTGAAGCGGTGACCCTGGCGATCGAAACTTATGTCCGGGAAGACCAGATCCGCCTGTTCGGCTTTGCCGCTGAACTGGAGCGGGAGTGGTTCCGCCTGCTGCTCACCGTTCAGGGCGTGGGCACGAAGGTTGCCCTGGCCATCCTGTCCACCCTGACCGCATCGGACCTTGCCAACGCGATTGCCCTGCAGGACAAGGCCATGGTCTCCCAGGCGCCGGGCGTCGGACCGAAGGTGGCCCAGCGCATCGTCGCGGAGCTGAAGGAGAAGGCACCTGCCTTCGTGCCGGCCGATGGCGCAGGCGCCGATCTTGGAACGGCCATCGCGGCCAGCGCCGGGACGGCTGTCACCGATGCGATCTCAGCACTCACCAATCTTGGGTACGGTCAGACGCAAGCTGCTCCCGCGGTGTCCCTGGCGTTGAAGGAAGCGGGCGAGGATGCCCCTGCAGAAGCCCTGATCCGCCTCGCGCTTAAGGAGCTTGCGCGGTGAACGAGGAGCGGATCATTGATCGCGCCAGGCGTGATGAAGACGAGAGCGAAGGATCGATCCGACCGCTGGTGCTGTCCGATTTCATCGGACAGTCCCGTGCAAAGTCCAATCTGAAGGTCTTCATCGAGGCGGCCAAGCAGCGCGGCGAGGCCCTCGACCATGTGCTGTTTGCCGGTCCCCCGGGTCTCGGCAAGACCACGCTGGCGCAAATCATGGCGCGGGAGCTTGGCGTGAACTTCCGGGCAACCTCCGGACCTGTCATCGCCAAGGCTGGCGATCTTGCGGCCCTGCTGACCAATCTTGAAGAGCGCGACGTTCTCTTCATCGATGAGATTCATCGGCTCAATCCGGCGGTCGAAGAGGTGCTCTATCCCGCGATGGAGGACTTCCAGCTCGACCTGATCATCGGAGAGGGGCCCGCGGCGCGCTCCGTGCGCATTGATCTTGCGAAGTTCACGCTGGTTGGGGCCACAACCCGGACCGGACTGCTGACGACGCCGCTGCGCGACCGCTTCGGCATCCCGGTGCGTCTCGACTTCTACAACGAAGAGGAGCTTCTGCAGATTGTCGAGCGCGGCTCACGGGTGCTGGGTGTTGCCATGAGCGAGGACGGTGCGCGCGAGATTGCCCGGCGGTCGCGCGGAACGCCGCGGATTGCCGGCCGGCTGCTGAGGCGCGTGCGGGACTTTACCTCTGTTGCCGGGGTCGAGCAGATTGACCGCGCCTCCGCCGACAAGGCGCTCGGGCATCTGGAGGTCGACAAGAGGGGACTGGATTCCCTTGATCACCGGTACCTGCACACCGTGGCGGTGAACTTCGGCGGCGGACCGGTTGGCATCGAGACGATCGCAGCGTCCCTGTCGGAAGCCCGCGATGCGATCGAGGAGATCATCGAACCGTTCCTTATCCAGCAGGGCTTTGTGAACCGCACGCCGCGGGGCCGTATCCTGACACCGCATGCCTTTGATCACCTGGGCCTGGCGACACCGCGGGCGCTCGCCACCAACCAGGCGGAGCTGTTTGCGCCGGACCGGGAAGATGGCTGAGCTGGGCGCGGAGATTGCCGGGATCATAGAGGACGGCGTCCATCGGCTGACGGTCCGGGTCTACTACGAGGACACCGATTTCTCAGGTGCCGTCTATCACGCCAACTATCTGAAGTTCTGCGAGCGAGGTCGCTCCGATTGCCTGCGCCTCCTGGGCATCCACCATCATGAGCTGCACTGGCATCAGAACGGCGGCAGCATGGGTTTTGTCGTTCGCCGGATGGAGTGCGATTTCCTGAAACCGGCCGGCATTGACGACCTGCTGACGGTCGAGTCGCGCTTCAAGGCCATCCGGGGTGCCCGGATGGAGTTGAGCCAGCGCGTGCTGCGGGCGGACGATCTCCTGTTCTCAGCGGAAGTTACGGTGGCCCTCGTGGCAGGCGGACGGCCTGTCCGGATGCTTAGCGAGATCGCCGACGCGATCGCGGAGCGTATGAAACCGGAATGAAGGTCGGCTATGCCGGCAACGGAGGTGGCATGTTTGTCGACGTTTCGCATGGGAGGCTGTTCTGCGAAGTCGTGGAGTGCCGGGGACCTTCAGCCCGCCCGCCCGGTACGGTGATGTTCCTGCATGGTGTTGCCGCCACCCACAGGATGTGGGCGAACTGGATCGACGTGCTCGCACCGAGCTGCCGGCTCGTCCTGATCGATACACGCGGCTGCGGCCAGTCCGGGGATATCGGAAACCTGGAGGACTGGTCTCTGGATGACTTTTCCGATGATGTCCTTGCCGCGGCGAATGCCGTTGGCGCCGGAGACATTCACCTGATCGGCGAATCCTTTGGCGGCACGGCTGTCCTGAATCTTGCCGCCCGGGCACTGCCCCGGGTGAAGTCAGCCACCGTCCTGTCGACTGCCCACCGCGGCGGGCAGATCGAGAAGGTCAAGGCCTGGCGCCGGAGCATCGAGGAGAACGGGCTGGAGGAGTGGTCGCGCCAGATGATGGAGCGGCGGTTCTTCCCCGGTGCGATTTCGGCGGAAGACCACGACTGGTTCCACCGCATTCAGGCCAGTTCGCCGCCGCTTCCGCTCTTGCGGATGGGCGAGATGCTGCTCGGCACCGATCTCACGGAGCGGTTGTCGAACATCTCTTGTCCGCTGCTGATGATCTCGCCGGACCACAGCCCGTTCGTCACGCCCGACATTCCGATGGAGATACTGTCAGCGGTGCCTGAGGCAGATCTCGCCGTCTTGCCCCATACCCGGCACGGCATCTTCTTCTCACACGGAGAAGAGTGCGCGCGCCTGTGGCTCGAGTTCCAGGAACGGCTTGATCTGCCCTGAGGGCGAAGGACGAAAACACCTCGCCGCTCAGGCGGCCTGTTTGGGCGCACGGTTGCTTGCGAGCCATGCCTCCACCCGGCTCACGGTAGCCTGCACCTCCGGGTGAGCAAGTCCGAATTGCTCAGCTATCTTTAAGACAAGAGCGTCGACCCTTTCGATGTTCGCAATGCCGGCCGCCAATGCTCTTGCTGCTGATGAGGGCTTGGCCAGTCCCATTGCGGCGGCCGCGTACTTCTCGAATGGCACCAGGTCTTCCGGGTCGGCGCCGACCTTGACGCAGACATCCGAAACCCACTCGTAGATCTCACGGGAGGTCTCAAGATCGGAATGGACGGCTTCGGCGATGGGGCGCATTTCGGTGTCCTGGACACAGCGGTAGTTGCCCGTGAGCAGCATGGCCCATTTCGCCAGCGGCACGAACAGGCTGTCATGAACCCGCAGCTTGACGGGCAGGGTCAGTTCCGCACCGCCATGCGGTACGCGGATCGCCTCGATGTCCGCCTCCAACTGCCGGAGCAGGGCGGTGTGTTCGTCCGAGGCAAAGCGGGCCACCTTGAAGTTTGTCGGCAGCGCGACCTGCAGGACGTTGACCGGCTCGCCCGGCGGGCGGAAGGCCTGCGGGTCGGGGCTTGCCAGAGTGACAAGGTCGGGATCGAACCCGCGCCAGGATGACGGGGCCGCGTAGCAGGATTCCAGCGCCGCGATGTCGAGGCCTGGAATACGGGCAAGATAAGGCAGCGGCGGCATGTTCATGATGGACATGCAGGGCACGCCGGCCTCGGCTGTCCGGGCAAGAAGATCCGCGATTTCCGGCGCGCCGTATTGCGGTTCCTGCATGGCGAAGCAGACGAGGTCGAATTTGGCAGGATCGACTGCGGCGGGGCCGGCGGCGCCAAGTGTTCCCGGCGCGTGTTGCGAATTCAGCTCAACCAGGCCGTCGACGCCACGTACTGGCAGGCGCACGATGGCTCCCTGCGCGTTGAAGGCTTCGACCTCGTCGGGGAGGCAAACGAGAGTCACGTTGTGGCCCCCAAAGGTCAGCTTGAGACCGAGCAGGGAGCCGTAGGATGCACCGAGAATCAGAATGGATTTGTTGTGAGACATAGCACTCTCCATGATTGGTAAATTGATTTTACCAAATGGATTCCATTTTTCGAGATTGGATTCCGTATCATGGGATGCGTGATTGAACAGACCCTGCCCGGGCGACCAGCTCCTCGGCGGGGGACACACTTTCAATTGGAGGGCGTTCAGACCCCAATCCGTCATCCCCGGGCTTGATTCACAACTGTCTGGTTAAGCTGAAAGCACCGCTCTCACCGTCATTGCCGGGCTTGATCCGGCAATCCAGAGCGGTGGAGGGCGAAGTAGATTTATCTCGTGGAATCAGCACATTATGTTTGGTTAGCCGTCATCGGGCAAGCTGCCCTGGATCACCGGGTCAAGCCCGGTGATGACGATGAGGGGGTGGATCGTCCTTAGATTCTGAAACGTGTCCGCTCTGCCGTGAGGGACCGCAATGCATTGGCCTCATTGAGCTGATCGGAATAGCAAACTGTTCAACCGGACAGCAGTGGGTGAGGCCCGAGGGCAGCACTTTTGAGGGTGCTGTGTTCTTTATAAGCCTGGAAGCTGGAGCCTGTTGACGCTCGCCGTTTCGCTTCGAGCGTGTTGATCGCGCCTGTCGGTCGCTGTTTTCGCGGGAAAGCGATGCGGGGGTTGGGTAGCTCGCTTCAGCTCAGAGAGGATCTACACCTGGTCCGGCTGTGCCGGGGGCACGTAGGGGAACCTGGCCTTGGCCTTGGTGTCGGCCGCGCCGGCATTGCGGATATAGCGGTTCGCATCGTCGTGGCGGACGATGTTGACATAGGTCGGATCGCCGCCTGTGGCGGCGTGAACTGCCAGGCGCCGCCGCTGGCTGGCCTCGATGAGCCGTCGCAGTTCGTCAGGGTCAAATCCATCGAACAGCCTGGCTTCCAGATCCGCCCTGATCGACTGGTGATCGGAGCTGCCTGCGAGATCGTTCACCTCGTTCGGGTCATCTTCCACGTTGTAGAGCCGCGCATCGACGCCCTCCAGCCACATGAGCTTCCACGGGCCTTTCTTGACCATCCGGCTGGGGCCGGTCGAGCCGTCGGCGGCGAACTCCGAAATCGCGCAGTCGTCGAGGTCCGATGTGTCTCCGTCCAGGGTGGGCACCAGCGAGACGCCGTCGATCGGGATCGCGTAGTCCTCGAATGGCTTGTCCGAGGCGACCTCGAGGAGTGTCGGCATCAGGTCGATGAGCGAAATGTTCTCCTTGATCCGGCGGGGTGCCCAGCGCTCAGGGCAGCGGACAACGAACGGTACGCGGCAGGCCCATTCGAAGAAGTGCTGCTTGTACCACATGCCACGCTCGCCCATCATCTCGCCGTGGTCGCCGGTGACGATGACAATCGTGTTGTCCGCCAAACCGGTTTTCTCCAGCGCGCCAACGAGCTCACCGATCTTCCTGTCGATATAGGAGATCATGCCGTAGTAGCCGTGGCGGGCATTGCGGCGGTGTTCGTCCGTGACGGTGAAGAGGTGGCGGGCCTGGCAGTAATGCAGGTTGCGGCTCAGGTGGTCCATCTCGTCCAGCTCGAGCGGCGCGACCGCGGGAAGCTCGATGTCGTCGTGATTGTAGAGGTCCCAGTACTCCTCGCCGATAACGAAGGGCGAATGGGGACTGGTGAAGGACACCGTCAGCATGAACGGGCGGTCGTCGCCCTTGCGGGCAAAGTCATAGAGCGCCTGGGTGCCGTGATAGGCAACCTCGTCGTCGTAGTCCATCTGCAGGGAACGCACGCAGGGGCCAGACTCGATGATCGGCGCCATGGTCAGGTTTGTCGGGCGGTACTCCCGGCCTTTCGACCAGTCGACGGTCCAGGCGAAGTTCGCGGGATAGATTTCGGTCGTGTGCCGCTTCTCGTAGCCGTGCATCTGGTCCGGGCCGACGAAATGCATCTTGCCCGACAACTCGACCCGGTAGCCGAGCATGCGCAGATAGTGGCCAAATGTCGGGATGTCTGCATGGAACTCCGACGCGTTATCATACATGGCTATGGAGAAAGGCAGGATGCCCGCATGCATGGAGGCCCTGGATGGGGCACACATGGGCAGATTGCAGTAGCAGTTCTCGAACACCACACCTTCATCCGCGAGACGGTCGATATTCGGCGCCTTGACGGTCTTGTTTCCATAGGGCCTCAGGGCATTGGCCGCCAGTTGATCAGCCTGGATGAGAAGAATGTTGGGCCCGGTTGCAGTCACGTTCGCGCTCCTGGCGGGATAGGCAGGTCAGGGAAAAGGGCAGGGCGGTGCGGAACCGCCCTGCCAAGTCGGGTCAGATTTATTTCACTTCAATGCCGAGCTTCTGCACCACGCCGCGGAAGGTCTCGTACTGCGCCTTCACGAAGGCCTTGGTGTCCTCCGGGCTGCGAATGTCCGGGATGGAGCCCAGGCCCTTGATCAGCTTGTTGAAGGCCTTGTCCTTCTTCAGGGCCGTCAGGGTCTCGATCCACTTGTCGGCTGCCGCCTTGTCCATTCCGGGAGGGCCGAAAATGCCGCTCCAACCGATGATGGTCTCCATTTCCTCGTAGCCGAGTTCCTTGACGGTCGGGACGTCAGGGACAGCGGCGAAGCGTTCGCCCGTGGTGATCGCAAGAGGGACGGCCTGGCCGGATTTGATGGCGCCGATGACACCGGACAGGTTCTGCCAGAGAAAGTCCACATGGCCGCCCACCAGGGCTGCCCGCGCCTTGCCGCCGCCCTTGTAGGGCACGTGGGTCAGCTTGGAGCCGTCGACGCCCATCTTGTCCGCCATGACGAGGGCGGCCAGATGCAGCAACGTGCCGACGCCTGCGGAGGAATAGGAGAGGGATTCACCGGCCTTCAGGGCTTTCTCAAAGTCCGCGAAGCTCTTGTAGGGGGAATCCTTCTTCACCACGAGGACGAAGGGATTGCGCTCGGTCAGCCCGAGGAAAGTGAACTCGTCCCACTTGTAGGGGATTTTCGGATTCATCGCGGGCACGCCGGCCTGCGATCCCACGCGGGCGGACAGCAGCGTGTAGCCGTCCTTGCGGCCCTTGGCGACAAAGGTCGAACCGACCACGCCGGCCGCGCCTGTCTTGTTGATCACCAGAACCGCCTGCTTGAGATAGGCGGGGGCTGCGCCGGCGACGATCCGTGCGTGCAGGTCGGAGGCTCCGCCGGGCCCGTAAGGCGCAACGAGCGTGATTGGTTTGGACGGGTATTCCGCAGCCTGGCCGGTTGCGGCCGGCAGCGTCAGGGCAAAGAGAGCAGCTGCGCCGGCTGCCAGTTTCAATAAGCGTTTCATAGGGGCTTTCCTCCCAGATGGATCCATGCTGGCGCCGGCTAATGAGATTCCTTGGTGCGCAAGACACTGTTCCGGCGTTTCAGCGAGATGGAACTTGACACAAAGCGCGGTCAGGTTCAATAATTAATTACAGTTAGCAATTAATAGGAGCCCGGCAGGACGATGCAGGGCGGATCGACAAGTGAGTTGAGGCGGCGGAACCGTGACGTCGTCCTGCGCGAGATCGCTTCGCAAAGTGCTGTGTCGAGAAGCCAGATTGCCCGCAGCACCGGCCTGACCGGCGCCGCCGTGTCGCGGATCACCCGGGAGCTGATTGATGCAGGTCTGGTTCGCGAAGGCCGGCAGATCGAGACCAAGGGACAGGCCGGCCGGCGCAATGTCTGCCTGGAACTGGGCTATGGCGGCGCTTTCGTTCTGGCCGTCGTTCTGACCGCCAACATAAAGTCCGTCTCGCTCAGCGATTGCCGCGGTGAGATAGTGGCGCAGGACGTTCTGGCAGGCCTTGATCACGATGACCCTGATCACGTGATTGCCGAGCTGTGCCGGGCGGCGGAAAGCCTGATCGGTACGAGCGGCATAGATCGCACCCGGCTTGTGGGATGCGGGATCTCGGTTGCCGGCGTCACGGAGCCTGATGGCGGAAGGCTGGTTAAGTCCGAACCTCTCGGTTGGGAGGATGTCCGATTGGGTCCGGCCTTCTCCGCAGCTCTCGGATTGCCGGTGCGGGTCGAGCGCCGTGCGGCCGCGCTGCTGACGGCGGAGGTCTGGCGCGGGGCGGCGAGAGGCAAGCGCAACGTCGTTCTCATCAACAATGGCCTGTGGCTCGGCGGCTGCATGCTCGCCGACGGGCAGGTTCTGACCGGAACGGAAAACCAGGTTGGGCAACTAGCCCATATGGCCGCCGGGGCCAGGGACGTGCCTTGCGCGTGCGGCCGGAAGGGGTGTCTCGACGTGGTGGCGTCGGGCTGGTCGGTGGTCAAGGCCCTGGAAGGGGTCGCGGTCCCGGGATCGGATCAGAACGAAGAGCGCGGCGCCCGTTTGCGCACCCTTGCGCGCTATGCCGGCGAAGATCATCCGGAGATCTCTGATGCCTTCAGGAATGCGGGCCGCCGCATGGGCTATGCGGTCGATCACCTCTTTGCGCTGTTCTATCCCGAGCTTGTCCTGCTGGCCGGGGAGACGTCGAGAAACCCGCATTTTCTGGGCGGCGTGCTGGAAACGCTGGCGGAGCTGAGACCATCCGAAGAGGACTGGCCGGTCCAGGTCAGCGATATCACCAGTGACATGTCCGCGGTGTGGATCGGGCTCGATGCGTTCGTGTTCTCGCGCATGCTGGACATTGACAAACTGATGGCGGCGTAGGCCGGGGAGGGGAGTGCCAAGATGCTGAAGTTCATAAATGCGAGTGCGCTGGCCGGAACGGTCTACCTGCTGCTCGGGATGTTCGTCGTGTTCGTTCTCATTCCGGTCGGGGTCGATGAGCCGAGCAATGTGGAGTTTGCCGTGCTCGCGCCGTCCTACTGGCCGCGTGTGATCTGTATCGTCTTGGCCATGCTCGGCATCGGCATGCTCATCCGGCGGGGGCTGGAGGTCCGGCGCGGCGATCTCGGCGAGCCCGCGGAAACCTCTCTGAGCGACATGATCCTGTGGCGAGTCGGGCTGGTCATTGCCGGCACCTTCGCTCTCTACGGTGTCCTGGAGACGCTGGGCTTCGTTCTCACCGGCATCATCGCGCTGCTCTGCCTGATGCTGCTTGCCGGTGAGCGACGCCCTCTGCACCTGGCTATCATCTCGCTGGCCGTCCCGCTTGCCCTCTATTTCTTCTTCACCAAGGCTGCCAGCATTCCCATCCCTGCCGGCATCCTTGAACCCTACCTCGTGTGAGATCTGCCCGATGTTCGACACCATCCTCAATGCCTTCGCGCTGTTTGCGACCCTGGACAACGCGCTGGCCCTCTTTGTCGGCGTCATCTTCGGTGTTGTCATCGGCGCCATACCGGGCATGACGACGCCTATGGGCGTTGCGCTCGCGCTCCCTTTCACCTTCACCATGCAGCCGGTGACCGGCATCCTGCTGCTGCTGGGGGTCTACAAGGGCGGGCTCTATGGCGGTTCCATCACGGCCATCCTGATCAACGCGCCGGGGACGCCTGCTGCCTCGTGCACCGGGCTTGACGGCTATCCGCTGGCCAGGAAAGGCGAGGCGCGCCGGGCGCTCGACATGGCCCTTTATGCCTCCTGCACAGCGGACTTCATCTCCAACCTCTCGCTGATCTTCTTCGCCGGCGTGCTGGCGAGCTTTGCGCTGAAGTTCGGCCCGCCGGAATTCTTCACGCTGATCGTCTTCTCGCTGACGATCATCGCCGGTGTGTCGGGCGACGACCTCTTGAAAGGACTTGGCTCGGCCTGCCTCGGCCTGATCCTGGCGACCATCGGGCTCGACCTGGTCTATGGCTCGAACCGGTTCATCTTCGGCGAGTATCAGCTCATGAGCGGGCTGAACTTCATCCCCGTGCTCATCGGTCTGTTTGCCCTGCCGGAGGTGTTTCATTTCTTCGCCACGAAGGCAAAACCGCACGAGGTCTCGGCCCTGGCGGGCCTGAAGGCGACCTTTGCCGACTACAAGCGCAACCTGAAGAGCATTGTCCGAGGCAGCCTGCTGGGGGTGATGCTTGGGGCCATCCCGGGGATCGGCGGGGCGCCGTCGGCGTTTCTCTCCTACAGCGAAGCCAAGCGCAATTCGCCGAACAGCGACAATTTCGGCAAGGGCGAGCTTGAAGGCGTGGCCGCCGCGGAAGCGGGCAATAACGGTGTGGCCGGCGCAACGCTCATTCCGCTGCTGGCGCTCGGCGTGCCGGGCGACATCATCACAGCCATCATCCTGGGAGCCTTCATGATCCATGGCCTGAGGCCAGGGCCCCTTATGTTCCAGGACAATATCGATCTGATATACGCTCTCTTTATGGGCATCATGCTGAGTTCGGCCTACCTCTTCATCGTGGGTAAGGCGTCGATCCGGCTGATCGCCAGGATCGCCGACGTGCCGCACCGGATCCTCTTTCCGATCGTGCTGGTGCTCTGCGTGTTCGGCGCCTATGCGATCAACAACACGATCTTCGACGTGCTGGTCATGTTCATCATGGGCTGCGTGGGCTACGGCATGCGGCTGCTGGGAATACCCGCTGCGCCATTCCTCATCGCCTTCATTCTGGGGCCGTTGCTGGAGGACAATTTCCGCCAGGCGCTCCCCCTCGGCAAAGGCGATTTCACCATCTTCATGCGTAGCTACATCACCTGGTTCTTCTGGGGGCTCACGGCTCTGACCGTCGCTGCCATGACGTATCAGCGCCTGAGCGGGCGCAAGAACATGCTGGCGGGGGGGTGAAACGGAGATGGAGAACGGCGCGCTTCAGTTCACCTTCGCGATCATCACCGACACCCATATCCGCCCTCCGGGAAGCGACGAGTCGTCCCCGTTTCCGGTGAACGATCTTGCCAATGGCCGTGCACGGTATGCAGTCGCGGCAATCGCCCGCCATGCGCCTGCCTTCACCATCCATCTCGGCGATATGGTGCACCCGCTGCCGCACCTTCCGACCTATGGCGCGGCGGCGGATGAGGCGCTCGATATCTTCAGGCCGCTGGGCGATGCACTGCACTTCGTGCCGGGCAACCATGATATCGGCGACAAGCCAATGGCCGGGTCGCCGGCCGGCCCTGTGACCGACGAGACCGAAAGCCTTTATGGCCGGTTCTTCGGGCAGGGGCATCATGGTTTCGATCATGGCGATGTGCGCATGGTGGTCATCAACTCGTCTCTCGCCGGTTCAGGCAGTGAGCTCGAAGCGCGCCAGCACGCGTGGCTGGAAGCGGAATTAGCGGCCAATGTAGGCAAGCGGATCTTCCTTTTCTCCCACTATCCGCCCTTCATCAACTCGGCGGACGAGCCGTTGCACTATGACAATTACGAGCCGGAGAGCCGCGCCTGGCTGCTCGGACTTTTGAAGTGGTATGATGTCGAGGCCGTGTTCTCCGGCCATGTCCATCAGTTCTTCTACAACCGGCATGGTACCACGAAGCTCTACTGCCTGCCGCCGACCAGCTTCATCCGGCAGGATTACAGCGAGCTTTATCCAGTTGAACCGGCCCTCGAATATGGCCGCAATGACGAAGGCAAATTCAGCTATGCCCTGGTGGACGTCTATGAGCAGGGCTACCGCTTGCGCGTGATCCCGACCGAGGGGCGGACGCTCGAGGCGGGAGAGGCGATTGCCGCGCCGGACCCGGTTGCGGTGCGTCCGGCGCGCGCTCCGCTTACCGTGCATCTCCGTCACGCCTGGGCTCAGGCGAAGGATCTTCCCTATAACGGCCCGATGGAGGAATTCGGACGCAAACGCGCGCGTGACGATTATGTCCTGATGCGGCTCTGGCAGATGGGGATCACGACGGTGCGCACCCCGATGTCGGACCTTCTCGACCCTGTATACGGACCGAGGGTTCAGGATTTTGCCGCGGAAGGCATCCGCTTCTGCCTGTTCCATCCCGGCATCCCCGATGCCGCACTGTGGCAGGCTTGCCTTGAACACGGGGAGATCATCTCGGCGGTAGAGTTCGTTTCCAGTACCAGCGATCTGTTAGATCTTGCGGACGGCCTTGCCGGCTTTGACGGTGCCGGCGGTCCGCCGGTGCTTGTCAGCAAGTTTCATTCGTCCGCCCACGAACCAAAGAGCGGCTCGAAATTCGCCCACAGTGTCAGCCCGGGTTTCAAGTGGGAAGACCGGGACGGCGTACTGGCGACGCTGCGGCAGGCGGACAAGGCCGGGGCCGTCGCCGGGGTGGCCTTTCAGCTCAATCTGGCTGACGATCTGGAAAGCCGGATGGCGGACATGGACACCTGGGCTGCAGCCGCTTCGCTCCGCGTTGTGGCGGTGATCCGCTTGGCCCACGCCAGCCCGGCCGTTGCGAACTTCGATGATGAGGCGGTTGGAGAGCGTGTGCGGCTAGCGGTCGAGACCGTGTCGGGGCTCGCCAGTGTGGATCTACAGCTGGACACGTTTGCGGATATCGACCGGTCCTACCACCCGCGCCATGGTCTCGTTGATCGGCGCTCCAACTTCCGCGCCGCCGGACGCTGGCTTGCTGGACAAGGCTGAAGCCGGTGGTCACTTGGGCAGGCCGGCTTTCCTCAATCCGTCCACATACCCGTCGACGAATTCCTCGTCCGTGGAGAAGGCAAAATCCTGCCAGGCCAGGGCACAGGAACAGTCCGGCCTGAAGCGCCACAGCTGAGCCAGGGCGGTCGCCGCCTGAAAGATATCGGCATTCACCGGGCCGACATCCACGCCGCTGTTGATGAGCGGATGAATTGACCCCTTCGGATGGAACTTGTGCCGGCAGCCGCGCGTAACACTTGCCTGCTGCCGGCCACACGCCTCCGGCTTTCAGGAATGGAATGAGCATGAGCCAGGACATCAAGGACGCCATTCTCGACATTCTCGCCCGCGCACCAGGGCCGCTGACAACGGCTGAGATCAGGCGTGCGTTGCAGCCGATTTCCGCCTCCCGGGACATCTACGCGATCCTGTTCGTGATGCAGTCCTCCGGCCTCATTCAGTGCACGGTCTCCTCGCCCTGGACCTGGTCCAAGGCGGGGCTGGACCTGCCGCCTGCCGCGGAGGTGTGCGGATAGCCATTCCTTAAGCGCTCCCTGCTATTGTTTGCTCCTGCCTGAAGGAGACTTGGGGGAGCAGTGAATGATGCATATCGCGCCGGTTCTGACCGTAACCTCGCTGGAAGCGGCCCTGCCGTGGTACCGCGATATCCTCGGGTTTGAGGAGGTCTTCGTGAACAGGCATGACGAGGCCGAGGAAGCTTCAGCGTTCTACGCCGTTCTCAGCGCGGAAACCTCGTTCCTCCATATCGGCCGGGACCTGGAGATGGAGCAGATCGCGGGCCAGTCCGGCTTCGAGCTGACGACGGACCGGTTCGACGAAATCCACGCCGCCGCGAAGGCGCATGGCGCCAGCTTCTACTTCGACATCTGCCTCAACCCCATGGGCGATGAGAACTTCGCCCTGAACGATCCGGACAACAATCGCATCGTTGTCGTCAGGGAATAGTTTCCGGCTGCTTTCAATCCCTCACCCCAAGCCAAACGCTCTGACATGCTCCGGCGCTTCCACGCCTGACAGATTCCTCGGATCATCCTCCACCGTCCCGACCTGCTGCACCACCGGGATGACGCCGGCCCAGATGGGGAGGGCGTAGTCTTCCTCGTCGTCGACCGGGCCGCCGCTGCGGACCTTGGCTGAGGCTTCGTCGATTTCCATGGAGAGGATGGTTGTGGCTTTCAGTTCCTGGGAGGTCATTTCACGCAGCATGTCCCAGCGGCCGGGGAAGAGGCCTTCGATGAAGGTCTTCAGATGCGCTTCCTTGGCCGCTGCATCGGCCACCTTCTCCGCCTTGCCGAGCAGCATGATCGAGCGGTAGTTCACGGAGTGGTGGAAGCCGGAGCGGGCCATCACGTAACCATCCAGCGCCGAGCAGGTGACGCACACATCATGCGCCTCGCCCTTGCGCAGCATGCGGCTGGCGGATGAGCCGTGCCAGTAGACCCGGTTGCCCTCGCGCCACTGGAAGGTCGGTGTGACGAACGGCGCACCATCCACGAGGTAGCCCACATGGGCCAGCGGCAGCTGGTCGAGGAGGTCGTGGATCTGCTGCTTCTCGTAGATCCCGCGCTCGTGGGACCTGCGCAATCTCACCCGGTCGCTCGGCGCATCACTTCTTCTGCTCATCATCCTGGCTCCTGGCATTGTGCTGGGGAGAGATACGCGGCAGAATGGTCCTTTCAGAATATCCAGTTTTGGAGAATATGAACATACCACTTGAGCCATTGCCGGCGCCTTGGCCCGACC
>JBCCEL010000080.1:0-19198 GCA_039030315.1 Pseudomonadota bacterium
CGGTCCACAGTTCGTAAGTCGGCCGGAACCGGTCCGGCTCATCCAGTGAGCCGAGATTCACTTCGATCTCGTCGCCGCTGCGCGAAAACACCGATGACCCGCAGCGCGGACAGAAAAAGCGCCCCTCAAAATCCCGGGTTTCCCCCTCGATCCTGACGGCATCTTCCGGGAAAATCGCCGATGCATGGAACAGGGCGCCGTGATGCTTGCGGCAGTCCATGCAGTGGCAGAGGCCAACCCGGTAGGGCATCCCGGAAGCCACGAACCGAACTGCGCCGCATAGGCATCCGCCGATGTACTGGTCCATATCGCACCTCTGCTTGAGACCCCGCGTGTTGGAGGGCAGCCTATACCCGCAGCCCGGAACTTGGCCAATTGGATGAGACAAGCAGACCCATTGCCCATTGGCGGTCCGGTGGTTTGCCGCTAAACCGTGGAAAGTTCCATTTCAAGGTTGTTCTCCATGACCACCCTCGCTTCCGCCGTCTCGACCGCTTCCCATGACTTCAAGACAAATGCCGCCGTCATGGGCGGATTGGTGAGCGACCTTGTGAAGAAGCGGTCCATCGTTGCTCTGGGCGGCTCGGAGCGCTCACGCGAAAGGCACATCTCGCGTGGCAAACTGCTCCCGCGTGACAGGGTCATGGAACTGATTGATCCAGGCACGCCGTTCCTGGAGATGTCGCCCATGGCCGCCTGGGACATGTACGAGGGTGAGTATCACGCCGCCGGCATCATCACCGGCGTTGGCCGCGTCTCCGGCCGTGAATGCATGATTATCTGCAATGATGCCACGATCAAGGGCGGCACGTACGTGCCCATGACGGTGAAGAAGCATCTCCGCGCCCAGGCCATCGCGATGGAGAACCGGCTGCCTTGCATCTACCTGGTGGATTCTGGCGGAGCGAACCTGCCTCATCAGACCGACGTCTTTCCGGATATCGTGCACTTCGGCCGCGAGTTCTACAATCAGGCCAACATGTCGGCCATGGGCATTCCCCAGATCGCCTGTGTCATGGGTTCGTGCACCGCCGGTGGCGCTTATGTGCCGGCAATGTCGGACGAGACTGTCATCGTCAAGGAACAGGGCACGATCTTCCTGGCCGGTCCGCCGCTCCTCAAGGCTGCTACCGGCGAAGTGGTCACCCCGGAAGATCTCGGCGGCGCTGATGTTCATGCGCGCGAGAGCGGCGTGGCTGATCACTACGCCATGGACGACAGCCACGCGCTCTCCATCGTTCGTCAGATCGTCGCCAGCACGAATTATGAGAAGAAGCCCAACATCGTTTTGCGCGAGCCGGTCGAGCCCAGATTTGACCCGGCCGAAATCGGCGGCATCATCCCGCCCACATTCGCCAAGCCTTATGATGTGCGCGAAGTCATCATGCGCCTGGTGGACGGCTCGGAGTTCGACGAGTTCAAGAAACTCTACGGAACAACGATCGTCACCGGTTTTGCCCATATCTGGGGCATTCCCGTCGGGATAGTCGCGAACAACGGCATCCTCTACTCGGAGAGTTCGCTGAAGGCGGCGCACTTTGTAGAACTGTGCTGCCAGCGGCGCATTCCGCTGCTGTTCCTGCAGAACATCTCCGGCTTCATGGTGGGGCAGAAGTACGAGGCCGGCGGCATCGCCAAGGACGGGGCCAAACTCGTAACCGCGGTCGCTTGTGCCAACGTGCCGAAGATTACCGTTATCATCGGCGGGTCGTTCGGGGCCGGCAACTATGGCATGTGCGGCCGGGCCTATTCGCCCCGTTTCCTTTACATGTGGCCGAATGCCCGCATATCGGTCATGGGTGGTGAGCAGGCGGCCTCGGTCCTGGCGACGGTCAAGAAAGACCAGGTGGAAGCCCAGGGCGGCGAATGGACCGAAGAAGACGAAGCTGCGATCAAGGATCCGATCCGCGAGCAATTCGAGAGGGAAGGGCACCCTTACTACTCGACCGCCCGCGTCTGGGACGACGGCGTGATCGCGCCGGAGGAGACCCGGACGGTCCTCGGCCTCAGTTTTTCCGCCGCGCTCAATGCTCCGGTGGAGGACACCAGGTTTGGCGTCTTCCGCATGTAGGCGGATCGGGCGATGATACCGGACCGGCGCACCGGCGTGCCGGTTCCTTGGGAAGGCTGGGACGGATGCCGGACAGATTTGACCTTGGCCGCTACGTACGGAAGGTGACCACGGGCTCAGAACACGCGCAACGCTGGTTCAACCTCGGCCTCAATTGGTGCTACGGCTTCAATCAGGAGGAGGGGGTGAAATGCTTCCTTCGTGCACTTGAGGCGGACCCGTCCTGCGCCATGGCCCATTGGGGCGTGGCCTATGGAACAGGACCATTCTATAATCTCCCCTGGCGGCACCTGGGCGTGGCCGAAGCTGCGCGGGTGACGCGGCTCTGTCATGAACACAGCCGCAAAGCACTGGAAATGGCGGGCTCAGCCAGCGCCGCAGAAGCAGACCTGATCGAAGCTCTCACCCATCGGTTCGGACTGCCCGAAGCCGTTGCTCCGGATGAATTTGACCGCTGGGACGATGCCTATGCCGATGCCATGCGGAAGGTTTACGAGGACTATCCGGATGATCTGGACGTTATCGCGCTTTACGCCGAAGCGCTGATGACACGAACGCCCTGGAAGCTCTGGGACACGGCGCGCGGTGTTCCCGCGACCGGGGCCGATACGGCCGAAGCCATCGAAGCGCTGGACCGGGCGATAACACTTTCAGATGAGCGCGGCGAGGATCAGCATCCCGCCATTCTGCATCTCCACATCCACGCGCTCGAAATGTCCCCGCAGCCGGAAGAAGCGTTGGAATCGGCAGATCAATTGGGCGAACTCTGTCCGGATGCCGGCCACATGAACCACATGCCGGGCCACATCTATGCCCAGTGCGGGCTCTACGACAAAGCCAAGTGGGCGAGTGAAAAGGCAATCCGTGCGGACCGCATGTTCGCTGACTATGCCGGAAACTACACCTTCTACACGACGGCACGGGCGCATGATCTGCATCTCATGATGTCCGCCTGCATGTTTCTGGGCCAGTATGCGCCGGCGAAAGCCGCGGCAGATGAGATGTGCGCTGTGCTGTCTCCGGACGTCCTGACCTTCGACGACCGTCCCCAGATGACCGCAACCATGGAGGGCTATCACTCCATGTATGCCCATGTGCTGGTGCGCTTCGGCAAATGGGCTCAAATCGCCAAAATGACATTGCCAGATGACCGGCAGCTTTACTGCGTCTCCACAGCGATGATCCTCTACGCCAAGGTGGTGGCGTTCGCCGCGCTTGGCCGGTTCAGTGAGGCGGATCGGGCCAAGGAGGACTACTTCAGTGCGCGGGAGCGCATCAGCGCAGACCGGGAGTTCTTCAATAACAAGGCCCTGGACATCCTTGGGGTTGCCGAAGCCATGTTCGAAGGCGAACTCGCATATCATCGCGGTGAAACCAAACCGGCTTTCCGGCACCTCAGGACCGCGGTGGAGCGCTGTGATGACCTGGCCTTCTCGGAGCCATGGCCCTGGATGCATCCGCCGCGCCACGCACTTGGAGCGTTGCTCTGTGCTGAAGGACAGTATGAGGAGGCCGAAGAGGTTTACCGGGCCGATCTCGGCTTGAACGCCACGCTGCAGAGGTGCTGCCAGAACCCCGGTAATGTGTGGTCGATGCACGGGTTGGCCGAATGTCTGCGGCAGCGGGCCGCCTACGATGAGTTGGAGAGCGTGAAAGCAGATCTTGCGAGGGCATCGGCGCTGACTGACGGATCGGTCACGTCCTCCTGCTGTTGCAGGAAATCCGCACCGCCGCCGTGATGTCAGGACCTCATTCGGCGGATCGCCCAGCCGCATAGACCGGGGTCGGAACGCCTTCCATTCGCGCCTTGAGCTGGAGCGCCAGGAAGCGCGAATAGTGCCGACTCTGGGCGATGTTGCCGCCCTGGAACCAGAGGTTCTCCTGGGCCGTCGGCTTCCACATGTTCCGCAGTTCGCCCTCCCAGGGTCCTGGGTCCTTGCGGGTGCCGGATCCCACGCCCCAGCATTTGCCCACTCGGTCGGCGGTCTCCTCGCCAACAATGTCGCCGACGAAGCGGCTCATGGAACCATAGCCCGTGGCGTAGATCACCACATCGGCGGGGAGGGTGCTTCCGTCCGCGAGCACTACGGCGTTTTCCGTCAGTCGCTCGACTTCGAGACCGCTCCTGAGTTTGATCTCTCCGTCGCAGATGAGCTCGGAGGCGCCAACATTGATGTAGAAGCCGCCGCCTTCGCGGAACGATTTCATGACGAGGCCCGTCTTGTCGGGTCCGAAATCCAGGATGAACCCTGCTTTCTCCAGCTTCTGATGCAGGGCTTCGTCCTTCAGGCGCATGGCCTCGCAGTTGGCGACCTGGCGCCGCTCAAGCAGGCGGTGCGGCCAGGTGGTTGCTGTATAGTCGGCTGTTTCGGTGTCCATGCCGGCTTCAAGCGCATTCTCCGAGTAGAGCGCCCCCACGACATGTTCCAGAACCGTATCCGTCTGGACAACGAGCGTGCCGGAGCGTTGCACCATGGTGACATCCGCACCGTGTTCCCACAGATCGGCACAGATGTCGTGGGCCGACGTATTGGAACCCAGGACCACGCAGCGCTTGCCTGAAAACGGGGCCCCTCCGGCATAGAGGCTGGAGTGGAACTGTTCTCCCTTGAACGCCTCATTTCCCGGGAGCTCCGGGACATTCGGATAACCGGACATGCCTGTTGCAAAGACAATGTGCGCCGGCTCCAGGGCAATGGTTTCACCGTCCCGGTTGACCTTAACGACCCAGCGCTGTTCCCGGGGGTCGAACGCGGCGTGCTCGCATCTGGCTTTTGTCCAGTAATTCAGCTCCATCACCTTGGCGTACATCTCCAGCCAGTCGGCCATGCGGTCCTTTGGCGTGAAGACGGGCCAGCCGTCTGGAAACGGTATGTAGGGCATGTGGTCGTACCAGACCGGATCATGCAGGCAGAGGGAGGGATAGCGGTTGCGCCAGCTGTCGCCGGCTTCGGCATTCTTCTCCACGATCAGGTTCGGTACGCCGATCGCATCAAGCCGGGCGGCCAGCGCCATGCCGCCCTGGCCGCCGCCGATAATGAGGCAATAGGGCTGTGCATCACGGCCAAGGGCTGCAGCTTCGGCGGCACGTCGCTCGGTGTGGGTCTGCTTGCCCTTGCTGGCGCCATGGTCGACGCCACGTGGGCGCTGCCGTCCCGTCCGCCAGGGATGTTCGTGCAGACTTGCGAGGGTGGTGAGCAGGGTAAAGCCCTTGCCATCCCTGAGCCGGACGTGGCCGCGGCCGGTACCTGCAGCTGTCTGGAAGGAAAACCAGCACTCCAGACACCCCTCGTTCTCCTGCGGCTGCCCCTCCAGTCTCCAGTCACGAGGCGCCGTCGCGCCAAGCGTTGCAGCAAGCATCTGCTCGATTGCCGATGGCCCTTCGAAGGTGGCGATGTTCCAGGTGAACGCCACCATGTCCCGCCAGTAACTCTCAGGGGCAAAAAGAAGAGATGCGCCCTTGGCATCGCCCGAGGACAGCGCCTCCTCAAGAGAGGCCAGCCATGTGCGCAGCTCGGCAGACATCACTCAGTGCCTGCGCCTCTGACGTCCGGAGAGAGCAGTTCGCTGACCAGGCGTTCGCCATGGCCATCGGCAACCGCCTGCTCGAAGACACGGTGCACGGCGGTTGCAAGTGGCGTCATGCCACCCAGCTCCTCAGCCACGCCGCGGAAGTAGCTCATGTCCTTCAGCGCACCCTGCACGTCGAACACATATCCGCCGAAATCGCCGTCCCTGGCATTGCCGACGATACGGCGCAAGACGCCTGAATCGGCCGAACCGCATGTCACCACGTCATAGAGCTTCGACCAGTCCACATCCGCCTCATCAGCCTTGGTGAACGCCTCGGTCACCAGCGCGATGATCCCCATCACCATGTAGTTGTTGATGAGCTTGGCCGTGTTTCCCGCCCCTGGCGCGCCGAAATGCTGGATCTGCCTGCAGAACGCCTCCAGCAAGGGACGTGCCCGCTCGAACACGGCCGCCTCCGCCCCGACAAGCGCGCCCAGTTCTCCGGCTGCGGCCTGTACCTTGCCGCCCGTCACCGGCGCCTCGGCAAACTCGATCCCGGCCGAAGCCAACCGCGCTGCGAGGGCACGGGTCGATGCCGGCTCGGAAGTTCCGGTATCTATGACAAGGCTGCCTGCCTTCAGTGCCGGCAGCGTCTCGTCGACGACCTGCTCGACCACGTTCGAATTGCTTACGCACAGCACGAGCGCATCTGAGCTTCCAGCAAGCTCGTCAAGGCTGCTCGCCTCGACCGCTCCCCTGGACACGAGATCGTCTATCGGTGCCCGGTTGCGGTTGGCAACGACGGTCAGATCATACCCAGCCTTGAGCAGGCAGCTGCACATGCCGTGCCCCATCGTGCCCGCGCCGACGAACCCGATCTTGCTTAAACTGCCGGGCTCCCCCATGGTTACATCGACCAGCCGCCGTCGATGATCTGGGCAGTCGCCGTTGTGAACCTGGACTCGTCGCTGCCGAGATAAACGACCAGTGCCGCAATCTCATCGGCCGTTGCGAGGCGTCCCATAGGCTGGCGGTCGACAAAGGCCTTCCGCGTACTGTCGTAGTCGCCCTGAGCCTTGATGCGGTCCTCGAGGGAAGGGGTATCCACCGTTCCGGGGCAGATGCAGTTGCAACGGATGCCCTGGGTGACATAGTCGGCCGCGACCGCCTTGGTCAGGCCGATCACGGCGCCCTTGGTTGCGCCATAGACCGCACGGTTCGGGGCGCCTTTGATGCTGCCGGCCACGGAAGCCATGTTGATAATGGAGCCGCCGCCATTCTCCAGCATGCCCGGCAGAAAAGCGCGGATCACCCGGAAGTGCGCCTTCACGTTCAGATTGAAGGAGAAATCAAAATCATTGTCGTCGGCATCGAGGATGGTGCCGTGGTGGACGAAGCCCGAGCAATTGAACAGGATGTCCGGCGCCGGCACGCGATCTGCGGCCGCAGCGATGGCATCGGCGTCGAGCGCATCCAGCGTGAAGGTTTCGATCCCGTTTACATCCTGACCCAGGCTGGCCAGAGCCGCATCATCGATATCCGTCGCATAGACCTTGGCGCCTTCCTGCGCCATGGCGGTCGCCGAGGCGCGCCCAATGCCTGCCCCTGCCGAGGTTACGAATGCGGTCTTTCCAGCAAGTCTGCCCATCGGTTTTTTCTCCGTTTGCGGCCCCGTTTGAATGGTTCCTTACGACATTCGAACCACCGGGCAAAGAGCCCGGGCGCCGAAGATTTGGCAGGCCGCATGATTGGGCCTATTACGTGTACAAATGTGCCAACCGGAACGACCAGAGCTCCACAGCAGATCCGCGCCCGGCCGCTTTATTTCGATTGTGCTGCTGGCATTGATCCGGACCTATCAGCTCACGTTGTCTTCGGTCATGGGCCGCCGCTGCCGCTATCTGCCGACATGCTCGGAGTATGCTGGCGATGCCATCCGGATACATGGGCCGTGGGCGGGTTTCTGGCTGAGCCTGAGCCGGGTGTTGTCCTGCCACCCGTGGGGCGGCAGCGGCTATGATCCGGTGCCGGATCGCCCGAAGCCCCGCGTATGGATGTTCTGGAGGCACGAACATCCCCGGAGTGATCAGTCTGATCAGTCCGGTTCGTCGTCTCGGTAGCCGTAGCGAAGCAGGAAATCGGAAATCGCCGCGTCCGCAACCCGTTCATCGAGAAACGGCGCGTGGCCGCGGCCGGGCACCGTCTCGGCCATGAGATCGGGCTTGATCTCCCTCATTCGGTCCACGGTTTCCGGCACAAGAATGTCGGAGTTCGCGCCGCGCAGCACCAGGACAGGCCTGCGCTTGAGCGCATTGTACTGTGCCCAGAGCGTCGGCACTCTTCCCTCAATCAGATCGTCATGCGTGGCAAACATCTTGTTCAGGTTCGGATCGAAGTCGGAAACGGGCATGCCGTTGACACTGCGATAGTTCCGGCGTGCCCAAGCCAGCCAGTCTTCGTCGCTCAAACCTTCGAAGCCCCGGTTGGAGTGCCGCAGAATGAAGACCGCGTCTGTCCACGAAAGAGGGTCGCCGCCCTGGTTCATGAAGCCCTTGATGCGCAGCAGCCCGCGCGGTTCAACCTCCGGGCCGACGTCATTCAAGATCACGCCGTGTACAGCGGTTGGACGCAGGGCAGCCATGAGCATGGCAATTAGACCGCCACGGGAGGTACCCAGTACGATGACTTCGTGCACGCCGAGCACCGTCAGGAGGGCCAGGGCATCCTGCATTTCCTGAACGGGATTATAGGTTGACCAGTCTGCCGCATACTCTGATCGCCCACGCCCACGATAATCCATCGTAATAATGCGCCGGCGAGGAGAGTGCTTGCGTGCAAACTTGTGGAAATCCTGGCAGTTGCGAGACAGTCCGGCAAGGCAGAGGAGGGGGATACCGAGGGGCCCCTCCGTCTGCGCATAGTCCCGGGCATAGAGCCTCAAGCCGTCCTGGCTCCTGAAATGAAAGTCGTGCCACTGGACCCGGGGCTCGTGGTCTGGAACGCCTTCAGCAAGAGTCTCGGCGAGCAGCCTGGGCTCGCTGACCTTCAAGTCGTGAAGAACTTCCATGTGCGCTGCGCCCCCGGTCCCTCTAGTCCTGCACCACGCACTTCCTGTCGGAGGATCCGGAGCCGCATGTTTCGTTCTGCGCCGTCTTCAGCGGATGGAAACGCCCGCGATCAAGATCATCCTGCATCGAGAGTTCGCGCTGCGGCTCAAGGAACCGGCGATATATCTGCACGTTTCGCATAACCCGCTTCACGTAGTTGCGGGTCTCGGTAAAGGGTATAAGCTCGATCCAGTCAACAGGGTCGATTTCCCCTTTGCGCGGATCGCCGACGGTCTTGTTCCATTTTATCACCCGGCTCGAACCAGCGTTGTATCCGGCTGCCGCCATGATGTAGGAGCCCTTCCATTCGTCCACGAGCCTGTAGAGGAATGCGGATCCCAGTTGAACGTTGAGCTCAGGTCTCGTGATCAGCTGGTTGGTGGAGCATTTCAGGCTGTAGAGCTTACACAGCCATTTGCCCGTCGCCGGCATGATCTGCATGAAGCCGCGGGCACCGACATGGCTGACGGCCTCCGAATCAAACTCGCTTTCCTGGCGGGCGATGCCGAGCACAAGGGCACGTTCCGGTCCCACAGGTGACAAGTGTTTATAGGAGGGCAGGGGATCGTCGGGATAGGCAGGCATCCCCACATGGTGGCCGGCCCACGCACCCTGACGGGCAACCTTCATGGCGAGTGGCAGGCTACCGACATTTTCCACCGCCTGCATGATCACCGCAAGCTCATCGCGGGTTCGGGCGCCGCGCGCAAGCTGCAGCGCGAACTGTGTGGCCTGGCGCTTTGCGCCGGCCCTCACCAGGAGCTCAAGCGCCCGCAGCCGTCCGGATGCGCGCATGTGCATCGCGGCCTGTGTGGACTTGTTTCCGGATGGAGGCAGAGGACTGGCATTGGCAAAACCTCCAGCTTCCCCGGCGCCCAGCAGGCCATAGAATGTAAAACCGTACCCGGCAGCCAACTGGTCGTGCTTCAGGGCTTCCTTGCGATCTCCCTGCTTTGCCAGAGACCGAGCGAGCCAGTAGTAGGCCCGGGATTTGTCGCCCGTTCTGATGGCGGCGCTCAGGGAGGTGCGAAAGTGCCGTTCAGCCAGGGCGGCATCCTTCAGCCAGCGCATTGCAATCCAGCCGGCCATCCATTCGGCGTCGGTGAGAAAGATGCCACGCGCCAGACCATGGTTCGCCGCCAGCTTGTAGGCGGTCTGCTTGTCGAACGCCGGTTTCTTCGAGGACAGTGAGGCATGGATGATGCCCTTGCGCTCTTTCCACCATTTGTCGGCCTCCGGCAACTCCTTGTGCCCGTGGGTGGCTAGCAGCATCGCATCCATGGCCTTGCGGACAAATTCGGGGCGGTACCTGGTAACGCGGCGCTTCTTCTTTTTCTTACCCTTACCGACCCGGATTGTGACCTTTTGCCGGGATTTTCTGAGATGGTACCGCATGAGCGCATACTGCAACGCAGGCTGGTAGCGGTATCGGAGAGGCAGGGCCAGTTTGACCGCCTCTGCATCCTTGGCCTGGGTCAGAAGCTTGTGGGCAGCGGCTGCAATCTTGGGGAACGGGCCGCCCATGGTTGCTGCATTCTTCTTTGCCAGCGTCGTCTCGTGCAGAAGGATCAGCCGCGAGAGGCGGGCGAACTTGTCTTCGTCCGTGATCCACCCGGGAAACGTTTCAGAGAGGCGTCCCGAGAACGCAGCGCCGCGCCGGTGGGTGCGGTACGATGCCCTTACAAGTTTCTCGGCACGTTCCGGTTCCGTTTTTCGCAGCGCCAGTCCGTAGAGATACTTTCCAACCGGCGTGAGCGGCGGATTGTCCCTGAAATACCAGCGCACGTCTGGCAGAGGCGTTCCCTGCGCGTACATGTAGCGCTCAGCTCGCGATCTGATCAGCCGCAGATTTGGCCAGTCCGGATTGTCAATGATGAAACGATGGATGAACGGTACAAACCCGGTTCCCTTTCGGCCCGTGATCCAAAGCCAGTCAATGAGCTTCCGTGCGGTGACATCGTCCAGTTCCGATTTTATCTCCTGTGCCTGGAGATGCTTGCCTTCGAGTGCGAGTTTGATCGCCCGCATTGCGGGTTTGTCCGCATCCCAATTGGCGGACTTGATCCTAAGCGCAAAGGCGTCGGGGTGGCGGTCCAGATGGGCGATGCCCGCACGTTTATCGGCCGCCAAAGCAGCGGCCACGGCGGCGGTGCTCAAAACACCGCATGTCATCAAAAGGCTGACGATTAACGTCAAAAGTTGCCGCATCTCAAATTCTCAGGCCCACTTGCGTGTGTAGCTATCGCGATTTGCGGTCCGCGTCCATTATGCTCTGCACAATTCGGACCGCTGGTGATCGCATCGCCGTTAGCCGTTGCTGCTGGAGCTTGATTAAGCGTGAAAGCGTCGTTTTTGTGGCTGCAGCTTGTGAGACGCACCGCTTCAGTCTAATGTGATGCGCATGTGAAGAGACGCGAGTGCCGAGGTGACCGGTTCTGCGCGCGAAGAAGGTTGGTATCATGATATACGGGTCCATTCCGGCGCTCATCACGCCGTTCAAGAACGGCGGGATCGATGAGCAGGCGCTGCAGGAGTTCATCGAGTGGCAGATTGCCGAGGGCAGTAACGGTATCGTGCCCGTGGGCACGACGGGCGAGTCCCCGACATTGTCACATGATGAGCACAAGCGGGTGATCGAGATTGCCGTCGAGGTGTCGGCGGGACGCGTACCCGTCATCGCCGGCACCGGCTCCAACAACACTGCAGAGGCGATCGACTACACGCAGCACGCTCATGCAGCCGGTGCTGATGCCGCGCTGGTTGTTGCGCCCTACTACAACAAGCCGACGCAGGAAGGCCTCTACCAGCACTTCAAGGCCGTGGCGGAATGTGCGGACTTCCCGAATATCCTCTACAACGTGCCTGGTCGCACGATTGCGGATATTTCGGTTGAGACCATGGCCCGCCTCGCCAGGGATGTCACCAATATCGTCGGTGTGAAGGACGCAACCGCAGAGCTTGACCGGGTGTCGAAGCAGCGGCGGGAGTGTGGCAAGGATTTCATTCAGCTCTCCGGCGAAGATGGAACCGCTCTGGGGTTCAACGCCCATGGGGGCATAGGGTGCATCTCCGTGACGGCCAATGTCGCACCGCGGCTTTGCTCGGAATTCCAGGCCGCCTGCGCGAGCGGGGACTATGCCGCCGCAATCGGTATTCAGGATCGTCTGATGCCGTTGCATGAAGCCCTGTTCGTGGAAACAAGTCCCGGACCGGTGAAGTATGCAGCATCGGTTCTCGGCAAATCCTCTGAGCAGATCCGGCTGCCTCTGGTGCCGGTTACTGATGCGACCCGCGAGCGCGTGCGTGACGCGATGGCTCATGCGGGACTGATTAACTAAGTGCTCTTGGCGGCAGCCCGCTCAAACAATGTCGAAAAAACGTGGCGGGGCCAAAACGGCGCGCCGGGAACCCGGCCGCACCATAATTGCGGACAACCGCAAGGCCCGCTTTAACTTTGAACTGATCGAGATCTTCGAGGCCGGCCTTGAGCTTGTGGGCACGGAGGTCAAGTCGCTGCGCGAGAACAGCGCCGGCCTCGCAGAGTCCTACGCCACCGAGGAAGGCGGCGAGCTCTGGCTGATCAACAGCTTCATCCCGGAATACAATCAGGGAAACCGGTTCAATCACGAGCCCAGGCGGCCGCGCAAACTGCTGATGCACCGCCGGGAGATCGCCCGCCTGATCGGCGCGGTTCAACGCGAAGGCCTGACCCTTGTTCCTCTCAAGCTCTATTTCAATGCGCGCGGCCGGGCCAAACTGGAACTGGCGCTCGCCAAGGGCAAGAAGATGCATGACAAGCGCCAGACCGAAAAGGACCGCTCCTGGCAGCGCGACAAGGCGCGGCTGATGCGCGACCGTGGCTAGACGGGCTTCCGGTCGGTCCACATCATCGTGAACACGGAGAGGATCGCCAGTCCGGCAATGCCTGAAACCATGGGCAAGATGGTGCCGTCGTAAAGCTGGCCGATGATCGTTCCGAGTATCAGCGAGATGACGGTCGTGAGCGAGCTGACCACCGCCGCACCAACGCCCGCGATGTGGCCGAGTGGTTCCATGGCAAGCGCCTGGAAATTGGCGAGCAGCAGACCGAAGCAGAAAAAGGTCATCAGCATGTAGGCCATGAACAGCCAGAATTCAGGCGCTGCGGTCAAGGTCAGAAGATAGAGCCAGAACAGGGCCGACAAGAGACTCATGATCAATACGGCTCGAAAAGAGATCAGACGCATGCCGAACCGCATCACGATGGTGCCGTTGACGGTGGACGCGGAGCCGACGGCGATCGCGAGAATCGCAAAGTAAAGCGGAAAGAGTTCGCCGGTACCATAAGTGGTCTGGAAGATTTGCTGGGCGGAGACGAGAAAGCCGATGAAGGCCCCGAACACGAAGCCGGCTGCGATGGTGTAGCCCAGCGCCACGCGGCTCTTGAGGGTTTCCACGATGCCGGACAGGATCACGCCGCCGACAAAGGGAACCCGGTCCTCGCGCCTGCAGGTTTCCTCTTGCCTCGCCGCAAACCAGCACAGGCCGATCAGCGCAATGGCCAGGAAGCTTACGAAGATGGCCCGCCAGCCGAAGAACTGCTGGATGGTCTGGCCGATAGCGGGCGCCAGGGCCGGAACGCAGATGAAGACCATCATCACGAACGACATGACGCGGGCCATCGCCCGCCCCTCGTAGCGGTCCCTGACCAGGGCGACGACGACGACGCGCGGACCTGCTGCGCCGAGGCCCTGCAGGATGCGGCCGAGGATCATGACCTCGAAGCTTGCTGCGAGAACCGACAGCACGCAGCCCGCTGAAAATATTGCAAGTCCGGCGTAAATCGCCGGTTTGCGCCCGATGCTGTCCGAGACCGGGCCGTAGATCATCTGCCCCGCCGCCAGTCCGGCAAACAGCGCCGACAGCACAAGCTGGGCGTCATTCGCGTTCCTGGCGCCGAGTTCCTCGCCGATCGCAGGAAGGGCGGGCAGCATGGCATCAATCGACAGGGCCACCAGCGAGATCAGCAGCGCCATCAGGGCCACGAACTCCGTAGAAACGCTTTGATCAGCTTGCTGGGACATGGGGCCTCGAACGGGGAGGGGAGCCATACGCCTCTGGCCGGCGCCGGGCAACCGGTTACCCCGCCGCAGGTGTGAACAGCAGATGAACTCGCAGTTCAGGGGAGGTTCGACGGGCGCGTGGCACTATGAGTTCCAGATTAGGGCATGGTCGGCATATTCCGCCGCGGCGCTCTCGAACCAACGGAGGTCACGATGACCAGCACACGACTGAAACCCGCTGCTTTGGCGTTGATCGCCGGAGTAGCTGCACTTGGGGCGCAAGCCGTTCCCAAGCCGGCAGAAGCCGCCTCACGCTGTGGCCAGCATGATGAAATCGTCAAGGTACTGACCAAGAAGTACAAGGAACACCGCACCGCCGTCGGTCTCGTTTCCGAAAAAGGCGTTATGGAGCTTTTCGTTTCCAGGTCAGGCAATTGGACCGCCCTGTTCACGCGGCCCAACGGCATTGCTTGCGTCCTTGCTGCGGGCTCGTCGCTCGAAACCATCAAGACCGTTGCCCTTGGGCCCGAGGTCTAAGTGCGCAGTCGCATCTTCTGATCGTCTCCGGACGGGTTGGTCGTGTGCCCGCCGGAGAACGATCCAGTTGATGTTTGGTTCCATTTTTTTCTTCAATTGAATTTGAACGTTTCACCCGTGATATTCGCTTTATAACAGCCCCGAATCTGGCGCCTTGACCTCTGCCGCAGCGGTTCCTAGATAGCGCCAGTCCGATAGGGAGCAAAAGTGATGCAAGTCTCTGCCAGGATTTGGGGACTACTCATTCTGATCGCCAGCCTGACGGCCGCTCACGCCGTTCCACCGAAGACGCTGGTCTGGGAAGATCTCCTGCCCAAGTTCGAAAACGAACTCGAAGATCCCTTGGCTGAATTTGAGCTTTACCGCCGCCTGGAGGTGGAGACGATTGTGTGGGCAAACTCGTTGAATGACGAGCAGCGGAGTTCCGAGGACTACAAGGCCGGCGTCGAGGATGCCGAAACCTACGAGCGCGAACTCAAGGGCCAGGGCATCGACACGGACAAGCTGATCCGGGACTACAAGGCCTGGCAACTCGCCACTGATGAGCGGAGCCAGAAGCTGAATGCCGCGCTTGACGGCAAGCAAGTCAAACTGGCCGGCTATCTCCTCCCACTGCAGTTTTCCGAAACCGGCGAGACGGAGTTCCTGCTCGTGCCCTATATCGGAGCCTGCATCCACGCTCCGGTTCCGCCGCCCAATCAGATCGTCTTTGTGGAAACCAACCAGTCTTTCAAGACCGAGGACCTTTACACGCCTGTTTGGGTCACCGGCACCATGAAAACGAAGCTCTCGAGCAAAGCCCTCAGCTTCGTTGATGGAAGCGCCGATATCCCGGTCGGCTACACGCTCGGTTCGTCGGCCGTGGAAATCTACAGCGAATAGGCACAAGCCCTTCCTGCAGAAAAAGTAAAAGGTGATTCTCCAGCCCCCTTCCGCTTCCGCGTGACCGTCTTGGAGAGGGCTCGAAATATCAGTAAGTTAGCGCTGAAAATGGAGCGCTGACCATCGACCGCGTCGCGTTAACCAATTGGTAACCGCGCGCGCCCGAGATGTTGCCGTGAACGATTGCATCTGCGGTGGCGACAATGCGGCCTGAACTTCAAACAGAACAAGCTCTCGGCATGTTGAAAGACCTGAGTGCCGCGACTCAGGGCTTCTACGGCGAAGGTTTCTATAGCCAGGTGGTGCAGTTTCTCGGGCAGGGCCTTGGTGCCTGCAGCATGCTTATTGCCGAGCGGCTCACGCACGACGAGCAGACCCTCCGTGTTGTTGCGATGTCCGGCTGGGAAGACCGTCCGGTTCTCAAAACTTTCAAGGCCGAGGGAACAATTGCGGGTGAAGCGCTGGACGCCACAGGGGGCGCACTTCTCATCTCAGGCAACTCGTCGGAAGACTTTCCAATCGATCCGGTCGCGCGCTCGCTGAACACACATTCGGCAGCCGCAATCCCCGTCCTCAATCTTGCAGGCCGCGCCAGCGGCGCACTGGTGGCTTACTTCGCTGAGCCCCATGAAACACTCGAGCATGTTGGCACCGTACTGGAGATTTCGGCTGAACGTGTTGGCTCCGAGTTTGAACGGCAAGCCTTCGACACCGCGTTTGAAGCGAGCGAACGGCGATTCAGGGCATTTGCGGAAACCGCATCTGACTGGTTCTGGGAAATGGACGACCAACTGCGCTTTTCCTATTTTTCCGACCGGTTTGAACAGATTACCGGGGTCCCCCCGCGCAATCTGCTCGGCAAGACCCGGCAGGAAACCGGTATCCCGAATGTGGACGAGGCTGCCTGGCAGCAACATCTGCACAGCCTCGCAACTCATGAACCGATCAGAGACTTCGTGCATCCCAGAACGAAAGATGACGGCTCCACCGTCTGGCTCTCCATCAGTTGCAAGCCGGACTTCGATGAAACCGGCAGATTTCGCGGTTACTACGGCATAGGACGCGATATCACCGACATGAAGGAGCGGCAGGAGGAACTGATTGCCGCCATGGAGAAAGCGGAAAGTGCCAATCGGTCCAAGTCCGAGTTCCTGGCGAACATGTCCCACGAGATCCGGACACCGATGAACGGTGTGATGGGGATGGCCGAACTGCTTGTCCGCACCGAGTTGGACGACAAACAGACGACATTCGCCAATACCATCATGAAGTCGGGGTCCGCACTGCTCACCATTATCAACGACATTCTCGATTTCTCGAAAATTGATGCCGGCCAGCTCACGCTGACGCTCGAACCGTTTCATCTCGCTGAGGCCATTGAGGACGTTGCTGTGCTCGCCTCCTCGAATGCTGCGGAGAAGGGACTGGAATTGATCGTCCGGATAGATCCGACCCTACCCGGAAAATTTGAGGGCGATGCCGGTCGTCTGCGTCAGATCGTAACGAATCTTGTGGGCAATGCCATGAAGTTCACCGAAAGGGGATCGGTGATCGTCGATGTCTCTGCCGGTCCGGCGGCCGACGGAAAACAGCGGCTCGATTTTCAGGTTCAGGACACCGGGATAGGCATTCCGGAGAACAAGATTCAGGACATTTTCGGCAAGTTCTCGCAGGTTGACGGTTCGGCCACCCGCAAGCATGGCGGCACGGGGCTTGGCCTTGCGATATCGGCCTCGCTTGTGGAACTGATGGGCGGGAAGCTGGAGGTCGAGAGCACGGTGGGCGAGGGTTCCCGTTTTTACTTCTCCGTCGAATTCCCCGTCGTTGAAGGGGCGCGCCCCAAGCCGCTTCCGCCCGTGGATCTGACGGGTTCACGGGTTCTCGTGGTGGATGATATTGAAACGAACCGCGACATCCTGACGGAAAACCTGAAGGCATGGAAGTTCGATGCGGCGGCCTGTGCAACCGCTGCGCAGGCGCTGAATGTGCTCAAGGCCGCACATGAGCGGAGCATCGGCATAGACCTGGCCATTCTCGACTACCACATGCCCGAAACCAATGGGGGAGATCTCGCCAGGGCCATACGGAGCAACCCTGACACAGCGTCAGTTCCAATCATCATGCTCACATCGGTCGACCAGACCGAGGACGGTTCAAGCTTCAGGGAACTCGGCATCGAAGGGCACCTAACGAAACCAATCAGAGCCTCGCAGCTGCTCGATCTAATTGTCCGGGTGATGCACCCGCAGGGACCGGCAGACGCCGAAGAACAGGAGGCGTGCTCTGGTGTCCCCGCGCCGGCACCTGTTGAAATCTCTGATGCATTCACGCCGGCCGAGGCCGAGCAGGGTGAGATCGACATCCTCGTGGCCGAAGACAGCGAAGTTAACCGGCTCCTCTTCGACGAGATCCTGAAACTGTCGGGCTATTCGTACAGGATCGTCGCCAACGGTTCCCAGGCGCTGGACTGTTTCGACCAGTGCCGGCCACGCCTCATCCTCTCGGACATCTCGATGCCCATCGTCGATGGCTTTCAGCTGACCGAGGAAATCAGGATGCGTGAGCTCGGCAGCATGCGCCGTACGCCTGTGATCGGCATCACCGCCCATGTGACCGGCGCTGAAACGGCAAGCTGGCTCAAGGTGGGCATGGATGACTTTCTCCCCAAGCCGGTCTCCAAGGACACGCTTCTGAAAAAGCTCGCCGAATGGCTGAGAGCAGAAGGGGAGACCGCCCGGGTCGCCTAGACTGTATCTGCCCGGGGATGTCTCATTCAGCCTGAACGAGCCCGGACCGATCTTGGCCGGCAGCTTTTGCCGTCGATACGGCGCAACCTCTCTTCGGTTTCGACCATGTAGCTCCGGGTCTGGGGCAGAGCGTTCTGATGTCGGGCCAGCTGAAGCTGGAATACGTTGGAATACTCCTGCCGGAACGCAGCTTCCGATCCGGCCAGGTAGTATTCCCAGATACGGCAGAACCGTTCATCGTAGATATTCGCCGCATCCTCCCAGTGACCTTTGAAACGCTGGCGCCAGTGGCGAAGCGTTTCGGCATAGTGCAGGCGCAGCACCTCCACATCGCAAAGATACAGACCGCTGCGTTCAATCGATTGCTGCATCTCCGACAGGGCCGGCAGGTAGCCTCCAGGGAAGATGTAGCGTTCAATCCATGTGCTTGTGGGATAGGGGCCGTGTGGGCGACCGATCGTGTGGATCAGTGCCACTCCGTCAACTGCAAGTAGTTCGCGTACAGTGTTGAAATATTGCTGAAAATGACGGGGCCCCACATGCTCGAACATGCCGACCGAAACCACCCGGTCAAAAGCGCCCTCAACTTCCCGGTAGTCGATCAACCTGATCTCGATACGCCCTTCGAGGCGGCGGTTCCGGACCCTCTGCCGCGCGAGTTGCGCCTGCTCGCTCGACAGCGTAATGCCGGTGACTCTCGCGCCGCAATTCTCCGCCAGGTACAGCGCAAAACCTCCCCAGCCGCAGCCGATGTCGAGCACGTCCATGCCCGGTTCGATGTTGAGCTTGGCGGCAATATGCCGTTTCTTCGCCAGCTGCGCTCTGTGGAGTGAACCTTCACCCGGTTCGAAGTATGCGCAGGAGTATTGCCGATCGCTGTCGAGGAACAGGTCATAGAACTCGCCAGACAGATCATAGTGGTGCTCCACGTTCATTCTCGCGCGCGTCACCGTATTCAGTTTTCCCAGGGAATGCACGATACGGTTCAACGCCGCACCCGAGCGGAGCGCATAGGCGCGGCCGAAATCAAACTGTGGGAGCAACAGATCAAGGAGATCGTAAACGGTTCCCTGCTCCAGAGTCAGCCTGCCATCAGCATAGGCTTCGCCGAAAACCGGGTCCGGGCGCAGCACCAGAAGCGGCGCAAGCCACCTGTCGTGCAGGCGGACCTTGATCGTTTTACCCTGGCCGTCTCCGAACCTATGTTCCCCCCCATCCGGGTCAACGACGATCAGACTGCCTGCGCGTATGCATCTCTTCAGAACGTTTTTCAGGGCAAAGAACATTGCTGTCCTCCCC
>JBCCEL010000081.1:0-19124 GCA_039030315.1 Pseudomonadota bacterium
GGATATGTGGCTCGACCTTCTGGAAGGGGAAACCCGGGACGGTTTCGGCTTCATCCTCAAGGGCAATGTCAACGATCTCGGCTACCAGGCGGTCACCACTCCGGGCTCACTGCTCGCCTATCACACTGCGGCGGAGGACTATGGCAGCTGGGACTGGGCGGATATCTGCGCGCCGGCGGTGGCCCAGGCGGAAGCCGGATTCCATGTGCGCCCGCATGTCTACTACTGGTGGACCCACGGGGCCGATCTTGGCCGCGTGCAGGTATCAGAGCGGCTGGCAATAACGAAGACCGGCCGCGAGGCCTATTTCGATGCGGACGGCAACCCCAAGCGCATCGGCGAGCATGTCGCCAACCCGGACCTTGCCCGCTCGCTCAGCCTGATCGCCAAGGGGGGTGCGGACGTCTTCTACCGCGGCGAGATCGCCGACCGGATCGATGCGGATATGCAGGCCAATGGCGGCCTTCTTCGCAAGGCGGACCTGGAGCAGTACCGGCTGACCCGCACCGAGCCCTTGCGCGGCACATACCGCGATTTCTCCATCGCCACCTGTCATCCCCCCGGCGGTGGGATCATGCTGGTGGAGATGCTCAACATCCTGGAGAACTTCGATCTTGCGGGCATGGGGCACAACTCGACGGAGTATATCCGCACCGTCTGCGAGGCCATGAAGGCGGCCACCGCCGACAAGGACGCACATGTCGGCGACCCCGCCTTCGTTACCATCCCGGATCACCTGACCGACAAGGCCTACGCCGCAGGGCTGGCGGACCGGATCAAGGGCGGTGAGAAAATGAGCGTGACCCGCCTCGGCCAGCCCGAACCCAAGGACACCACCCACGTGGCCGTGGTCGACAAGGACGGCATGTGCGTGACCATGACCCACTCGCTCGGCATGCCGTCAGGCGTCATCAGCGATGGCCTGGGCTTCATGTACAATGGCTGCATGGCGGTCTTCGATCCCCGGCCCGGCAATGCCGGTTCCATCGCGCCGGGCAAGAGCCGCTTCAGCTCGGTCTGCCCGACGATCGCCTTCAGGGACGATCGGCCGCGCTACGTCGTCGGCGCACCGGGCGGTACGCAAATCGCCATGGGAGTTCTGCACGCGTTGCTGAACGTCATGGACTTCGACATGAGCGCCGTCGAGGCAGTCTCCGCCCCGCGCTTCTCCTCGACCTCAAACGCCATCGATATCACCAACCGTATCCCCGGCTATCTCGTGGAGCCGCTGGAAGGCGATGGTTACGAAGTCATCCGCTCCGCCCTCGGCTTCGGCATCGCCGCCGTCCACGGCATCCGGATAGACAACGGCACCCTGACCGGCGGCGCCGACCCGGGACATGACGGCGTGGCGCTGGGGGTTTAGACAGGAAAACCCCGCCTGGCCGGTTTCTTTTCGTCCGGTGGTCCAGGCGGGGGTCAGGGTCAAATCGGGGCGCCGGTTGGGTGGGAGGGGCCGTCCGGCTGCTGTTGTTTGAGGAGGCCGCCTTCCTGCTTTTTGCAGATCTCGTTACGGCCACCCGGTGGTTTTTCTTTCGTCATGCCCGCGCAGGCGGCATCCAGAGCAAAGCCCTCCGGTCTCAGTGGCTCGTTCCAGGCTCCCGCTTTCGCGGGAGTGACGGAGGCGGTGCGGGTCCTCAGTGCCAGACCTTGAAGCGCTTGCAGCGGGTCTTGAAGACGGGCTTGTAGAAATACGTGTAGCTGTAGGCGTCCCAGACCTTGCGGTGGCCGACCTTCACCCGGTGGCACTTGCGCTTGTAGTGGAAGCGCGGCTTGTAGGTGTAACCGTGGTCGTAGCCGTGACCGTGGCCCCAACCGTGACCATGGCCCCAGCCATGACCGTAGTTGCCGGCCTCAGCCGAGGTTGCCGCGCCTGCGATGGCGACGACTGCTGCAGCTGCGATGATTGCGTTGCGGATCATTGTTTCGGTTCCTTGTCTCTTCAGGTTCGCCCGATCTTGCGTCTGTGCAGATCTCTTTTGCGTTGTTGAGACCTTTGTACGGGAACCTCTGAGCACCAGCAGTGACGTGCGTCACAGGGGTAAAAAAAGTACGATTAATCAAAGTAATACTGCATCTCACCGGGAGACAGCGCCAACCCCGGAGTTCAGCATTTCGCGCTAATCGCGGCCAATGAGGATGTCGAGGTGTTTCAAAACCACGTCAGGCGATCGCTTGAAAGTTTCTGTCTCCACGAATGCCAAGACAGATATCAAATCTCCCAGGGCAGCACGAATTCCGGTCACGTTGGGTGCGGGAAGATTCGGTGGATTGGGCATCAGACGTTCAGCGACGAAATCCCGCTCAGCCGGTTTTTTTTCGTCCGGCGCTTTTGATTGAGAAGGCCGCGTCCGCGGTTTCTGCAGGTCCTTTTCCGGCCGCTCGTTTAATTCTCTTGTTGTCATGCCCGCGAAGGCGGGCATCCGGGGCGACCTGCACAGATCTGCGCGTGCGGCTCTGGGCACCCGCCTTCGCGGGTGTGACGCGTTTCAGTTCCAATTAATCAGTCTTGCAGACGTTCCCGAATGGCGTCGGCGGCGGCCCGCAACTGGGCGGCTTCATGCTCCGACAAGGGAACCTCCGAGACCTCGAGCAGGCCGCTCATGCCGAGGCGGCAGGGGACGCCGAGCACTACGTCCTCAATGCCGTATTCGCCATCCATCATGACGGATATCGGCACCAGTCCGGCGCGGGCGCCGCGCATGTGGTCGAGCATCTCGACAATGGCGTGGGCCGGAGCAAGGGCCGCGGATCCGGTCTTGCGCAGCGCCACCACCTGACCCCCGCCGGTGATCGCATCCTGCACGCATTCATTCACCGCCCCATCGCTGAGAAATGTCGAGAGCGGCCGCCCGCGTATGCGGGCGCGTGAGACGATAGGCGCCATCTCGTCGCCATGGCTGCCGAGTGTCATGGCCTCCACATCCGCCGCGTTCACGCCAGCCTTTGCGGCAAGCGACCTGCGGAAGCGGCTGGAGTCCAGCGTGCCGGCCATGCCGAGAACCTGGTTCCGCGGAAACTGGGTGGCGCGCAGCATTTCGACGGTCATCTCGTCCAGCGGATTGGTCACGACGATGACGACGGCGCCTGGCGCGCTCGATTTCACCGCCTCGGCAACGGACCGTATGACCCGGCGATTGACCTGAAGCAGATCCGCCCGTGACATGCCGGGCGTGCGGGGCCTGCCGGCCGTCACAACGACAACGTTCGCACCCTCCACGAGATTGAGGCTGGTGCCGCCGGTGACACCGGCCTTGGATCGCGTAATGCCCGAGGCATGGTTGAGGTCGAGGGCGATGGATTCCGCAAGGCCCGGCACCACATCGATGAGGACGATCTCGTCCGCGACGCCTTGCATGGCGGAAAGATGGGCGACCGATGCGCCGACCCCGCCTGCCCCCACCAGCGCGAGGCGCCGGATCGTGGAGACATTCCGGCTTGTGTGCGGTTGCGGTGAAGTCCACTTCGGATTGCGCCGGTAGAGGGAGCGGCGGGCTGCGGTGGCGCCGTCACTCTCGATTGCGACGGGTTTTTCCAGAGGTCCGTCTACCAGCTGAACGCGCATGCGCTCCGCCGATTCACGCGCGGTCGGCGTGACGATGTCGCCGGGCATGACTTCGATGATTCGGCGCCCGCGCTGGGCCGCTTCGGTCACATGCTCAGAGCCTATGACCCGGTTCGCCATCAGCCGGCCTCGACACCCGTCACGGCATTGACAGCGTCGACGGCGGCTTCCATCGCTGTTTCCACAGAGGCTTCCGATCCCGTCATAAAAAAGCGTCCGTAGCGCCCGAGCGCGCGCACCTCGACAATGTCGATATCGGCCCGTTTCTCCGCTTCGTTCGCAGCGATCGACACGTAGGCGGCCGGGGCGCATTCCACGATGCCCAGCGTCTGCCCGGGAACGATGAGCGAGCCGGAGGCCCACTGGTTCAGCAGCTGCGCCTGGTATGGCTCGACGGAGTTGATCAGCTGCGTGGATTCGATACGGGGCTTGATCCGGGAGCCGATGCTGAGCCCGAGTTCTGAAAGGATCGCGTCCTTCGCCGCGGTCACCTCCGTATTGACCGGAGAGCGCAGGATGAAAAAGCCAAACTCGCGCTCGACAATCTGGCTCGTCGCCTCGCAGCGGCTGGCTTTCAGGGCGATATCGATGAGCGAGAACACCTCGTTGCCGGGCGCCAGTTCCCCCACCAGGATTGAGTCCCCGGCGAGAGGTATGGAGCCGCGGACGGTCGCACCGTTATAGGCTGCGAACTTCGGCTGCAGGCTGTCGATCTGCATCAGGGCACGGATGGTGAGGTTGGACGCCACGCTCAGTCTCCAAATAGCTCGTAGAGATCGCGCCATGGCCGGGATTCATAGGCCACGCGCTTGATGTTGATGAGATGCAGGGCATTGACATTGTCTGAGACAATGGAGCCCGACGATGTGCCCGTCCCCAGCATGAAACTGGGCTCAAGATCGGTGGAAAATCCCATGCCGCCCGCGATTGCAGGCGTGTTCACGAGCACGCGGCCGGTCGGGATCTTGCTGTACTCGGCAACGACGTCGGGATCATCGCTGTGGATCACCGCTGTGTGGCCCCAGCCGCCGAAGCGGGCAATCTCGTTTGCCTTGGCAATACCCTGAGCAGCGTCCGGCGTCTCGTACCAGGCGAGCACCGGGTTCAGTTTCTCTGCCGAAAGCGGTGTCGAGGGCCCCACATCCGTCTCTTCGCAAACCAGCACGCGGGTGCGTGGCGGCAGATCGAAGCCGGCGACCTCGGCGAGCCGCTGCGCCGACTGGCCCACATTGTCCGGATGGATCAGGAGGTTGGAGGTGAAGAGCTTCGTCGCCAGCCGGTCGGCTTCGGCGCGGGTGCAAAAATAGGCGCCCTGCAGTTTCATCTCGTTCCGCAGTTCGCGGGCAATCGACCGGTCGGCGATCACCGCCTGTTCAGACACGCAGGCCGTCCCGTAGTCGAACGACTTCGACATAATGATCTGTTCGGCGATGTCTGCCAGGTCGTTGGCCTTGGAGCCATGGACGTAACAGGGAACGTTGCCGGGACCGACCGCCAGGGTCGGCTTGCCGCAGGAATAGGCTGCCTTGACCATGGCTGCGCCGCCGGTAGCCATCACGACGGAGGTCCGGCGATGGCGCATCAGTTCATCTGTGCCGGCAATGGTCACTTCGTCGAGGCACTGGATCAGCCCGCGCGGTGCGCCGGCTTCTTCGGCTGCGCGCGCAAGCACACGTGTGGTTTCCAGGCCGCATTTCAGACCGCGCGGGTGCGGGGCACAGACGATGGCATTACCGGCCTTCACTGCCGACAGCACTTTGTAGAGGATCGTGGAGGTCGGATTGGTCACCGGGATCAGCGCGGCGACCACCCCCATGGGCTCGCCGATGGCGGCGACCTTCGTCACATCGTCCTGCCAGAGCACACCCAGGGTCTTGATG
This sequence comes from Pseudomonadota bacterium, assembly GCA_039030315.1. Taxonomy (GTDB): domain Bacteria; phylum Pseudomonadota; class Alphaproteobacteria; order Rhizobiales; family CAJQND01; genus JAAEUE01. The sequence goes on from JBCCEL010000081.1 coordinate 5,446, forward strand.
GTGCGCAGCCAGTCAGCAACCGAAACCGAGCAGAACAGGTTCTTGTAGCGCTTGTCCTCGGCATTGCCGTAGCCGGTTTCTTCTGCAGCCATTTCGCCGAGGCGTCCGCATTCGGGCTCGGCGGCGCGGGCCATGGCCTGCACAATCTCGTCTACCAGGGCCGGATCAGCACCCAGGAACTTGTTGTACGCGTCCCAGGCCGTGTCCGCGGCTTTGCGGGCGGCTGCTATGGAGCGGAGGTCAGCGTCCATCAGGCCTCTCCCGCGGCAATTGCATTGAGCGCCCGGCGCGCTTCTTCCAGATTGCCGGAGGGAATGCCGATCGCATCGAGCCTGCGGCCGGCATTCATCAGGTCCCCGCCCAGAGCGGCACAGGCTGTTGCGATCATCGCCCGTGTGGTCGGTACCTCGACACCCGCGATATCAGCGGCCGAAGTCAACGGGACCAGTGAACCGATCACTGCGCAGCGGACCAGAGCGTTAGCGTGTTCCTGCGTTGGCACGGGCCGGGCCCCGGCTCCGCTGGCGGCGCCGGTGTTCAGCTCGTAGAGACCCGTGTTCTCCGGGACGGTGCGCACGCCCCACCTGGCGGCAACGGCCCGGCGTTCCGCCGCCATCGACCGCATCACCGCCCGGTGCTGCTCGCCGATCATGTTGCGGAATGTGTTCTGTTCGTCCAGGGGCACGCCACCCACGGGCAGATCGGGTCCGCCCGGCGCCATGGCCGGTCCGCCAAGCATCAGGGCGGCGACCTCTATGAATCCGCTGGCGTCAGCAAACCCGGACTCTATGACATTTGGAGCGGCCGCCATGTTCGGAAGATAAGGCTGCAGTGCAGCCAGCACCCGCTGGCGGCTGCTCGGCAGGACGCCGCATTTCGCCGGCCCGATCGCACTGAAGGTCAGTGTGTTGCCTTCCTTCGTCACCCACCATGGCAACTGGCCGGGCTCAACGATCGACACATCCGTCGTGTTGCCGCCGACCCTGAGGTTCCAGGCCATCTCGATCGCACCGAGGCTCCGTCCGGGCGCGATCACGATGATCTGACCGTCCTTCAGATGGCCCGCGAGCACGAGCGAATAGGTGCGCTGCTTCAGAACCGGGCCGGTGACGAAGATGACGTCCGCATGATCAACAGCCGCATCGAGTTCCGATGTCAGGCGGATGGACGGTCCCTCCTGATCGATCTGGTAATTGCCGACCGGACCTTCACCGCGCACCGAAATGCCGCCGGCCTGGCGCAGGGGCTCAAGCTCAGCCCGGTAGGCGGAGAACATGAGCACATCAGCGCCTTCCGACAGGCAGTGGCACGCAATCGCCTGCGCCTCCGGGCCTGCGCCCAGGACGGTTACCTTCTGAACAGAGGGCAGATCAGTCAGCGGTTCACGCTTGTCGCCTGCCAGCGCGCTCGCCATTTTCTGAAAGTCGGCCGTGCTCATGGAGCCTCAGCACCTTATCGTTCGGATACGCAACGCGGGCGGGACGTTCCTAGTCCGAGCCGCCGCCGCCAATACCGGCCAGTACGTCGTTCACCTCGTCATGGGGACGCGGGATGACGTGGACGGCGATGACCTCACCGATCTTGTTGGCTGCAACGGCCCCGGCATCGACAGCCGCCTTGACCGCGCCAACCTCGCCACGGATGACCACGCTGATCAGTCCGCCGCCGGCCTTGTTCATTGAGACGATGTGCACATTGGCCGCCTTGACCATAGCGTCCGCCGCCTCGATTGCCGCGGTGTAGCCGCGGGTCTCGACCATACCCAGCGCCGACTGGCCGGGAGCAATCTTTTGCGCCATATCTTCAGATCCTCTTCTCGATCAGGTTCAAGAGCTTGAGTAGACGGTTTTGCCGTCCACGGTGATTTCGTCGATTATCGCCACCACTGTCGCATCCGTGGGGACACCGCTGGTCTGGGCCGGAAGCCGCGCGGCCGAGCCGGTGCTTACCACCACGTGGTCGCCCGGGCCGGCGCTGCAGACATCAAGGGCCACAACCGACGGCTCAAGCACGGTGCCGCCCGCATCCACGATGTCGACCAGCAGCATCTTCTGTCCAGTGAGCTGGCTGTCCTTGACCGTGCCGGTGACGGTGCCGGTGACGCGGGCGAGTTTCATCACAGATTGGTCAGATAGCGTTCGGATTCGACCGGGCAGAGATTGCTGGCATGGTACTCCTCGATGAAGCCGAGTTCGCGTTCAGCCTGCTGGATCAGGATCGCCAGACGATCTTCGCCGATCACGGACTTCATGAATTCGGAATTCCTGGCGAGTTCCACCGCTGTGCCGAGATCGGCCGGGATCGGTTCGGCATCCTCCAGCTCGTAGCCGTTGCCCTCGCACATGGGGGTCGGCTCGAGATTGTTTTCCATCCCGTCGAGCCCGGCGGCCAGTTCGCAGGCGATGTGATAGTAGGGATTGCAGTCGGCTGAGCCGTCCCTCTTTTCCACACGGGTTGAACTGTCGGAGCCTTCGATGACGCGGAGGCCGACCGTCCGGTTGTCGATGCCCCAGCAGGTGTTGATCGGGCAGAACGTGTAGGGCTGGCGGCGCCGGTAGGCGTTCGGCGTGGTGGCCGAGGCCAGCGCCGTTTCGGCCATTCTCGACTGCATGCCGGCGAGATAGGACCGGCCCGCAGCGCTCAGCTTGCCGCCATCGGAGAAGACGTTCGCGCCGTCCTTCCATAGAGAGTGATGAGTGTGGAAGCCATTGCCGGATTCCAGTGCCAGGGGCTTGGCCATGAATGTGGCTATGTATCCGTGCGCCTGCGCCAATTCCTTCACCAGATTGCGGAACATGATCACACGATCCGCCGCAAGCAGCGCTTCATCGAAGCGGATGTTCACCTCAACCTGGCCTGCGGCATATTCCGGGTTTGATTGCTCGATGGGGATACCCATCTCGTTGATCTGAGAGCGGATCGGGCCGAGCACATGCTCAAGCTCCGCCGCACGGGCGAGGCTGTAGACCTGGATGCCGCTGTCACGCGGCTGCTTGGTTTCCGGGTCTAGCAGATAGAATTCCAGCTCTGTGCCCACGTTGACCGTGTAGCCCATGGACGCAGCCCGCTCGACCTGATCGACCAGCGCACCCCGGGGGTCGATCGGAACCGGCTTGTGGTCCATGCCCTCGGTGCGGCCGATGCAGAACGCGACGCCTTCTTCCCACGGAACCGGTACCGGCTCTGAACAGGGGAAGAGATGCATGTCCGGATAGCCGTTGTCGAAGTTCACATATGGCGTGTCCCAGACGTCGCAGGTCATATCGATGGCGAACGTCGCGATCGACATTGCGTTTCCGTTCTTGCAGATGGTCGGCCAATGGCTTGCCGGTATGCGTTTGCCGCGCATCACGCCGTTCATGTCGCCTGTGCCCATGGCAACGGTGTGCGTACCTTCCGGCAGTTTGGTGAAGTCTGCGGCCATTCGTTCCTCCCATAGCCTCGGTCAAGCCGGACCAATTCTCCTCACGCGGTCCTTGGCTTGTCCGCTCATCTTTCTTTGTATACTGTATTCAAACAGGTCCGTATGCAAGGGATTGTTTGTGATGCCGCTGAAGCCAGAGGCCATCGTGGTCGGGGCCGGAATTGCCGGTGTCATGACGGCATTGCACCTGCTCCGGAAGGGCGCATCTGTGACCCTCATCGACCGCTGGGAACCCGGACATCCCCGCGCGTCTTCAAGTGATTATAACCGCATCTTCCGCTCGATCCACGGCAAGGACGAGTTCTACACCCAATGGGTGCGCGAGGCGCGGCTGCGCTGGATGGAATTGCAGGAGGAAATCGGCACCACGCTTTATCACGAGTGTGGTGCGCTCATCCTGGCCGGCGAAGGGCACACGGACTGGGAGGATGCCACGATCGGCACCTTCGAGAAGCTCGGCGTGCCGCACTTCAAGATCGGTGTTGACGAGATCCGGGTGCGCTTTCCGCAGTTTGCCACCACGAAAGTGGCCTGGGGCCTGTTCGAGCCGGAGGCAGGGATGGTCATGTCCCATGCCGCGGTCGTCGGCACCGCAAAGTTGTTTGAGCGCGAGGGGGGCCGGGTCCAACGTGGCCATGTGACGTGCGACGAGGCGGAACGGCTGCATTTGGATGGCAAGCCGCTGGAAGCCGATGTCATCGTCGTCTGCACCGGGCCCTGGCTTGGCGAGATGTACCGGCGCACCATCCGCCCGATCTCCAAGGTGGTCCGCCAGAACATCATCTACACGTCCACGCCGGATTCAGATGCCACATTCGATGCGTTCCGCATGCCCTGCTGGATCGATCATGGCTATGGTGCCTACGGCATCCCGTCGATCAACGGCCACGGGGTGAAGGCGGCCATCGCCTGGACGGAGACGATCATCGATCTGGACAATGATGAACGGGTTGTCGACGAAGCCACGTTCAACCGGACACGCCAGTATCTCCGCCATCGGCTGCCGGGTCTCGTGGGGCAGCGGGCGGTGGATCAGAAGGCCTGTCAGATCGCCATGACGCCGGACACCCATTTCATTCTCGACTTCCACCCAGAACATGAGAACGTGCTCCTGTCCGGCGGCTGTTCGGGCCATCTCTTCAAGCACGGCCCGGTCTACGGGGATTTTTCCGCCGGAGTGGCCTTGCGCGAATACGGCACGGCGGAACGCTTCAAGATCAACGCGAGAACGTCCCTGTCAGCAGGGGACTCGCCGAGTGGCCGGTAGATGATGGACTTCTACCAGAAGCGCGTCATCATCACCGGTGCCACCCGGGGGATCGGTTATGCCACGGCGAAGGCCTTCCTGAAGGCCGGTGCCCGGGTGGCGATAAACGGAAGATCCGAGGAGTCCGTCGCCAAAGCCATGATGTCCCTGCACGGCAGCATGGTCGCTGCCCCCGGCGACGTCTCTAAGGCGGAGGCCTGCCAGGCCATCATCACCGGTGCCGTCGAGGCGATGGGAGGCCTTGATGTGCTCGTTACCAATGCCGGCGTGTTCTTCCGGGGCACGATGGAGGAGACGGACGAGGCGGCGTGGGACTACGTTATGGACGCCAATCTGAAGGGGCTTTTCTTCTGCAGCCGTGCGGCGCTGCCCGCCCTGAAGGAATCGCGCGGAAACATCGTGCACGTGGCCTCCGAATCCGGCCTCAACGGCTATGCGGAAACCACGGCTTATTGCGCGTCCAAGGGCGCGGTGGTGAACCTGACGCGGTCCATGGCGATCGAGCTTGCGCCTGACGTGCGGGTCAACTGCATCTGTCCCGGCGTCATCGAAACCGACATGGCCCGCGCCGGGTTTGCCATCGAAGGTGATGAGGAGGCCGGGCTTGCCCGCCAGCGCACCCAGTATCCGGTAGCCCGCATCGGCAAACCGGAGGAGGTTGCCGCCGGGATCCTCTATCTGGCCTCCGAGGAGGCGGGCTTCGTCAACGGTGTAGCCCTGCCCATGGAGGGCGGCGCGACAGCCGGAGGCTAGGAAGTAGCCGAAAGCTCCGCGTTTCTTCTGGCGCCGCGCCTTCAGGCCGCTAGAGTGGGCTCCTTGTGCGATCGCGCAAAGCAAACCTCACATCAGCGGAGCAATCTCCGACATGGCTGCCATCTTCTTTTTCGTCGTCGCCCTGATGGTTGGTGCCGGGTATCCCATCCAGGCCGGCGTCAACGCCACCATTGCCCAGTATCAGGGCCATCCCCTGCTGGCTGCATTCACCAACACGACCATCGCCAGTCTCGTATTGCTGGTACTGATCGTGGCGATGCGGATTCCCTTTCCGGCCGTCGGGCAGCTGGCGTCGGCCCCGTTCTGGGCCTGGGGCGGCGGCTTCCTCGGAGCGTTCTTCGTGTTCAGCTCGCTGGTGCTGGCACCCAAGATGGGCGCAGCAGCCTATGTCTCCACCACCATTGTCGGCACCATGGCCGCGGCACTGATCATCGATCACTTCGGCTTCCTCGCCTACAGGTCGCAGGCCATCACGCCCCAGCGAATCATCGGCGCCATCATGGTGGTGGCCGGAATGATGCTGATCCAGTGGAAACGGTGAGCCGCCTTCACCTTGACCCCCAAATGGCTCAAAAGCGACATCATCGCTGTCGCTGGCGAGTGAGACGGGGCCCCTGTTTGCCCACACCATCCGGGGTAGTCCAACCGGCTGTTGCAGCCGTTCACGGAGGTGGAGATGGCGAAGGGAACAAGCCCTGCGGTACCTGTGCCGGTGGCGGCGAGTGACACGGCGAAAGGCGTGACCTACCTCTGCGCAGGTCTGTTCATATTCTCGTTCCAGGACATCATCATAAAGCTCTTGAGCGGGACTTTTCCGGTTCACGAACTGGTCTTCATCCGGGGCGTGATCGCCGCCCCGCTGATCTTCCTCTATGTGCACTACGATTCCGGATTTCAGACCCTGAAGGTGACGCGCCCGTGGTTCCACCTGCTCCGCTCTCTGGCCATGTTCGGCTCCTACATCTCGTTCTATCTGGGGCTGGCGGTCATACCGCTGACCACCGCGATAGCGTTGTTCTTCACGGCTCCGCTGATCATCACGGCACTGTCCATCCCCATGCTCGGCGAGCAGGTGGGCTGGCGGCGCTGGCTCGGAGTCATGATGGGCTTTCTCGGCGTTATGGTGATTATTCGTCCCGGGGCCAGCGGATTGGAACTTGCCGCCCTGCTGCCCATCGCCGCCGCTGCCTGTTACGGTTTCGCCCAGTTGCTCGGCAGGCGGCTCGGGGCAACGGACAGCGCCTCCGTCATGTCCTTCTATTCCGGAATCACCTTCATCTATTGCGGCGGCCTGATGGCTCTCTTCTTTGGCGATGGTTCCTACGCAGACGGCTCCGGCGGACCCATGGACTTCCTGTTCAGAGCCTGGCGCGCGCCGAACTGGCTGGAAATGGCGATGATCAGCACCACAGGTGTTATTGCGGCCATGGGCTTCGTGCTGCTGACCCAGGCCTACCGCGTGGGTGAGGCCAACAAGGTCGCCCCGTTTGAATATACCGTGATGATCTGGGCGACGCTCCTCAGCTTCTTCTTCTTCGGCACGGTCCCGGACATCTACACGCTCCTGGGCGCTGGCATGATCGCGGCCAGCGGCATCTACATCCTCTACCGCGAGCGCACCAACAAGGAAAGCGAGCTGAAGGGGCGCGGGCCGTACCAGTCCCGCTACGCGATGAAGTAACCCCGGCTTGCGAGGGGAGGTCCGGAGGCGTAGGCTTGCCGCATGACCGACACGGCCGCCCAGAACCGTCTCGCACCCCGTATGAGCGCCCGGGATCTGCTCTCGGCAGAGCAGCTGGAGATCGTCCGGCGGCGGTCAGCCTTGCGCGGTCTCTGGCTCGTCGCCCACGCCTGGATCGTCATCCTGACCTCAATGGCGCTTTTCGTCTGGTGGCCGAACCCGGCCACATTCGTGCTTGCCTGGGCGCTGATCGGATCGCGCCAGCTTGGCCTGTCGATCCTGATGCACGACGGCGCCCACGACCTGCTGCTGAACGACAAGACCTGGAATATGCGGGTGTCGCAGTGGTTCTGCGCGTTTCCGACCCTTTCCGACACGATCGCCTACCGCCGCTACCACCTGAAGCACCATGCGCATGCACAGCAGCCCGATGATCCTGATCTCGTTCTGTCCGCCCCGTTCCCGGTGACGCGAAAGAGCCTCTACCGCAAGATCATCAGGGATCTGACGGGCCGGACAGGTTTCCAGCAGCGCAAGGCGCAGCTCGTTGGTGCCTGGGGAGTTGGCGAACTTGCGATCTCAGACCGGTTGAAACGCTTCGTCGATCAGCTCGGCGGGCCGGTCGCTGCAAACGCGGCCCTCTTTGCTGGCTGCGCTCTTGCCGGGCACTGGTATCTCTATCCGCTGCTGTGGCTCCTGCCGCTGATGACCTGGTACCAGATGGTCCTGCGCATCCGGAACATTGCCGAGCATGCCATGGTTCCGGACGACAACGATCCCTTCCGCAACGCCCGCACGACCCTGGCCTCACCGCTGGAGCGCGTGTTTCTCGCGCCCTACTGGGTGAACTACCATGTGGAGCACCACCTGCTCATGTGGGTGCCCTGCTACAACCTGCCGAAGTTTCACGCCTTCCTGCAGGCAGGGCCATATGCGGACCGGCTGGAACGCAAACGTGGCTACTTGTCCGTCCTCGCCATGGCGACGTCCTCAAGCGAGGGAGATGGTGGAGGAACCAAGGTCCATACCGAAAAGCGGCGCTATGCCGGTCTGGTGATGGATGCGGGCTAGCGGCGTCGCCATACTGCTTGCCATTGGTCTCAGCATGGGCGCAGCACAGCATGCGCTTGCGAACGATGATGCGCAGCAAGACCTGGCCGCAGCCTTCATCGTCGAGGCGGAGAAACGTTGTGGGCATGAGATGTCGGAGACCGGCATGGCGCTGGCGGCCAGGCGATCCTCCGCCTCCGACAACCATCTGCAGATCCGCCTCGTGCGCCCGCTCTGGCGGAGGATCTGGGCCTGCGATCCTGACTTCATCTCCGGCAGCTGCCTTGCCGCGCGGTGGAACCTGTGCAAACGCGTCTATGAGGACTACGGTCCGCAGGGCGTGGTGATTCCGGGGCTGCTCAAACCGATCATTAAGAAGTAGCTCCACGGGGGCGCGGCAACCTGCCGTTAACCATGACGCGAATTCTCCAGAAACCTGCCCCACTTTCGCCAATACGCAAGCCTACGCCACATCTCATCACCGGTGGGGTGAGGGATGAATGCCATGAAACTTCAGAACGTCATCGTAGGCGCGGGCCTGCTGCTCGGCGCCTGTTCGACCAGCCCGTTCACGGGCGAGGAAAAAATCAGCAACACGGCTATCGGGACGGGCGCGGGCGCGGTGGCCGGCGCCACAGCCGGTATCCTGATTGACGGCAGCCGCAAGGCCGCCCTGATCGGCGCCGGAATCGGTGCCCTGACAGGCGGCAGCATCGGCCTCTACATGGACAAGCAGGAGGCCGATCTTCGCAACCGTCTGCGGGACTCCGGTGTCAGTGTCACGCGGGTCGGCAACGACATCATCCTGAACATGCCGAGCAACATCACGTTCGACGTCAACCGGTCCGAGATCAAGCCGCAGTTCTACGAGGTTCTGAACTCGGTCGCGATCGTGCTGAACGAGTACAATCAGTCCCTTGTGGACATTACGGGCCACACAGACAGCGATGGATCGGACGGCTACAATCAGGAGCTTTCCGAAAAACGTGCGGCCTCGGTTTCACGCTACCTGGTAACGCAGCTGGTGGATGGCAGGCGCCTTGAAACCCGGGGAGCGGGCGAAACCCAGCCTGTCGCTCCAAACACGACGCAGGCCGGCAAGGCCCAGAACCGTCGGGTGGAAATAAAGATCGTTCCGCTCACAGCTTAGGCTTGCCGATCCCGCTCTGACCTGCGACACAGCCCGCTGCCATTGAAGCGCGGGGCAGGAGCATGGGTTGTACGCAAAGCACGTTGATCCGGGTCGAAGAAGCCCCGGGAAAAGGGCGCGGCGTGTTCGCCGTGCGGGACATCCCCAAAGGCACGCTGATTGAACGGGTGCCGTGCCTCCAGGTGCCCGAGCCCGAGATCTACGGCACGGAAAACGAGACAGCGCTGGCAAGCTACGCCTTCGGCTGGGATGAGGATACGGTGATCATCGCGCTCGGCTACGGCTCCCTCTACAACCACAGCTATGAGCCCAACGCGACCTACTACACCGACGCGCCGCTCACCCAGTCCTACGAAGCCCTGCGCGACATCAAGGCCGGCGAAGAGATCACCATCAACTATACCGGCGATGAGGACGAGAATGGCGACCTGCACTTTGAAGTGCTGCCATAGTCTACTGACCCTTCAGGCATAGTTCGTTGAGCCAGAAATCCCGCAAGCGATCAAGATCACCGATTTTCCGGGCGGTCTTCTGACCCGCCCGGGCGAGAACGGTGCACTGCTCCCGGTTCGTTGCAAGGCGATCCAGAGCGTTCGCCCATGCGCCGCTTTCAGCTCCAACCAGGAGCCCGTCCCCATCATGCGTTACGGCCGAAGCAGGCCCGCTTCCGACGGTGTAGAGACCGGCGGCGCCGAACGCGGCGTGGTCCAGCAGACGGGTTGATGACCGTGAGGCATTGAACTCGGTCGCGTTTGCCGGCGCAATTCCGGCGTGGAACCGCAGCCCGGCGACGCGCGATCGGAACTCCGGCCAGCTCATCGGGCGATTGTGAGTGCAATTTGCAAGTTTCAGCGCTTCAGGCGCCCTATCTCCCAGGAAGGTGGTGAAATGCACATCGGTCCGGCCCGCGAGGAAGCCGGCGAGTTCGTCGGCAATCGATGCGAGATCAGCGATATGGGATGATGTACCGCTGAAGACAATGCTGAACGGAAGCGCAGGTTCCTCGTGGTGATCGAGGTCGGGGATTTCATAGATCAGGCCGGGTTCGATCAGGCGGGTCTCTGATCTTCCAAACCGTTCCAGGATCTTCGTGGACGGGGCCACGACCGTTGCTACTCGCCCGGCAATCTGCGCGTTGAAATCGCGCAGCAGCCGCTCAACCCGCGCCCGGTAGGCTGTAGGCAGCTCGGCCTGGCTCTCCTTTGTCCAGATGTCGTCATCAATCAGGTAGATCACCTTAAGATCCGGGCGGCTGCGCAGAACCTCGCGCGTTGGCCCGGACCAATGGCGCACCACGAGCAGCGTGTCTCCAGCCAGGAAGACGTTTGGTTCGATTCTCCTGACCACGCTCGTCATGTCGTCGCCAATCAGGCCGGCCATGGCATGGGCAAAATAGATGGTTGTGGTCGGCGTCTCGGCCCGGGTCTTCTGAGGCCGCAGACGCTCCAGAACTTTCCGGAAAACCATCGCCGCTCTTAAGACTTCTCGCGCGACTGGCCGAACACCTGCGCCAGCACCAAGAGGCTGGAAGACACGATGACCATGATGGTGGAGATCGATGCGATCGTCGGGTCGATCTGATCGCGCAGGGTTATGAACATGCTGCGGGTCAGCGTGGCATTGTCTCCACCCGATACGAACAGGGCCACGATCACCTCGTCGAACGAGGTGATGAAGGCAAGCAGCGCGCTTGAGACCACGGCGAAGCGGATCTGGGGAAGCGTGATGACCATGAACGCGCGGAGCCTGCTGGCGCCGAGACTGCGCGCCACCATTTCCTGGTTCATGTCATAGCTCTTGAGCGCCGCGCTCACCACGATCAGCACCAGCGGAATGGCCAGCATGGAGTGGGCGAATACCAGACCCATTATGGAATGCACCATCTTCAGTTTCACGAAGGCGTAGAACACCCCGATGCCGATCAGAATGATCGGCACCATCATCGGCGAGATGATGAGAATGAAGATGAAGTGGGCAAAGCGCAGGTTCGACACGAACAGGCCGTAGGCCGCCATGATGCCCATGGGCGTAGCCACCAGCATGGTGAGGATTGCCACCAGGAACGATGTCCGGGTGGCCGCCATCCACTGGGAGGACTCAAAATAGTGATCGTACCAGCGTACCGACCAGGTGCGCGGCGGGAACTCCAGGTACTGGCTCTCGGAGAACGACATCGGGATGACGATCACCGTGGGCGCCACCAGGAAGAACATGACCAGGCCGGCAACCACGTAAAGCCAAAGCCGGTTGCCATGGGTGATCTGGGTTTCGGAGGCGGGCTTTGAGAACCAGCTCATGTCACTGCCCTCCGCCGCCGAGGATCTTGTCGAGCTTCAACAGCCTTGAAGCGGCCCACAAGATCCCCAGGGTCAGGATCAGGAGGACAACACCAAGGGCGCTTGCAGCCCCCCAGTTGAAGTGGATCTCGATGATATCCGTGATCTTCATGGAGACCATGATCACCCGGCCGCCGCCGAGAACGGCTGGCGTCACATAGAACCCGAGCGAGAGCACGAAGACGATCAGGGAGCCGGCAAAGAGGCCCGGCAGGGACAGCGGGAAGAACACCTTCCAGAAGGCTTGCAACGGCGTTGCGCCCAGGTTCGCCGCCGCCTTCACGAAGTCGCCGCTGATCGCCTTCATCGAGCCGTAGACCGGCAGCACCAGGAACGGCAGCATGATGTGCACCATGCCGATCAGCGTGCCGTTGAGATTGTGCACGATCTTGATGGGGGTGTCCCAAAGGCCGAGGTCGATGGCCCAGCTGTTCACGAGCCCCTTGCGCTGCAGCAGCACCAACCAGGCATAGGTGCGCACCAGCAGGGACGTCCAGAACGGCAGGAGCACGGTGATCATGCAGATCGCCGCCGCTTTGCGGGGCAGCTGAGCCAGGAAATAGGCCAGCGGATAGCCGATCAGGGCGCAGACGATGGTTGTGAGCGCGGCGACCTGGAACGTGGTCCAGAAGATCCGGACATAGGCCTTGCTGGCCAGCATGCGCTCGTAGTGCTCCAGTGAAAACCCGCCTTCATCGTTGAGGAAGGAGAGGTAGAACAGCCAGAAGACCGGGATGATCATGAGGACCGTCACGAGCAGGAGCGCCGGCGAGCATAGTCCGAGCAGCTGCCACCGTTCCCGGGAAGCGTCGCGTTCCAGCCCTTCGGCATTCGGCGCCGCGCTCGTGTCGGTAAGCTCTGGAGCAGAGGCGGGGTTGAGAGTTTCTGCAACGCTCATGCCGTTAGTCTCCCGTGTCCGGGATCAGGACGGTGTCGTCCCTGTGAAGGCCAAGGCTCACCGCCTCGCCGACGGCGGGCATCGTGGCCATGGCATCCCTCTGTGTGGCGCCGCGGACCGCCACCTGGGTCCCATCGCTGAGGGCTGCGTACATAAGGAAGCTTTCCCCCTGGAACACGAGGTCGCTGACGGTCGCCTTGAACACATTCATGTCCTTTGGCTTGCGCCCGGAGATGAAGGAAAGCCGTTCCGGCCGCATCATCAGGTTGTAGCGTGCGGCGCCGTCCGGCTTGTCCGCCGTCTGGAGCGCTGCGCCACCGAAGCTGGCTTTGCCGCCGGCAATGGACACCGGAACGAAGGTGGACTCACCGATAAAGTCTGCCACGAAGGTATTGGCGGGATGATCATAGATCGTCCGGGGCTCGTCCAGCTGCATCAGCCGGCCATGATTGATCACCGCGATGCGGTCGGACATGGTCAGGGCCTCGCGCTGGTCGTGGGTGACGTAGACAGTCGTCATCCCGAGCTTGTCGTGCAGATGGCGCAGCTCGATCTGCATGTGCTCGCGCAGCTTCTTGTCGAGGGCGGACAGCGGCTCGTCCATCAGCAGGATGCGCGGTTCGAAAACGATGGCCCGGGCCAGCGCGACGCGCTGTTTCTGGCCGCCCGAAAGCTGGTCGATGCCGCGTTCGCCGTAGCCGCCGAGCTGGACCGTTTCCAGCGCGCCCTCCACCCGTTCGGCGAGTTCGGCGCCCTGGACATTCCTGAGCTTGAGCGGGAAACCGACATTGCCGGCGACGCTCATGTGCGGAAACAGGGCGTAGTTCTGGAACACCATGCCCACATCGCGCTTGTGCGGCGGCATGCGGATGACTTCGCGCTCACCGAACTTGAGGCTGCCGTGGTCTGGACGGGTGAAACCGGCCAGCACCATCAAGAGGGTTGTCTTGCCGGATCCGGAGGGACCGAGGAGTGTCAGGAATTCGCCGCTCTCAACCTCCAGCGAAACGTCATCAAGGGCAAATACACTGCCGTAAGTCTTGGTGACATTGCCGATGGAGATCGGAAGCGCCTCGCCCCTGTGATTGCTGTCGCTCAC
>JBCCEL010000082.1:0-19107 GCA_039030315.1 Pseudomonadota bacterium
GACAAATTAGCTCTTATTACTGATGAAATACGAATGTTAAAAGAGGACTTAGAATTAAAGGCTTCAGCTAAAGGTGATGTTATTGTTCGCCTCTTAGATCGTTATTCAAATCGTAGAAACCGACGCGATCGGGGCAGATGCGTACTGCCGCGACGCCGCTGTGGCCGTGGAGACCGCCAAGGAATTCATGGCACGCAAGCACAATCAGCTGGCTGCAGGGTAACCTCCTTGCCTCGCAGCCGGTAAGGCGGGTGGGACCGCCTATCCCTCGGGTGGGGAGGGAGACAAACGGACGCCAGTGGCGTCCGTTTGTTTTTGTGCCGGAGATCCGCATTGCGGTAGGATGCGGGAATGAAATCTCGTACCTGGAGACCTGAACGCCGGAACCGGAAGAGCGGCACTGCCGCTGCGGGCCATGGACAGGCCAACAGAATGACCATTCCGCAATGCCGGCTGGACCGGTTCGGCAGAGACACTCGCTATTACGAACGGGTCCGGCCAAGCCGTGTGGAAAAGCTTGCGATAGGCTCAACGGACATTTGGGTTCTGTTCGAACAGCCTCGGGAGAACTTCACTTATGGCTGCTCGCCGGAAGATGCGGTCCACCTCCTGTCTCTGCTGCCGGAGGAAGATGTTGAGTTGATAGACTGTCTGGTCTTCCGCCAGCCGACCCGCAAGCAGGTCTCCCGATGCCCGGTATGGGGGCGGCTGCAATATCTGGCCATGATCGGCAGTTTCATCGGTCCCGCCGTTCTGCTTGAAGCCCAGGAAGTCGGGGCGAAGATCAAATGGGGCCGGAAACTCAATGTTGAGGATCAGGCCGAGCTGGAGCGACTGAAGTCGGACGGCCATGACATACAGGAGACGAGCCGAGGCTGGATTTTCACCTTGAGCGAGCAATCGATCCGGCAGACCCTGCTTTACCGGACACTACTCCACGAAATCGGACACTGGGTCCACTATGAGACGGAAGTGCTATGGGATAGGGCCCTGGACGTAGAGCAGCCGGATGGACACGCCGATATTTTCTTTGCGCGCCCGTCGCGCGAACTCGAACAGTTCGCACATGCCTATGCCGCCAAGACGGGAAAGAGACTCAAGGACGCCGGGCATGTACCGTTCGACCCGTTGAAATGATCACACGGCGAAATCTGCTGGCCGCATCGGCCGCGTCACTTGCGATTGGGACCTCTATGGCAAAACCGGCTGACGCCTCAACAACCTACCTGGCGCCGGCGGAAGAAGCGCCGCATGCGCGGACCTGGATGTGTTGGCCTTCGACGAAGTCCATCTACGGCTGGGGCACATACTTTGAACAGGTGCAGGAGACGCTCGCGAGGCTGGCCGCGGCCATTGCCGAGAACGAGCCGGTCTTCATGCTGGCAGACGCGCAGCATCATGAACTGGCGGCCAGGCTTTGCGGGCCGAGGGTCAAGCTTGTGGATGTGCCCGTCCACGACATGTGGGCGCGCGACACTGGCCCGGTGTTCGTGAAGACTCCGGATGGCGGTAACGCGGCGGTCGACTTCAATTTCAACGGCTGGGGCGGCAAGCAGTGGCCCGGCAAGGATGCAGACGTGCCTGACGCCATCGCGGCATATCTGGACGTGCCGCGGATCGAGGCCGGGATTGTCGGCGAGGGCGGCGGCCTTGAATATGACGGTGAGGGCACGCTGCTGCTCACGGACAGCTGCTGGGTGAACGACAACCGCAATCCCGGCATGAGCCAGGCGGAGATCGAAGCCGAACTGAAGCGTGTGCTCGGCGCCGAGAAGGTCATCTGGCTGCCGGGTGTCAGGGGACAGGACATTACCGATGGCCACATTGATGGTTCCGTCCGCTTTATCCGCCCGGGGCTGGTGATGACAGGCGGATATCCCGGCGATACCTCAGATTGGGGCCGAACTCTCAAAGAGTCCCGGGCAATCCTCTCCAGAGAGCGGGATGCCAGGGGCCGGAGCATTGAGATGGTCGACATTCCAAGCGCGGTTGACGTGCGCTCCTCGCGTCCCGACTTCTTCACCGGCTATGCCAATTTCTACATCGGCAACGGCGCCGTCTACACGCCGCAGTTCGGCGACAAGTCGGCGGACCGCCGGGCGCAGGAGGCCCTGGCTAAGCTCTTTCCCGACCGCCGCATCGTCGCCCTTGACGTCGACCGCATCTACGAGAATGGCGGCGGCATCCATTGCGTGACCCAGCAGGAGCCCGCGTAGCGAACGACAGTCTGAACCCTGTGGATCTAAGGTGCCGGGCCGGCCCTGTCCCCGCCTAGATGAGAATTTTTCGGTTCAGCTTAGATCATGAGCAGTTATCTTCGGCCTTTCGGAGACAATCTTCGGAGGTGACATGGACCAGGAAAGCGCGCGTTCCCGTCATGGATCTGCCGCGGGGGATCTGTTCGACACGGAGAGATATCCGATTACCGCACGCGGCTCGGCGGAATACCTGGCCTTGCTCTCCCACGCCCGCAAGGGGCTCGCCGAGCGCAACTGTGCGCAACTGCCGGATTTCATCAGGCCGGGCGTGCTGGTCGAAATGCAGCGCGAGGCCGAGGCGCTGGCAGACCGGGCAACTTACACCGAGAAATGGCTGAACCCTTACTTCAGCACACCTGACGATGACGTGGCGGACGACCACCCCCTCAAGAGGTTTGCCCTCAGGCGCCACGGTATGGTGCGCGGCGACAGGTTTTCCCGGGCCGGAGCGATCTGGGCTGCGTTTCAGAACCAGGACCTGTGCCGGTTCGTCGCCGACTGTCTTGGCTATACGGAACTCCACACCTACCGCGATCCCTACGGTTGCGTGAACGTCAACGTCCAGCCGCCGGGCCGTGAGTTCGCCTGGCATTTCGACCATAACGATTTCACCGTGTCGCTCGGTCTCAAGCAGCCGGCCGAAGGGGGAGGGTTCGAGTACGTGCCCGATATCCGGACCGGAACGTCGGAGAACTACGGAGCGGTCCAGGCGGTCCTGGATGGAGACCGCTCAAGGGTGCAGACCCTGTTCCTGCGGCCGGGCGATCTGCAACTCTTCCGCGGCGGATACACGCTTCACCGGGTGACCGCGCCGGTGGGCGATGTGCGCCACAGCCTGCTGTTCAGTTACGTGACGGACCCGAACCGGATCGCTACGGCGGAGTACGCTCAGCGCCTGTGGGGAGAGGTGCATCCGGCGCACATCCGCTGAAGTGCTTCAAGAGCAATCAGGCCGTCAGGAACAGCGCCGCTTCAGCGTCGGGCTCCACGTCCGTACGTAGATCTGCTCGTTGTTCCAGAACGCCCTGACTTCTCCGGACAGATGGAAATGTTCCGCATCGCAGCTGACGGCCGCCCAGGACTTGATCTTCGCTGTGCCATCGGGCCGCTTGAACTCCATCACATGCTCAAAGCGGCTTTGCGCACTGAGGGGGTCACTCATGCTGATTGTGTGTTCGGCCCGGGTCTCAAAACCGAATGTAGAGCCTGTGGCGTGGTGGAGCACGCGAACGGGCGGCTGGTGCCACGACGACCGGAGGGTGCCGTCTGCCAGCTCGTCAGCAATCCTCTGAAGCTCATGGTTTTCAATGATGGTGTGTAAACTTTTCGCGGCCGGTTCCGAAGGCTCGGCAGGAGCGCTAACCGCCGCTGCGGGCACGGATTGCAGCACCGGAAGGCGTAGCGCCGCGCCACCTTCCGGAATGCGGAGATCCGCAACGCCGGGGGACGGCCACACAAGGGGCCAGTAGGATGAGGCAAGCGCCAGCCGGATGCGGTGTCCCTGCTTGAACCGGTAGGCGGTGGTGTGGAACCTGACAGTCAACTGGTGTGTCCCGGCTGCAGGCTCGGGCCTCTCATCCAGGGCGCCATCAAGTGCGAGATTCTGGATTGCCATCGTCACCCGGCAGGCTACTCCCTCAGGCGAAACGTCGCTGATGCGGAGCGAGAGCTGGGCTGAAGGGATATCGGAGGTCACCTTGAGGGTGATCTCAGCTGCTCCCGCGATCACAAGATCCTCGCTCAGCGGTTCGCTCTCATAGACAAGCGACCGCTCGTCATCTGAGGTCTGATCCAGGGGCAGTCCGCCGAAACGGCCGAAATAGCCGGTATCGCCGGAGGCCCGGCCGACGTTCAAATCGTGCGGCACCGCAGCGGCTTCGTTCTGCTGCGCAGGCTCCCTGTTCGCTTCCAGCCTGCCATCGGCAAGATGGAGCTTCAGCGCACCGGCCGGTTCCACAACCGGATTCCATTCGATCCAATGGCCGTTTCGGTGATCGAGAGCATCGGCGGGCGGGTCAAACTCGCGCTGCCAGAGCCTGAGCTTCGGCCAGTCAGGCGCAACCGGCTCAGACGATTTCAGCCAGTGGTCCCACCAGTCCAGGGCGACCTGCTGAAAGTTCATTGCGGGCCCCGGATGGCCGGCATCAGGGAAGTGGTGACCCCAGGGACCGACGATCCCCCACACGCTGTCGGGTTTGGCGTCGACGAGGGACATGACCGAGTTGGAGTACCTGTCGGACCAGCCGCCAACAGCGAGGATCGGACAGTTGAATCTTTCCGCCTCAAACCGGGTCGAGCCGGAGCGCCAATACGCGCCGCGCGCTTCCTCGCGCACCCAGGTCTCAAGCGGGAAGGCGAGGTTCTCCAACCGCTGCTGCCACATCTCGCGCCAGGCCGTTCCGACCGTTTCGGCGGATGGGGGCGATGCGAGGATGGCCGGCAGCGTTGCCCCCCACTCGATGCTGTCGGTGAGAAGACATCCGCCCATGTGGTGGATGTCGTCTTCGTAGCGGTCATGTGTGGCGCAGACCGCGATGACGGCCTTGAGGGGCCGAGGCGCATTCACACTTGCCTGAAGGCTGGCGGTTCCGCCCCAGGAGGTGCCGAACATGCCGACACGGCCGTTGCACCAGGGCTGGGCCGCAATCCACTCGATTACGTGGCGGGTGTCCGACAGCTCATCCGGCTCATACATGTCGGCCATGAGGCCTTCGCTGTCGCCGGACCCGCGCATGTCGACGCGCACGCAGGCATAGCCATTGGCCGCGAAGTAGGGGTGGTTGCGCTCATCGCGCGCCCGCACCATGTCGCCCTTGCGATAAGGGATGATCTCGAAAATTGCCGGAACCGGATCGTCATCCGCGCCGTCAGGCAGCCAAAGGCGTGCTGCAAGCCGCACCCCATCCGGCATCTCGATCCAGATGTGTTCAATGTCGTCGATGATGGCGGGAGCAGAGGGCATTGCCGAAAGGGTCGAACGTGCGGTTTTCCACAAACCTCATGCTGAGGAGCCGCAAGGCGGCGTCTCGAAGCATGGCGACAGACTTTGAGTTCGTGACCATCCTTCGTGACGCGAACGCAAGGGTTCGCTCCCCAGGACGAGGACCTGAGACGTTAAGAGGAGTCTAAAAAGGCGGGCCTCTCCCTCCCCCCGCCGGGGAGAGGGGAGGGCCCCGTTCCCTCGTCCTATGCGTCCAGCCAGACGAACTCCGGCCACTCGCTGGCGCCGAGGCCACCGAGGGCGAGCCTCGGAACGCCCTTTACCTTGTCGGAGATGCCGTCCACGATGTTCCTGTGGGACGGGATCACGACCGGGGCGTTCAGGGCCACGATCTTCTGCATCTCGCACAGAAGCTCGTGCTTGATCTTCGGATCGGTCTCGGCCTTTGCCTTGGCGAGGAGTTCGCCCATGCGATCGTCCTTCCACTCGGTATCGCTCCAAGGCGCGCCCGGCGCATAAGCGAGATCGAGCATGATGGTGGCCGTCGGACGCATGTTCCAGGCGGTGACGTTCATGGCCGTCTTCTGCCAGACCGCGCCCCAGTATCCGTCCGTCGGAACCTTCTTGATCTGAAGGTTGAAGCCGATCTTCTGGCACTCGCGCTGCACCAGCAGCATGGTGTCGGTCACGCCGCCTGCCACCTCGGCCACCTGCACTTCCGCGCCGGTCAGACCGGACTTCTTGAACAGGGCCTTGGCCTTCTCAGGATCGAACTCAGCGACCGGAAGCGTGTCGCAGAAATCTCTGCCATAAGCGACGTTGATCGGATGGTCATTGCCCACCGTGCCGTGACCGCGCAAAATATTCTTCACGATCCGCTCGCGGCGCATGATGTGTTTCATGCCGTTTACGAAATCGGCATTCTTGCCTTCGCCGTGCGTGGCGTGAATGCAGATGCCCATGTAGGAGCCTGACGGGACAGAACGGGCGGTCACACCCTCTGCCTTCTCAACCTGGTTCATGGCCTTCGGCGGCACCACGTTCATGAGATGAATGTCGCCGGCGATGAGGGCATTCACCCGGGCGACCGGGTCGGTAATGCCAAAAATTTCGAACTCGTCGATGTTCGCGCCTTCCCGCCAGTAATCGTCGTTCCGCACATGGTGCGAGCCAACGCCCGGACGGAAGTTTTTCAGCTTGAACGGGCCGGTGCCCGGAGCCGTTGCAAAGTCCTTGGTGTCGGCCTTGGCGATCTTGAAGTGCTTTTCGCCGAGAACCGCAGGAAGGTCTGAGTATGGCGCGTCGCAGATGGCCTTGACTTCATAGGGGCCGACCTTCTTCCATTCCTTCACGGAGGTCATCAGTCCCTTGGCGACGGATTTTGAATCCTTGCCGAGGTGGCGGCTCAGGGACCATACGACGTCGTCAGCGGTGAACTTGCTGCCGTCGTGGAACTTCACGTCTTTACGCAGGCTGAAGGTCCACTCAGAAGCGTCCTTGTTCGCTTCGAAAGATTCGGCCAGTTCCGGCTGCGGGACGATGTCGTCGTTGAGCTGGACAAGGCTGTTATAGTGCGCACGGGCGCGGCCGTAGTCGGTTTCCGATGTCAGGCGGACCGGGTCGAGCGTGTCGTCCGGACCATGCAGAGCCGTGCCGACCCTGAGCTTTCCGCCCTTCTTCGGCGTCATCGCGAGGGCTTCGGTGGCCGTGGTCACAATGCTGCCTGCAGCCGCTGCGGTCATCCCGGCGGCGACCATCATCTGGATGGCCTCACGCCGTGTGGCGCCCTTCTTGATGGCCCGCTGCAGGCCTTCCTTGTCGTTCGCCGACAAGGCTGTGTAGTCCGGGCCGGTTGATCCCTTCACTCTCTTCTCCGTCATTGTGTTCTCCTCCCTAGAAAACGTTCTTCAATGTGAGGTGCGCGTGTTTCGCACGACGATCCCGGCAACAGGATAAAGCTTTTTGAAGCCCATGCAATTGGGGGTCCTTTTTGTCATCAAAAGAATTTTAAGCGAAAATTCTTTCGGTGGCTCATTATCGTGGCATATTCCTTCATCGCATTGAGGCAACGCATAAGGACCGATGGAAAACACGAGCCCGGACCCCAACGAGCGGGTCATAGCCAAAGCACGATCGCTGGCATCACTGGGGTCGGAGATACGCCAATTGCGCAAGGCGCGGGAGATGGGGCTCAAGGATCTGGCGGTGCTGGCCGGCATTTCGATCAGCCATCTGAGTGCGATTGAGCGCAATGCCTCCAATCCCTCCATCGAAGTGCTTCAGAGCATAGGCGATGCGCTCGGCGTATCGGCGGACTGGTTCTTCTCAAGGCGCTCCGGAGCCGGGCCGCTGGAGCGCGCCCACGTGGTCCGGGCTGAGAACCGGCGCGATCTCAACAGGCTCTACCAGCAGAGCTCGATGGAACTCGGCTACGAGGACCGGCTGCTCTCCAGCTCCATTGGCGGGCAGTTTTACATGGGGCTCGCCACCTACTTCCCAGGTGCGGAGGGCCCGAACGAGCCCTTGCTCCAGCATGACGGGGAAGAGCACGGCGTCGTCATTGAAGGCGAGCTCGAGATGCAGATCGGCGATGAACTGATCAGGCTGCGTGCAGGCGACAGCTACAGTTTCAGCGGAAGCATACCGCACCACGGCCGCAACCGGTCGGATCGCATCTGCAAACTCGTATGGGCGGTCTCACCGGTCGTGATCCCCAAGGATGTCCTCATGGAGGAAGCGCAAGAATCCGTAGTGCCCGACGGCACTGCCGCCCTCTAAGGCGGCTTCCCGCCGCCGCTTGCCGCGCCGGCAACCAGGCGGAATGGTGCGGGAAAGCGCCGTCCTGGCCACACGTGCGGCCGTGTTTGCGTCTGGAAACCCGGCATTCAAGAGCCGCACTCCGCCGGATCGTCGCGGAGTTTTTTGGCACTGCGACGGGCAATATTGATACACTCGGCGAAGAATCAATTACCCGATCCGAAGAGTACCCCTCAGATCCCCAAATGCAGGCGTGAAAGAGCAGAAGACATGAACAAAACCAGTCGCAAGACACCGATACCTCTTCTGAACCCCAAGACCCCCGTAGACTGGTGGTTTCTGTTCAAGCTCAACTCCTTTGAAGAGCCTGGCGCACCCAAGCCTGACCAAACCAACGGCCTGTTCGATGTCAAAAGCTGGAAGCGGCCGAGTTATGAGACGAGCGGGAAGAAATTCAGCCAACACTATCTTTTCGCCAGCAGCAGAAACCCCGAGCTCCAGCACGGCCGGGGCATCCTGGGGTCCATGCACTATGATCCCCTGGGGTCGACATTCGAACAAGTCTATGCCGGTTCCTACTACTACGTGCTGTGGAACGATCAGTTCTACGGCGACCCGGCGCCCAGCCGCGGCGCGCCTTGGGGGCATTCCAAGGGCATGCTCGCCTGGAACGAGGAGGGCGAAGGCCTCGTCATGCAGGTCTCCACTCCGTCCTGGCCGGCTTCGGGCAGCAGCAAGTACCCGAGGCAGAGCGACGGCAACACGTTGGGCTATGTCAGTGATGACGACATCGAGGTCAGCCAGCACTTCTTCGCCCTCAAGATCACCAAGGATGACCTGGTCAAGATTCTCACCGGACTGAAGAACGCAAGTGTTGTCACCGGCATCAGCACCGCGTCGAGCTGGAACCGGCTCATGAAGCAGAAGCTCAAGGACAAGCTTGTCAGCGCGCCTCTACCGCCGCGGCCGGATATCCGGCAGGTCATCAACAATGGCGGACCGGAAGACGTGCAGAAGCTTGTCAAGACCCTGGGGCGCAGGGAGAAGGAAGGGGCACCTTTGAACGTGCTCCTGTCCAGCGGCGTGCGGCTGATTTCCAAACCATCCAGCCTGGCGGTGCCGCCCTGGCAGATGGTCTCGGCCGAGCTTGGCGGGATCGATCTGCGTGTTGCGAGCTGGTGGAGCACTCCGCGCATCTATTCGACAACGCGGGCGTCCGGCAAGCCGGGGTGCTGGGGCGGCGGTCTGGGTACGCCGGGCGCCGTGGACATTGCCACGACCGGCACCTGGAAGCCGCCCTCAGGGCATAAGGTCGAATATCTCGGCCTGACGGGCGGGCTCGGACGGAACTACAACCACGCCAAGTTCGGCGTCTCCACGAGTGGCAGCAATGCCTATTGCATCTTTGGGGACATGAACCAGCAGGGGGCCCTCTGCCAGGGCTACCTCACGGCCCGCCAGAAATGCTCCAGCAGCCAGAACGGCAGGGGCGGCCTGTTCTACGTGCTGGAGAATGAAACCCTGTTCAAGAGCCTCACCGGCCTGCTCACCGGAGAATCAGCGCCAACGGCTCCGCCGTCCGGCAAGAAGCGAAAGCAGAGCTGATCACAACCATCCTCAGCCGCCGGCCCTGAACATGCCGCGGCTCATTCCTGTCGAGGAAGAGCCGCGGAATGTCGATGTGCCTGTGCTTTAATGAAGCAGCGGAGCCTGGTCGTCATTGGCCGCGGCTGCGGGCGGAGGTGCCATGGCGTGGCCCGCCTCGCCGGAGGCCTCACCGTTGATCGTCAGGTGCCCGTCAGCGGCGGAGACGACGACCTCGTCACCATCCGTGACCTGCCCGCCGAGCACCAGCTCGGCCAGTCGATCCTGCAGTGACTTCTGGATAACCCGCTTCAGCGGGCGCGCGCCATAGTGAGGGTCGTAGCCCTTCGTGGCGAGCCACTCGCGGCCGTCGTCTTCCAGCACCAGGGAGATCTTGCGGTCCTTCAGAAGACCCTGCAGGCGGCCGATCTGGATGTCGACGATCGCGCCGAGATGCTCCGGCTGCAGTCGCTGGAACAGGAGCAGTTCGTCGAGCCTGTTCAGGAATTCCGGCCGGAACGACGCGCGAACCACATCCATGACCAGGCCGCGGGCGTTCTCAACCGGTTCTCCGTCCTTCAGGTTGAGCAGGAACTCAGACCCAAGGTTGGAGGTGAGGATGATCAGCGTGTTGCGGAAGTCCACGGTCCGGCCCTGGCCGTCGGTCAGACGGCCATCGTCGAGAACCTGCAGCAGCACATTGAAGACATCGCCATGGGCCTTTTCGATCTCGTCGAACAGGACAACCTGGTAGGGCCGGCGCCGGACCGCCTCTGTCAGCGCACCGCCTTCCTCATAGCCGACATAGCCTGGAGGCGCGCCGATCAGCCTGGCGACGGAGTGCTTCTCCATGTACTCTGACATGTCGAGCCGCAATACGGCCTGATCGTCGTCGAACAGGAAGCCGGCCAGCGTCTTCACAAGTTCGGTCTTGCCAACGCCCGTGGGGCCGAGAAACAGAAACGAACCGATCGGCCGGGCCGGGTCCTGCAGACCGGCGCGCGCGCGGCGCACGGCGTTGGAGACGGCCGCCACGGCCTCGTCCTGGCCGACCACGCGGCGGGCCAGAGCCTCTTCCATGCGCAGCAGTTTTTCCTGCTCGCCTTCCAGCATCTTGTCGACGGGGATGCCTGTCCAGCGCGAGACCACCTGGGCGATGTGGTTGCTGGTGACCTCTTCTTCCATCAGCACGTTGGCCGGCTTGCAGACGGCCTCTGTTTCCTGGAGCTTTTTCTCAAGCTCCGGAATGGTGCCGTAGGCCAGCTCACCGGCCTTGGCGAGATCGCCTGAGCGCTGCGCGGCCTCTAGTTCGGAGCGGGCCGCGTCGAGCTCTTCCTTCACCTTCTGCGCCAGGTTGAGCTTCTCCTTCTCCGCCTGCCAGCGTGCACTGAGCGCATTGGACTTCTCTTCCAGTTCTGCGAGGTCCTTTTCGAGAGCCGCCAGCCGGTCCTTGGAGGCCTGGTCGCTCTCCTTCTTCAGCGCCTCGCGCTCGATCTGCAGCTGCAGGATGCGGCGGTCCAACTCGTCCAGCTCTTCCGGCTTGGAGTCCACCTGCATGCGCAGCCGGGAAGCTGCCTCATCCATCAGGTCGATGGCCTTATCAGGCAGGAAGCGGTCAGTGATGTAGCGGTTTGACAAGCCCGCGGCGGAGACGATTGCACTGTCGGTGATCCGCACGCCGTGGTGCAGCTCGTACTTCTCCTTCAGACCCCGAAGGATCGAGACCGTGTCCTCGACTGTTGGCTCGGCGACGAAGACAGGCTGGAAGCGGCGTGCCAGGGCCGCGTCCTTCTCAACGTGCTTGCGGTATTCATCGAGGGTCGTGGCGCCGACACAGTGCAGCTCACCACGGGCCAGGGCCGGCTTCAGAAGGTTTGAAGCGTCCATCGCGCCGTCCGTCTTGCCGGCGCCGACCAGTGTGTGCATTTCGTCGATGAACAGGATGTACTGGCCTGCGCCAGCCTGCACTTCGGACAGCACAGCCTTCAGGCGCTCTTCGAACTCGCCGCGATACTTGGCGCCGGCGATCAGTGCGCCCATGTCGAGGGAGAGCAGCGCCTTGTCCTTCAGACTCTCCGGTACATCGCCATTGACGATGCGCAGCGACAGGCCCTCGGCGATGGCAGTCTTGCCGACGCCTGGCTCTCCGATGAGCACAGGGTTGTTCTTCGTGCGACGCGACAGAACCTGGATGCAGCGCCGGATCTCTTCGTCCCGTCCGATAACGGGGTCGAGCTTGCCCGCGCGCGCATCTTCCGTCAGGTCACGGGCATACTTCTTGAGGGCGTCATAGGCGTTCTCTGCAGATGCATTGTCCGCGGTCCGGCCTTTGCGCAGATCATTGATGGCCTGGTTCAGGCTTGCCGCCGTCACGCCGGCGCTCTTCAGCGCGCTGGCAGCATCCGACTTTTCAATCGCCAGCGCCTGCAACAGGCGTTCTGCGGTGACATAGCTGTCGCCAGCTTTCTCGGCGACCTTCTGGGCGGCCTCGAAGATTCTCGCCGTCTCCGGTGAAAGGTAGAGCTGTCCGCTGCCGCCTTCCACTTTGGGCTTCTTTGCAAGGTCTGCCTCGACGGCGCCGAGCGCCATCTTGGGATCACCGCCCGCCTTCGCGATCAGGCTGGCCGCGAGACCTTCCTCATCATCAAGAAGAACCTTCAGAATGTGGGTGGGGGAGAACTGCTGATGGCCCTCTCTCAGGGCCAGGGTCTGCGCCGACTGGATGAATCCGCGCGCACGCTCGGTATACTTTTCAAAGTCCATTTTTTGTCACTCCTGCACGCAGCTGCGCCAACCCGGATTTCCGGCATCGCACGCTCTTGCGCCTTACTGTGTTTCGGGCGTCGGCATCCGGATGTGTAGGACCCTGCTTGAGGCATCCTGTCAGGGTGCCGCCCCTCGTCTTCTTCGATATGGTTGCCGAATGGGCAAATCTCAAGACCTTTGCGGGGGCTGAAAAAAGCAGATGGCGGCGACACTTAAGGAAATCTACCGGTATCCGGTGAAGGGATTGTCAGGAGAACGGCTGGAGAGCGTGGCCCTGAAGGCCGGTGAATGCATTGCTCACGACCGGGCCTGGGCAATAGAAGCAGGGGGAAGGCGGTTCGACCCTGCCAGCCCCTCATACCTGCCCAAGGCGAACTTTCTGATGCTGATGCGTGACGAGAAACTCGCTGCACTCGACACCGAGTTCGACGAGGACAGCAAAGTTCTCACTGTTCTCCGCGATGGCAAGCAGGTCGCCCGGGGAAATCTTTCCGAACCGCTGGGCTGTAGCCTGCTGGAGCAGTTCTTTTCCGCCTATGCCAAGGAGAGCTTGCGCGGGGCCGCCCCGCGCATCGTTTCGGCTGCCGGCCATTCGTTCTCCGATGTGCCGATGAAATGGGTTTCGCTGATCAATCTGGCATCGGTCCGCGAACTCGAACGGGTTACACGCAAGCCGGTGCATCACATGCGGTTCCGGGGAAATTTCTACATTGAGGGTCTTGAGCCCTGGGCAGAAAACGATTGGCTGGACAAGACGATCTCCATCGGCGGTAAGCCTGTGCTGGAAATCACCGAGCGCATTCAGCGCTGCGCGGCTGTGAACGTCGATCCTGAGACCGGTGAGCGGGACATGAACCTGCTGCGCGCCCTTGATGCCGGCTTCGGTCACGAAGACTGCGGGGTTTATGCCCGTGTGGCCGGGGACGGGTCTGTAAGCGCCGGCGACCGGGTCGAAGTGGTGGAAGAAGGCGCTTAGCCGGTGACATGAAACGCATCATGGTGGTCGGATGTCCCGGGGCCGGCAAATCGACGGCGGCTGCCAGAATTGCCGAGATTACACGACTGCCCGTCATCCATCTCGACCTGTACTACTGGCTGCCCGGCAGGACCCCGCGGGAGCTTGATGACTGGAAACGGACACAGAATCAGCTCGCTTCGCGGCCAGTCTGGGTCATGGATGGGAATTACGGTAGCTCCCTCCATATCAGACTGGCCCGCGCCGATACGGTGATTCATCTCGATTACTCCACTTTCGTCTGTGCATCGCGCCTGGTCCGGCGGGCGCTGAGCGGCCGGAGCGCCGCCGCCAACGGTCAGCTTCCCGACGGTGGAATGAAACGGCTGGAGTGGCCGTTCTTCTGGTTCGTCCTGGGATATCGCCGGACGCGGCGGCCGCGGGATCTGAGAGCGCTCGCGGATTTCAGGGGGAAGCTTCATCGCTTCGCGCGGCCGCGGGAACTGGAGGCGTTTCTGTCCGAGCTTGGCGGGCAACCGACCCGTTAAGACAGGCCCGGCAGGCATTCCTCGGGACGAGGTTCTTCGTGAGATGAGCGGCGGTGAAAGAAATCTCAGGCCGTTGCGGCCAGGCTTTCCTCGTCATCCTTTGCAGGTGCCGCATCACTGGCGGGCTTCGCATCGTCTTCTGCAGCGGCCATATCGACAACCGGTGCCTCATCGCCGGTGGAAGCCTCTTTGGCCTTGGGCTCGGCCTCCGCGACCACTTCTGGCTGGTCACCAGTGCCGTTGACCTCCGCGGCTGCTTCCGCTTGCTCGGCACCATTGCGCTGATCGGAACGGCGGCCCCGGCGGCCCCGGCCTTCATTGCGCGGCCGGCTTTCGCCCTCGCCCTGCTGAGCTTCGATGTGTTCGCCGTCTTCTGACGCGCCGTTGGTGCGTTCGGCACGCTCGGCCTGCTGTTGTTGCTGCTGCTGCTGGTTGTAGGCCTGCGCGGCGGCGAGGATCCGCTGATAGTGTTCAGCGTGCTGGTAGTAGTTCTCCGCCGTGACCGTATTGCCGGACACCAGGGCATCCCGCGCCAGCGCGTTGTATTTCTCGGCGATATGCGCTGCGTTGCCGCGGATCTTGACGTCCGGTCCATTGCTTTCAAAAATGCGATTGACCGGGTTCTGGGGTCTGCGGCCACGTCCGCGAGATCTGTTGTTTTTCTGACCCTGTCTCATATCAACCTTCGTCCATATGTCATTTGAGTTGATCCAAAAAAATGGCCGTGCAGCTTGCCATCTGCACATCGGCCCTGTGCCCGAAGCGGGCGTCAGATTTGAAGTCGTTCCCCTGTGGGCCGGCGGCGCTGGCGGCCGGCCGTCAGTTCAAGTTTAGAGCGTGCTCTCCAGCCAATTCACTGCCCAGAACGTGCCAATTTCCTACTGCTAACGCCCGGTTGCGGGCACGACTGGATGGCCTCTCACCAGTCCTTATCTTCGGATCTCTCGCTGTCGCGTCCAAGCCAGCGGACGTCATCGTCCAATGCGGCTGAGCGATCAATATCGATAATGCAAACTAGCCGGTTAAACGGCATTTTCCAAGTGCCTTTTTTGTTTCTGGCTAATGATCCCACAATTTGCCTAGCCCGCCATGCGGAATACTGCGATCCTCTCATTGCCGGCCAGGTCATGCAAGCTGACCTCGGGGGGCCGGAACCGCTCCAGGGGGCTCTCGGTGGCGAGCGCGTAGACGCTGTCTGCCTGCCTGGCGCCTACCTCCACGATCAGGCAGCCCCCGGGTGCAAGAAGACCGGGAGCACTGGCCAGGATTGAACGGTAGGCGGCGAGCCCGTCCTGATCGCCATCCAGAGCGATCTGAGGGTCGAAGTTCGCGACCTCCGGCATCAGGCCGGCGAGTTCGCCGCTCGGAATGTACGGCGGGTTTGAGACGATCAGGTCGAACGGGCCGGCAACGCCCCGCGCCCAGGATGTATTGTGCAGTTCCAGGCGGCCTGCCACCCGGTGGGTTTCCGCATTCTTGCCGACGACCCGGAGCGCGGCGGCGTTGATGTCCGTCGCCGAGCCGGTCCATTCCCTGCGTTCGGCAAGGAGAGTGACTGCGATGCACCCTGAGCCGGTTCCGATGTCGAGGAATCGCAGTTCCTGCTCTTCGACGCCAGCTGCGAGCGCGGCGGCGATCAGGGTTTCAGTATCGCTTCGTGGATCGAGCACATGTTGATCAATGGCGAAGCGGCGCCCGTAGAACTCGCGCCAGCCAAGAATGCGGGACACGGGCTCGCGCTGCAGCCGCCTGTGCAGCATCGATTCAAGTTGCAGCATCTCTCCGGGCTGAAGGCTGAGATTCGGGTCGGAGATGAACACACTGTGGGGAATGCCCAGTCCGTCGATAAGCAGAAGTCGGGCATCCAGCGCTGCGGTTTCAACGCCCGCCTTCTCAAGCTGGTCGCGTGCCTCGCGCAGCCACTGGCCGGCGGTGGTGGCGGCGGTAAGGCGAGGATCAAACAAGTCCATCGTCGGCCGCCAGCAGGGATGCCTGGTGTTCGGTAACCAGCGCGTCGATGACATCGTCGAGCGCCTCTCCGGTCACGATCTGAGGCAGTTTGTAGAGTGTCAGGTTGATCCGGTGATCGGTCACGCGGCCCTGGGGATAATTATAGGTCCGGATCCGTTCGGAGCGGTCGCCGGAGCCGATCTGTCCGCGGCGGTCTTCGGCGCGGGCGCTGTCGGCCTTCTCCCGCTCCAACTCGTAGAGCCGTGCGCGCAGTTCCTTCATCGCCTGCGCCCGGTTCTGATGCTGTGACTTCTCACTGCGCACCACGACGATGCCTGAGGGCATATGGGTCAGCCGCACAGCACTGTCCGTTGTGTTCACGTGCTGGCCGCCCGCACCGGAGGCGCGCATTGTGTCGATGCGGATGTCTTCTGGCTTCACTTCGATATCAACTTCTTCGACTTCCGGCAGGACGGCAACGGTTGCTGCGGAGGTGTGAATCCGCCCCTGGCTTTCGGTCTCCGGCACACGCTGGACCCGGTGGACGCCGGATTCGAACTTCAGCCGCGCGAACACGCCCTTGCCGGAGATGTTGGCCACGGCCTCCTTGTAGCCGCCATGGTCGCCTTCGGCGGCCTCGACAACTTCAAAGCGCCAGCCCTGTCCTTCAGCAAAGCGCTGATACATGCGGAACAGGTCGCCGGCGAATATGGCGGCCTCATCGCCCCCGGTTCCGGCACGCACTTCCAGGATGGCGTTCTTTTCATCTGCCGCGTCCTTGGGAAGGAGAAGGATCTGCACCTCCTGCTCCAGCTTTTCGATCCGCCCGGACAACTCGGTCTTCTCCTCGGCCGCCATTTCCGTCATCTCGGCATCGGCGTCCGGATCGTTGAGCAATTCCTCAAGACCCTCGAGCTCACCCTCCGCATGACGCAGCGTCTGGATCTTTTCGGCCACAGGCGACAGCTCGGCATACTCCTTGGACAGGGCGATGAATTCATCGCCCTCCACCCCGGAGGAGAGTTCCTGCTGGATTGCATCGAACCGGTCCATGACCCGGTCGAGTTTTTCGGCGTTCAACATGTGTGTGTTCTAAGCACGCAGGTGTGGATCAGTTTCGAACGTGTTCTATCGGCAAGGCAGCGTCTTTGCCAAGCGGCCAGAGCGGCTCAGCCGATTCCTGGTCCCAATTTCCCCAAAATTGAGAGATAATACCTCATCAGAGTAAGGCGAATGTGCAGATGACGGACCGCCCCGAAGACCCTCAGGCAAGTGTGGAACGCCTTCGTGTTCTGTTGCCGGTCACATTTGTGAGCTTCTTTGGTGCCTTTGCCGCGTTGTTTTTTGTCTCTCCCGGTTTCCAGTCGGTTGTCGGACAGGCATTCGGGGACCTCAACGAGGCTGTCCTTGCGATGGTCGCTTGGTGCCGTTCCATCTGAATCGATTTTCCTCTAACCCCATAGCATGAAGTTCAGATCCATCAGCCTTCTGCTGATTGCGGAAGTGGCGGCCCTGTCGCTCTGGTTCGTTTCGGCTGCCATCCTTCCGGAAATGCAGCGCGAGGCGCCCATGTCGCCGTTCCGGCAGGCGGCGATGAGCAGCGCCGTTCAGGCCGGCTTTGTGGTCGGCGCGCTCGTCTCGGCGGTCATGGGCCTGGCGGACAGGTTTGATCCGCGGCGGGTCTTTGCCGCAAGCGCGATCGCTGCAGCCATCGCCAACGGAACCTTGTTGACCTCCGAACCCGGAAGCGCGGCGGCCATATTGGCACGTGGCCTGACCGGAGCGCTTATGGCCGGCGTCTATCCCGTCGGCATGAAGATCGCCGTGGGCTGGGGCAAGGATGACCGCGGCTTCCTCGTCGGCGCCCTGGTCGGCGCGCTCACTCTCGGCTCGGCCGCGCCCCACCTCATTGCGCTCGGCGGTGGTGCTGACTGGCGCCTGACCGTGGCCGTCGCCTCCCTGCTTGCGGCGGGCGCAGGCGTCCTTTGCCTGTTTGTCTCGTTGGGTCCTTATCACGCGGCGGCCCAGCGCTTCAGTGCTCAGGCCATCGCCCTTGCCTGGACCAACAGGCGGATCCGGCTGGCCTATGCGGGTTATCTCGGCCATATGTGGGAGCTCTACGCCATGTGGGCCTGGATCGGTGTCGCGGCAGCCGTGTCTTACGCCGGCCACATGGGGCAAGCCGATGCGGAATGGCTTGCCAAGCTGACCGCCTTTCTGGCGATTGCCGCCGGCGGGATCACCAGTGTAGCGGCCGGCCTGGTGGCAGACAGAGTCGGCAAGGCCGAAATTGCGGCCGTGGCACTGGCCGTCAGTGGCCTCGCTGCCATATTGACCGCGATGACTTTTGGCGGACCGGTCTGGCTCACCTTCGTGCTCATCATGATCTGGGGGGCTGCGGTGGTTCCGGATTCTGCACAATTCTCCGCATTGGTCGCGGACGCCTCGCCACCTGCGCAGGCAGGCAGCCTGATGACATTCCAGACCGCACTCGGCTTTGCCCTGACCTTTGGCACGGTGCAGATCACGCCGGTGCTGGTCGAGGCCCTTGGCTGGCCGATCGTCCTGGCCGGGTTGGCGCTCGGACCGGGGCTCGGCATCGTTGCGATGTTGCGGCTTCGGGCGATCACTGCCCGAGCGACGTCCTGAAGAAGGAAAGCACACTTCGCTCGTACTCCCGTGGTTGCCGGGCATGGAAATCCTCGTGACGGGCGCCGGGGATCATCCAGAGCGTCTTCGGTTCCTCCGCCGCCGCGAATAGTGCCCTGGTGTCGTCAACGGTGGTGCGCCTGTCCCTGTCTCCGGCGATCATGAGAACCGGTGCTTTGATTTCGGGGATGCGGGCGGTCATCGATAGCTCATCCAGATAGAACCCAAGCCGCCAGGGCACTTGCAGCAGCACGAGGTCGGCGACGACGCGGCCGAGCTCTCCGAGGCGCTTGGCAAAACGGTTTTGAGCTGCGGTGCGCAGATCAGAGTAGACGGCTTCGAGCACATACGCGTCGGCCCGGGCCTGGCGCGCCGCCACGATGGCGGAGGCTCCGCCGAGGGATATGCCGATCAGGCCGACCTTCCGGGACGGCCAGCGCGAGCGGACGTACCCGATCGCGGCCACGATGGATCTTGCTTCGCCATAACCGAAGGAACGGTGGGCGCCGGGGCTCTCGCCGTGGGCCCGCAAATCCAGAAGCAGGACGGCGTACCCCGCCCGCGTGAGCATCGCTGCGCGGCCGATGAGCGATCTTCGGTCGGAACGGTTGCCATGGGCGAGGATGATGAGCGCCGCATCTGGATCAAGATCTGCGTGCCAGGCGGCGACGTCCAATCCGTCACTATCCCGGATTGTGA
>JBCCEL010000083.1:0-19009 GCA_039030315.1 Pseudomonadota bacterium
AATTTGGATATGTTATTTACTATAAAGCGCTATTTTTACACGGAAAAACGCTATTTTTCATGTTATTGTTTAGGCAAGCAGCCCGTATACCGCTTTCCCCGAGATCCGAGTTTCCTAGTCAACAGGGGTTGCGTTAATTTTTCGTTAGCAAAATCACCAAATTTGTCCGATTATGTTAAGGGGCGGACGATTGGCTCTGGCCAAAACGCATGGAACAGCAATTTTGGGATTTCCGGGCCTCTGACTGCACGCAGGTGGCTCTTTTCGCGGTGTTCGGGCTGACGACCGCAGGAGCGATGGCGCTTGTCAGCACTCTGCCCGGCGCATCTATTGCCGTGTGGCCGGCGATGCTGTTTCTGGGCCTGGCCTTTATTTTTGCCGGTTTGATCTATGTGGCCGTTCGCCTCGCTGCAGGCGGGGACGACTATTATTACGAGGAAGAAACCTCCCCGTCCAAGCTCATATCAGTTTGTTTTATTTGTGTTTTTGGAACGGTGGGCGGTTTGTCGGCCAGTTATGCGCTTTCGAAAAACGTGGCGCTCATGGCACTCGGCACCGTGCATTGCTCATACTATGGCACATGTTCTCCAGGCGAAAACCCGCACAGAACCAGTCGGTCAAGCTTGGACGCAAGCAAAGACCGCAGGCTAAGCGAGGCCCGGCCCGAGGTCGGAGGTTTGTCAGTTACCCGGGCCCGATCGCAGCCGCCGCCGCCGAATCGCACGCAACGCGAACTGGCACTTGCCTCAGGACAGAAGCCCGCACGCGGTATGACCGTGCAACCACAGCAGCCGGTCAAACGTCAACATGTGCGCCAAACTGTCGCATATGTATATGAACTTTCAGCGCCAACCCGTGAAATCCGCACCATGCGCACGGGTTCGGCCGTGTTCAAGGCGAGTCCGGTCTTTGTTCAGGCAGCAAAGACGCTCGTCGCGCAACAGAAGCAGAATGTTCGGAGCGTCACTACGGTCGCTTACCGGCAGGATCAGCCGTACTCCGGCCGCACGGACGAGCCGGCATCAGCCCGCAACAACACATCGGGCGTGCAGCGGTTCGTCAGGACCAATGCTCAGAACACCTCCGACGTCACCAAAACCGCCGCGCTTCTGAACACGCGATCCACAGCCATACCCGTCAGCCAGGGTGGACCGGTTCTGCCGGACCCGGGAGTACAACATCGCACCGAGCACTCCCCCGTGGCGGCTTCTGTAACGGCGAGGGATAACAGCCACAGCGCTGTCATTGATCACGCGGAGGAGACGCTGAAAGAGACCAACACATTGCTTCAGGAGACTGGCTCCCTGCTCTCGGATATTGACGTTGTCTACGACGATCCGCTGCTTGGGGACATTTCCGTAGATCGTTCCGAATTCCGCAAGAAACGGCGGGAAAGTTCGCAAAGAACCGCCCCGGTGAGAAAGCCTTCAAATGCGGGTCCGATACAAACTGCACCTGAAAACCCCGCCGCGTCGCTCGCTGAGTCTCTAAGGCGCGCCAAGGAAAAGATCGCTGCGGCAAAGGCCAAGGCCAAAATTCAGCCGGCCCCGAGACCGCGGAAGAAGGTCCTGGGGAAATCGGTGCGCAAGCCACGCTCAGCGTCAACTTCGAACGTGGCGTCAACCGGTGAGCAGGCCCGACCCAGCGTGTCCTTAGGAGCTCCGCTCAGGATTGTCGCTGTGGCGTTTGCGGGCCCGACAGACGCTCCTCAAGGAAAGAGCGGCGGCCACGCATTCTCCCCGAATGTGCAGAGCGGTGGTCAGTCGACCTGCGACCTGGGCACTTCTCAGCGGGCCTTTGGCCGCTGCGCTTGATCCCCCGCCGCTCGCTGACCGGACCGAGATTTGAACACGCGCGCACTGCGATGCCGCGAGGCAGAAATCAAAAAATGAAGATCCAAGTATAAGCGCCTGTTAAATCAGGATAATAATGCCAAAGCGACGCATACTCAGGCTTATCGGCCCTCGAAGTCCGGAGCGCGCTTTTCGTTAAACGCGAGCACACCCTCACGGCGGTCTTCCGTTGGCACCGTACGGTTGTAAGCTTCAATCTCGAAGGCCAGCCCGTCACGCAAGGACATTTGGCCACCGCGATGGATGGATTGTTTCGCCTGGCGTACGGCAATGGGAGCATTTGCGGCGATCTGGACGGCTACCGCCAATGTCTGTTCAAGCAGCTCCGTGCCACGATGGATGGCATTGACCAGTCCCCATCTCATGGCCTGGTGCGCATCGAAAGGTTTGCTGGCAAGGATCACTTCTTTTGCCCGACGTTCACCGATCGCTCGGGCCAGCGTCTGCGTTCCGCCTGCGCCTGGAATGATCCCTATGCGTGTTTCGGTCTGCGCGAAACGGGCGCTTTCGGCCGCATAGATGAAATCGCAGGCGCATGCTACTTCACAGCCGCCGGCATATGCAGCGCCGTTGACGGCCGCGACAACCGGCACCGGGCAGTCCAGAACCGCCCTGATCATCCGTTCAAACACCAGATGCTGACGACCCCAGGCCTCGTCCGTCATGCCATTGCGTTCCTTCAGATCGCCGCCGGCGCAAAATGCCCGTTCCCCTGCCCCGGTCAGAATCACGCAACGGACACCTTCGTCATCCAGGCCAAGGTTCTCGAAAACATCTGTGATGTCGCGCGCCATCTGCGTATTGAAGGCGTTTGCGGCTTCAGGCCGATTCATCATCACCAGCCGCACATGCGGTCGCGGCTCGGAGATGAGCAGGGTTTCGAACGTGTTCCTCATAGCGCGCGGGTTATCTCCGAAGGAGGCCGGCCAGACAAGCATATTGTGTTCTGAAGGATCTTTCGATCATATGGCGCGCTGTCGAACATGAGGACAGGTAATGGGGCTTGATCGCGAACTGGACGGAATCTTGGTTGTTTCACTGGAGCAGGCCGTAGCGGCTCCCTATTGCGGTCTCCTGCTCCGTGACGCAGGCGCCAGAGTCATCAAGGTTGAACGGCCTGATGGTGACTTCGCTCGAGGCTATGACAAGGGTGCGGGTGGTCGAAGTTCATTCTTCGCCTGGCTAAACCGGGGAAAGGAATCCATTTCACTCGATCTTAATCAACCCGAAGACGAGGCCCTGCTGCGCTCACTGCTGCGGAAGGCTGACGTCTTCCTTCATAATCTCGCGCCGGGTGCACTCCAGAGGCGCGGCTTTGGATATGCGGCACTGGCTGCGGAAAACCCGGGGCTGATTAGCTGTGAACTATCTGGTTACGGTCGCAGCGGCGCCGCGTCTGGCAAAAAGGCGTACGATTTTCTGGTGCAGGGCGAAGCAGGCATATGTGCGGTCACAGGCACCGAGGATCAGCCCGCGAGGGTGGGTGTGTCCATTACCGATATCAGTACCGGCCTGACGGCGTTCTCCTCCATTCTCCGCGCTCTGATCCAGAGGGGCAGAACCGGCGAAGGCATGGAACTGACCCTGTCGATGTTCGACGTCATGGCGGACTGGATGAACATGCCCCTGCTGGACTACCGCTACGTCGGGCGCCACCCCAGACGCATGGCCCTCACTCATCCGCACATCGCCCCTTACGGGGCGTTCAGCACCGCCGACGATAGCCAGGTGCTTATATCCGTTCAGAACGATCGGGAATGGGTGAGCCTTTGTGAAAATGTCCTTGCAAAGCCTGAACTCGGAACTGACCCACGTTTTCTTCACAACCCCGATCGCATTGGCAACAGAGAGGCGGTGGAAGCCGAGCTCAACGCCGTGTTCGGGAAGTACACTCGGACTGAGCTGATGACCAAACTTCAAGCGGCGAAGATCGCGTGTTCGCAGCTGAGTACGGTGGAGGATCTGTCCGAACACGAACTCCTGAGGAACCTTACTGTCCGCTACGCAGAAACCGAGCTTGCGGTGGCAGATCTGCCGGTCCAGATAGACGGCGAACGGGCGCGCGACGTCCCGCTTCTGGATCAGCACGGCGCGGCGATACGAGCAGAATTCGGCGGATAGGGAGAAGGCTAAAGATGCAAAACTATCAGCATTACATCAACGGAGAATGGGTCGATCCGGATTCCGGTGAATGGTTTGACACGGACAACCCCTATACCGGAGAAACCTGGGCTCGGATTGCCCGGGGCAACGCTGCTGATGCCGACAGGGCGGTTGCCGCGGCCAAGGATGCGTACGAGGGTGCATGGGGAGCCCTGAAGCCCACGGCCCGGGGGAAACTTCTCACCAAACTTGCTGACCTGATTGCGGATGAAGCTGAGCGGCTCGGAGAAATTGAGGTCCGCGACAATGGCAAGCTCATTGCCGAGATGGGCGCCCAGACGAAATACATGGCGGAGTGGTATCGCTACTACGGCGGTCTGGCGGATAAGATCGAAGGCGCCGTCATACCGACCGACAAGGAAGGCGTATTCAACTTCACCCGCTATGAACCGCTCGGGGTTGTCGGTCTGATCACGCCGTGGAACTCCCCTCTCCTGCTGCTGGCATGGAAGCTCGCCCCCGCACTGGCCGCAGGCAACACGGCCGTAATCAAGCCTTCGGAATTCACGTCCGCATCCACCCTTGAGTTCATGAGTCTCATCGAAGCAGCCGGCTTCCCGCCTGGCGTCGTGAACGTCGTGACCGGCTTTGGAGTGGAAGTCGGAGCTCCGGTCGTGGAGCATCGGGACGTGGCCAAGGTGGCCTTTACGGGCTCCGACGTGTCCGGGCAGAAAATCTATGAATCCGCGGCCAGACAGATCAAGCCGGTCACGCTTGAGCTGGGCGGAAAATCACCCAACATCGTATTCGATGATGCCGATATCGAGGCGGCGGTCATGGGAGCGATTTCCGGCATCTTCGCCGCAACCGGTCAGACCTGCATTGCAGGCTCGCGACTGCTGCTGCAGAAATCCATACACAACCAGTTCGTGGACCGGATCGTGGAAGTGGCCGAGAGTGCCAAGATTGGCGATCCAATGTCGTTCGACACCCATGTCGGTCCGGTGACGACACCGCCTCAGTACCAGAAAATCCTGAACTACATCGATGTTGCCAAGCAAGACGGCGCAAAGTGTGTTCTGGGCGGGAGTCCCTACACCGGGCCGGGAGCCAAGGGCTCGCAGTTTGTCCAGCCGACGATCTTTACCGATGTCGACAACACGATGCGCATCGCTCAGGAAGAAGTGTTCGGCCCGGTACTGGGCATCATTCCGTTCGATACGGAGGAAGATGCCGTGCGCATTGCGAATGACGTGAACTTCGGTCTGGCCGCGGGCGTGTGGACCACCAACATCGGACGGGCGATCCGCATGTCGGAGAGGCTGAAGGCCGGAACGGTCTGGGTCAACACCTACCGGGCCGTCAGTTACACGTCTCCATTCGGAGGCTACAAACGTTCGGGGCTCGGCCGTGAGAGCGGACTGGAGGGCATCAAGCATTTCATGCAGGTCAAGTCCGTATGGATCGCGCAGGAGACCAGCGTCGCCAATCCCTTCATCATGCGCTGATGTGTCCGGAAGCTGAGCAGTATGAAATACGCGCTTGATCATCCCGACATCCGTGAAGGCGTTATCCGCCTGTGTTCGGAGTATCCTGGAGAGTACTGGCAACGCTGCGATGCAGACCGGGCCTATCCGACGGAATTTGTCAGGGCGCTAACGGATGCCGGGTATCTCGGGGCGCTCATCCCGGAGGAATACGGCGGGTCCGGATTGCCCATCTCAGCGGCTGCGGCGATTCTGGAAGAGATCCATCGTTCCGGCGGCAATGCCGGCGCGTGCCACGCCCAGATGTACACGATGGGAACCGTACTGCGGCATGGGTCAGAAGCTCAGAAACAGGCTTATCTTCCAGGCATTGCAGATGGATCCCTTCGTCTGCAGGCCTTCGGGGTTACCGAGCCGACCAGCGGGACCGACACGACCGCCCTTCGCACAACGGCCCGGCTCGACGGCGACACATACATCGTGAACGGACAGAAGATCTGGACATCCCGGGCCGAACATTCCGATCTCATGCTCCTCCTCTGCCGGACCACGCCGCGCGAGCAGGTCTCCAAGAAGACGGACGGCCTTTCCGTACTGCTTGTCGATATGCGCGAAGCCCTGGGAGACACACTGACCATCCGGCCGATCCGAACCATGATGAATCACGCGACGACGGAGGTGTTCTTCGACAACCTCAAGGTTCCGGCGGCAAATCTGATTGGCGAAGAAGGCAAGGGTTTCCGCTACATCCTCTCCGGCATGAACGCAGAGCGTATCCTGATCGCGGCAGAGAGCATCGGAGATACCAAATGGTTCGTCGAAAAGGCCTCTTCCTACGCGAGCGAGCGCAACGTGTTCGGACGGCCGATTGGTCAGAACCAGGGGGTCCAGTTTCCTATCGCAAAGGCCTATGCGCAAATGCGTGGAGCCGAACAGCTCCTGCGCGAAGCGATCCGGCTCTATGAAGACGGGCACAATCCCGGCGAGGAAGCGAACATTGCCAAGATGCTGGCTGCGGATGCAGCCTGGGCAGCCGGTGAAGCCTGTGTCCAGACATTCGGCGGGTTCGGTTTTGCCGAGGAATACGATGTTGAACGGAAGTTCCGCGAATGCAGGCTCTACCAGGTGGCACCCATCTCCACTAATCTCGTGCTGAGCTATGTTGCAGAACACGTTCTGGGAATGCCACGCTCCTACTGAACGAATTTTTGACGCAGTCGGAGCAGCTGGCACCGCACTGAAAACCGGTCAGCCGGAAACGGCGGGACTGGCCTGAAAACAAGCGAGGGCAACCGATGAACCTCAATGTCGCCGAGACGGACGTGCAGTCTGTCGAGAGTGTGTTCGTTCGCTTTGCCCGCGGCCACCTGGATCGGGCCGCCTCGGCCAATGCATTCAACATCCTGAAACTGTCGCTCCTGGATTGGCTGGCCGTCGGCGCTGCCGGAGTCCGCGAGCCGGTAAGTACGGTCGTCAGAGATCATGCGTCCGGAGACGGTGGAACTGGTGATGCGGCCGTGTTCGGGCTTGACCAACGGTTGCCTGCCCGCGCTGCTGCGCTGGTCAACGGCACGACATCGCACGCGCTGGACTATGACGACACCCACTTCGCCTACCTCGGTCACCCGAGCGTCGCCGTGTTTCCGGCAGCCCTGGCGCTCGCGGAACGAAGCAGGCTGGGCGGCCAGGCGTTCCTCGAAGCCGCACTCGTGGGTGTTGAGACCGCCTGCCGTATCGGACAGTGGATGGGGCGCAGCCACTATGAAGCGGGCTTCCACCAGACGGCAACCTCCGGCACATTCGGGGCGGTAGCCGCAGGCGCCCGTCTGCTGGGCCTGACCGACGAACAGACCGGCCATGCATTCGGGCTTGCCGCGACAAAGGCATCCGGTCTGAAGTCACAATTCGGCACCATGGGAAAGCCTTATCATGCCGGCCTTGCCGCATCGAATGGCGTGGACGCTGCGATGCTGGCGGCCGGAGGATTTGTTTCAAACCCCATCGGATTAAGTGGCCACCAGGGATTTGCGGCAACCCACGGCCGCGGGGACCGGAACCCCGGGAACAGCTTCGCCGGGCTCGGTCGCTCGTTCCTGTTTGAGCAGGTGCAGCACAAGTTCCATGCCTGCTGCCACGGCACCCATGCCATGCTCGAGGCGATATATGTGCTCATGCAGAGCCAAAAGATTTCGCTTCCTGACGTGGCGGCCATGCGCGTCACCGTGCATCCGCGCTTCCTTGATGTGTGCAATATCGCGGAACCCCGAACGGGCCTGGAAGCCAAGTTCAGCTTCCGGCAGACTGCGGCTATGGCCTTCGCCGGGGTGGACACCGGTGCGCTGGAGAATTTCGATGAACATGTCTGCCATCGCCCGGAACTGGCATCTTTCCGCCAGCGTGTGTCAGTCGAGACCGACGCAAACCTCGCAGATGGCGAGACCACAATCGAGGTGACGACAGCCTCAGGAGACAGTTTGTCTGCACATCATGACATCGATGCAGAGCTCCCCTTGGCGGAACGCGAAGCCAAGGTTCGCTCAAAGGCCGCGTCCCTCCTGGGCGCAGACCGGGCCGCTCAGACATGGGACAGGATCAGCGCCCTTGAAAGCTCGAGCGCACCTGTTTCTCTTTCAGAACTGCTGGGCCGAATCTGTTCTCGGCGATGAGTGATTCGAGATGAGCAAGCGGCGCTTCATTCAGTGTGACGTGTTCAGCACAACACCTACCAAGGGCAACGGGCTGGCGGTTGTCCTGGACGCAGATGGTCTGGAGGATGAACAGATGCAGGCGTTTGCCGCCTGGACCAACCTGGCCGAGACAACGTTCCTGCTACCCCCGGGCAACCCCGCCGCCGACTACAGGGTGCGCATATTCACTCCGAAACGAGAGATGCTGTTCGCAGGTCACCCCACGCTCGGAAGCTGTGCATCATGGCTGCATGCGGGCGGCGTTCCGAAGGACGCAAACATCGTGCGACAGGAATGCGCGATCGGACTTGTTGAAATCGACCAGAGAGGTCCGGTACCGGCCTTCGCTGCTCCTCCAACGCAGACAAACGCATTGCCCGATGAGAACCTTGCCGCGATCTGCGCCGCCTTGAAGATACCCCGGAGCGACATCATTCAGACCGCCTGGCTCGACAACGGCCCGGTCTGGCAGGTGCTTGAACTCAAAGATGCCGCGGCTGTGCTTGCCGTGGAAGGGACCGGCGTACGCTGGCCAGAGTTCAAGCCCATCGGCCTGATCGGCGCCTGGCCACCAGGGTCCGATCTCGACTTCGAAGTGCGCATGCTCGCCCCCTCCAGCGGAATGGATGAAGACCCGATCACCGGCTCACTCAACTCGGCACTCGCCTGTTGGCTCGCAGATCAGGACCGCCTGACCAGCGATCTGCGGATTGCCCAGGGCAGCAAGATCGGGCGGATGGGGCGCGTGCATGTCCGCAGAGACGCCGAGGATTCATCGCGAATCCTCATTGGCGGGCACACCAACATCCTAATCGACGGAACCGTGGATCTCTGAAAAGGAAACGGCGCCCAATGGCGCCGTCCCTGGTTCGTTGTTCTCGCAAATAGCCTGCAGCAAGCTAACTGCACGTCACGGCGCGGGACTCGCACCGCCAGAACTTTCCGTTTCTGACGGAGTAGCAGCGCGGAAACCCCTGCATGGTGAGGGTCCGCCGGCACGCCTTTCCGCGCGCCTTGATGCAGCGCGCGCGCGACTTCTTCATCGCGGTCTTGATCACGATGCTCTTCATCCTCGCTTCATTGACCTGTTGGTTCGTAAAGATGCTCTTGCCGTTGAAGCACGGACCGGCTTCGGCGCCGGTACTCAATACAGCAACGCCAAGCGCGGCCATCAGGCTGGCAAAGATCACGTTTCTGGCAGTCATTTTTGTTCTTCTCACTGTTTTGATATCTGCCCCGTACGCCGAATAGCGTTGCTGTGAACTACCAGTCGCCTTGGCCCTGCACAATGACCTTTATCACACCAAGCAGGGCACCTTGCGCCGGATCGCCGGACCCGCAGGCGGTCCGGCGCTGGTCTCAGACGAACAGGATCGTCTTGTTTTCGGCGCGGGCCTGGGCCTTGGAATACTGCACCTGATGCACCACCGTGCCGTCCGTCCGCACCAGGGAGATCGTCGAGCCCTTGTTGGAGAGCTGAGCGCCGCCGCCCTTGCCGCTTAGAACCACCGTGTGCGGCAAGCCCGGTTCAAGCTCCACGTTCCCGATCGTGTCGGAATTGCCGTTCTTGTCGCGCAGCTTCCAGCCCTTCACACTGATGTTGTCGGGGCCGGTGTGGACGATCGTCACGTTTTCGCGGCCGGGATCGTGCCCCGCCGGATTGACGAACGCGGCGATGATCCTCACATCTCCGGAGTTTCCTGGCACCACGCCGCCGCCGCCCGCGGGCGGACGAACCGGTTCCCCCGGCTCGATCACCGGGTCTGCCGGCCCCTGGAACACCGGATAAAAGGTCCGGATGTGCCTGTTGTTAGCGGAACGGAAGAGCCTCATCCGATACCTGGCGCCCTCGATCACTGCAGTCTTCGGCGCATTGGCACCGAGATGGGCCCGTACAGTGCCAAGGGCCATGAGCCCTTCGACACTACAACCCACGAAAAACCCGCCGATTTTCTTATGCAGCGGACGCAGGGCCATAGCGTCATAGTCGGGCGCATCCCAGGCGAACTGAATAGTAACGCTTTCGGGAAACGCGTCCTGGCCATCCTTGGCCTTCGAGCGGACATATCTGATGCGATCGGACTGATCGAGAAATCCGGGGAGAACCCGGCGCTCGTCGTCTCCGAGATGGGCGAACCCGTCATCCAGGAAGTACTTGTACCAGAAATGATAACCCTGGACCTTACCGCCCTCCTGCTCTCCGACCACCACATGTTCGAAGCCTGAAAGATGAGGATCTCCGCCCTGCTCGAATCGCCTGAACCAGTGATCCATCAGAGTATTGTGCCAGCGCTCGTTGGAAACATCCGTGTCGGTCTGCTCGGCAATGTAATCCCGGGCTACCCTCATCGGCGGTGTGTCAATGATCGCCTCGATGAAGGCATGCCGTTCCGCCCGCTCATCGTCAGTATCAACCTCATGGGCGCCCTCGGGCAGGGCGTAGTTGTCGAACAGCTGGCGGCACTTGTCGTATGTCCCGGATTTTGCGGCCGGAATCTTCACTTCGGTCAGAACCCGAAGATCCGGATTGTTCTCCTGGTCGAGATCGGCATTCACCTTCACAAACCCGGATTGGTCATCGCCGGTCTGACCGGACCATAAGGCCTCGATTCCGTTCTGTTCCTGATCCGCCGTCCAAATTCTTTGATAGATATCAGCCACATCTCATCTCCCAAATATTTGTACTTTTTTCAGTACATCAAATTTGTTCTTGGAATGTGGAGCAATTATGAAATGCCGCAGCGAATAACTCGGAATAAAATAGCCGGCACCCGAAGATGCCGGCTATAGAAGAATTTGAAAGCGATCAGTTTCAGTGCGCCGTAACGGGAGGCCCATCCTGGGTGAGCGTCGCCTGTCTTGCGGCCTCGGCGGCGCGCTCCTGCTCGGCGTCCCACTTGATGGGCTTGAGCTTCTTCGTGAGCGCGTGCTTGAGCACCTGATCCACCGTCGAAACCGGAACGATTTCCAGACCCGACTTAACGTTGTCAGGAATGTCCGCCAGATCCTTGGCATTGTCTTCCGGGATCAGCACCTTCTTGATACCGCCCCGCAGTGCTGCCAGCAGTTTCTCCTTCAGGCCGCCGATAGGAAGCACCCTGCCCCGCAACGTGATCTCGCCTGTCATGGCGATGTCCTTGCGGACCGGGACGCCGGTCATGATGGAAATGATCGATGTCGCCATGGCGATACCGGCAGACGGACCGTCTTTCGGCGTCGCGCCCTCGGGCACATGCACGTGGATATCGCGCAGATCGAACTTCGGCGGTTCGATGCCGAAATCAACCGCTCGGGACTTCGCATAGGATGCCGCCGCAGAGATGGATTCCTTCATCACATCCCTGAGGTTACCCGTCACGGTCATCTTGCCCTTGCCGGGCAGCTCGACACCTTCGATGGTCAGCAGCTCGCCACCGACTTCCGTCCAGGCCAACCCGGTAACGACGCCGACCTGATCTTCGCGCTCGGCCTCGCCGAAGCGGAACTTCGGCACGCCCAGGAAGTCCGGGATGTTTTTCTCGGTGAACTTGATCTTCTTCTTCTTGCTGGTGACCAGTTCCTTGACGGCCTTGCGGCAGAGATTGGCGATCTCGCGCTCAAGGTTCCGTACGCCCGCCTCACGGGTGTAGCGGCGGATCACCATCAGGAGTCCCTTGTCGTCCAATTCCCATTCCTTGGCTTCAAGACCGTGGTCGGTCAGCTGTTTTGGAATGAGGTGACGCCGGGCAATTTCCAGCTTTTCGTCCTCGGTGTACCCTGCGATGCGGATGATCTCCATCCGGTCCATCAGCGGCGCCGGAATGTTGAGCGTGTTCGCCGTGGTGACGAACATGACGTTCGACAGATCGTAGTCCACTTCAA
Organism: Pseudomonadota bacterium; assembly: GCA_039030315.1. Lineage (GTDB taxonomy): Bacteria > Pseudomonadota > Alphaproteobacteria > Rhizobiales > CAJQND01 > JAAEUE01. Next base: position 11,992 of record JBCCEL010000083.1, read on the forward strand.
GATAGTGGTCCGCGAAGGTGGAGTTCTGTTCCGGATCCAGCACCTCAAGCAACGCTGAAGAAGGATCGCCGCGGAAATCCATGCCCATCTTGTCGATCTCGTCCAGCAGGAAGAGCGGATTGGACTTCTTCGCCTTCTTCATGGACTGGATGACCTTGCCGGGCATGGACCCGATATAGGTCCGGCGGTGGCCGCGGATCTCAGCCTCGTCACGAACGCCGCCAAGCGACATCCGCACGAACTCGCGGCCGGTCGCCTTGGCGATTGATTTGCCGAGCGAGGTCTTGCCCACGCCGGGCGGTCCCACGAGACAGAGGATCGGTCCGCGCAGCTTGTTCTGACGCTGCTGGACGGCAAGATATTCGATGATCCGTTCCTTGACCTTTTCAAGACCGTAGTGATCGGTGTCCAGAACCTTCTCGGCAAAGCCGATATCCTTCTTGACCCGTGAATTCCGTTTCCACGGGATACCGAGGATCCAGTCCAGGTAATTGCGCACGACAGTGGCCTCGGCAGACATAGGAGACATCTGCTTCAGCTTCTTGAGTTCGGCTTCTGCCTTTTCCTTTGCTTCCTTCGAAAGTTTCGTCTTGGTGATCAGTTCTTCGAGCTCGGACAATTCGTCCTTGCCGTCCTCACCGTCGCCCAGTTCCTTCTGAATAGCCTTCATCTGCTCGTTCAGATAGTACTCGCGCTGGGTCTTCTCCATCTGGCGCTTGACGCGGCTGCGGATCTTCTTCTCCACCTGAAGGACGGAAATTTCACTTTCCATCATGGAGTAGACGCGTTCCAGGCGATCACCGACGGAGCTGAGCTCCAGCAGCTCCTGCTTCTCGGCAATCTTGATGGCAAGGTGGGACGCCACGGTATCGGCCAGCTTGGCGTGGTCATCAATCTGGTTGATCGATCCCAGAACTTCCGGTGGCACCTTCTTGTTCAGCTTTACATAGGTCTCGAACTGGGCCACGACCGAGCGGGCAAGCGCTTCCATTTCATCCGGATCGCCGACATCATCGCTGATGGCCTCGGCGCGGGCCTCGTGAAAATCGGCCCGTTCCGTGTAGGACAAAATCTGCGCACGGCTCACGCCTTCCACTAGAACCTTCACTGTGCCGTCGGGCAGCTTCAGCAGCTGCAGCACGGAGGCAATGGTCCCGACGGAGTAGATGCCGTCGGCGCCTGGGTCGTCCTCGTGCGCTTCCTTTTGTGCGGCAAGCAGGATTTTCTTGTCGTCGTTCATGACTTCGTCGAGAGCCTTGATGGACTTCTCGCGGCCAACGAACAGGGGCACGATCATGTGCGGAAACACGACAATGTCGCGTAAGGGCAGCACAGGATAGGAATCCGTATCGCCGCCGACTGCTCCATAATTTTCTATCTTGTCGCTCATGAATATCTCTTGGATTTCGGCCGGAAAACGTCCGGCCTGGTTGTGGCGATGATCGGCGCGTCACCCGGAGATTACGAGGGGTTCGATTCGAAAGTTCAGACCCGCCGCACATTAGGGCTATTCGCCTCGGCGTTCCACGATTGCTTGCGGTTAAAGTTACGAAATCCGCAGGCTTTCGCAGGCGCCTCTGTGTCGAGTTGTTAATTGGCGATCGAGCATGGCCGTTTCAAGGTCTTGACACGCTCTGAAACCGGCCCCGCGAGATCTGCGGGACGACGCATGGTCCCGAACGAAAAACGCCCGCTCTTTTCAAAGCGGGCGTCTGGATAATTTCATGAATTCCAGGGGTTAGGCCGATGAGCTGATTTCGGCTTCTTCCGGCGGGTCGGCGTAGATGTGGAGCGGGCTGGCTTCACCGTCGACGACTTCGCCGGAGATGACAACCTCCTCGACCCCTTCCATGCCCGGCAGATCGAACATGGTATCCAGCAGAATGCCCTCCATGATGGATCTCAGGCCGCGCGCTCCGGTCTTGCGTTCGATGGCCTTCTTGGAGATGGCCTTCAGCGCTTCCTCAGCAAACGTGAGCTTGGTGTCTTCCATCTCAAACAGGCGCTGATACTGCTTGACCAACGCGTTCTTGGGTTCCTTGAGGATGCGGACAAGGGCTTCCTCGTCAAGATCTTCCAGGGTCGCCAGAACCGGAACACGACCGACGAACTCCGGGATCAGGCCGAACTTCAGCAGATCTTCCGGCTCGATTTCCCTGAGAACTTCGCCCGTCCGGCGGTCATCGGGTGCTGATACATCAGCGCCGAAGCCAATGGACGTGGATTTGCCGCGCTCTCCGATGATCCGCTCAAGGCCGGCAAAAGCGCCGCCGCAGATGAACAGGATATTGGTGGTGTCGACCTGCAGGAATTCCTGCTGCGGATGCTTACGCCCGCCCTGCGGCGGCACGGAGGCCACGGTGCCTTCCATAATCTTCAGCAGGGCCTGCTGCACGCCCTCGCCCGAAACGTCCCGGGTGATGGAGGGATTGTCGGACTTGCGAGAGATCTTGTCGACCTCGTCGATATAGACGATGCCGCGCTGGGCGCGTTCGACATTGTAGTCAGCAGCCTGCAGCAGCTTCAGAATGATGTTTTCAACGTCCTCGCCCACGTAGCCGGCCTCAGTGAGGGTCGTGGCATCCGCCATGGTGAACGGAACATCGAGAATGCGTGCCAGGGTCTGCGCCAAGAGGGTCTTGCCGCAGCCGGTTGGGCCAATCAGCAGGATGTTCGACTTCTGCAGCTCGATATCACTGTTTTTTGACCCGTGATTGAGGCGCTTGTAGTGGTTGTGGACGGCAACCGACAGCACACGCTTGGCTGTGGACTGGCCGATGACATAGTCTTCCAGAACCTGATTGATCTCTTCCGGTGTCGGAACGCCGTCGCGCGACTTGACCAGAGACGACTTGTTCTCCTCACGGATAATGTCCATGCAGAGTTCGACGCACTCGTCACAGATGAACACCGTGGGCCCCGCAATAAGCTTGCGGACTTCATGCTGGCTCTTGCCGCAGAAGGAGCAATAGAGAGTATTTTTAGAATCGCTCATCTGGTCTTCCTGACTCTTCAAACACGCGACGTCAACAATACGCTTTTTACCAACCTGATACACCCGATGCCCGGATTGAAACACCGGGACGGGCTGATCGAACCAGAATTGTTCAACTCAAAGCTATCAACACAGCCATATTCAACAATCAAGCCGACTCAACCATCGCATGGTAGCTCGGGACCGTTCAAGATAATCTTAACGTCGGCCCAAGCCCTTGAACAGCCACGCATTGTCACAGAACCGTGGGCACCCTGGCGGCACTTGGAAACGCTGTGCCGCCAGCGGCGGATTGAAACGAGGCAAACGGTCAAGGCCTAGGACTTTTCGCCGTTGTCCTGATCGGGCCGCTTGTCGATCACATTGTCGATCAGGCCGAATTCCTTCGCCGCTTCCGACGTCATGAAGTTGTCGCGCTCGAGCGCCTTCTCGATGGTCTTCACATCCTGGCCGGTATGCTCGGAGTAGATCTTATTGAGCCGTGCCCTGAGATCCAGGATTTCCTTGGCATGCAGCTCGATATCGGTTGCCTGGCCCTGGAAGCCGCCGGACGGCTGATGCACCATGATGCGGGCGTGCGGCAGGGCAAAGCGCATGTCCTTTTCGCCGGCGGACAGCAGGAGCGAGCCCATTGACGCGGCCTGGCCGATGCATGTCGTCGAAACCTTCGGTCGGATGAACTGCATAGTGTCGTAGATCGCGAGTCCGGAGGTGACGACACCGCCCGGGCTGTTGATATACATGGAGATTTCCTTCTTCGGGTTCTCCGCCTCCAGGAACAGCAACTGCGCCGTGACCAGCGCCGACATCCCGTCTTCGACCGGACCGGTGAGGAAGATGATGCGCTCCTTCAGAAGGCGCGAGAAGATATCGTAGGCCCGTTCGCCGCGGTTGGTCTGTTCAACCACCATGGGTACGAGGTTCATGTAGGTGTCGATCGGGTCTTTCATCACAGTCCTTGGAGATAGAGACGGAGGGAGCTTCATCGCGAACGTAGGGTGCGAATCAGCAGGTCTGACGACGCTGCACCCCATTAGATAAGGAATCGTTGCCGAAACCAAAAGAGGCGCATCGCAAGTCCCTCGTCGGGACCTGTTGACGCGCCTCCCTCGGAAACAGCCAGAAGGGCCAAACGCCCCTAGTCGTCGGACTTCGCCGCCGCCTTCTTTTTTGCAGCAGCCTTCTTCTTGGCAGCGGACTTCTTCTTTGCGGCGGCCTTTTTCTTCGGCTTGGCCTCCGCGTCGCCATCGCCGTCCTCGGCATCCGGGTCCGCAAACAGTTCCTCGCGGGACACGGTCTTTTCCACAATATTCGCCTGGGCGACAATGTGGTCCACAACCTTCTGCTCAAAGATCGGCCCGCGCAGCTCAAGCATGGCCTCGGGGTTCTCCCGGTAGAAGTCATAGACTTCCTTTTCCTGGCCGGGGAACTGGCGGATGCGTTCGATCAGGGCACCCTGCACCTCTTCTTCGGAAATCTGCACGCCGGCCTGTTCGCCGACCTTGCCGAGCAGGAGGCCGAGCTTGATACGGCGTTCTGCGATGCCGCGGTATTCTGCCCGCGCCTCGTCCTCGGTCGTACCCTCGTCCTCGAAGCTTTTACCGTGGTGCTCGATGTCGTGCATTACCTGCTTCCAGATGCCGTCGAACTCCTGCTCGACCATCTTTTCGGGCAGGGCGAACTTGGCAACCGAATCCAGCTCATCGAGAACCGTGCGCTTCAGCTTGGTGTTTGATGCATTGTCGAAGTCACCCTGGGCCTGGCCGCGAATGGCATCCTTCAACGCATCAAGGGTTTCCATGCCGAGGCGCTGGGCGAGACTGTCGTCAATGCCGCCCTCGCCTTGCCCGTTGATGTCATGAACCTTGACATCAAAGACCGCGTCCTTGCCGGCGAGCGATGCCTGCGGATAGTCTTCCGGGAACGTGACGTTCACGGTCTTTTCATCGCCCGCCTTGGCACCGACGAGCTGCTCTTCAAAACCGGGGATGAACTGGTTGGAGCCGATCTCCAGGGGCACGCCCTCAGCGGAGCCGCCATCGAACGCCTCACCATCCACCTTGCCGGCAAAGTCGATTACCGCCTGGTCTCCGATCTCGACTGCGGCACCCTCGCCCTTGGGCTGAAAATCCTTGTTCTGCGCGGCGATGTTATCAAGCGCCTCGTTCACTTCGGTATCGCCAACCTCGGCGACAACCTTTTCGAGAGTGAGCTTGCTGAAATCGATCTCCTCGATTTCCGGCACGACTTCGAAGGTCATTGAGTATTCCAGGTCGGCATTGCCGGCGAGAACGGTCGGCATCTGCTCCTCGTCGACCATCTGGACATCGGGCTGGTATGCCGGCTTTTCGTTGCGTTCATCAAGAGCCGCCTGACTTGACTCGCCGACTGTCTTCTCGATCACCTCGGCCATGGCCTGCTGGCCGTAGAGCCTTTTCAGGTGTCCGACGGGCACTTTGCCCGGGCGGAAGCCGCGGATCTGCACCGTGTTCTTGAGCTCCTGCAGACGCTCGTCGAGCTTGCTGCCGAGTTCGTCCGCGCCGACGGTGACCTTCAGTTCTCGCTTCAGGCCTTCGTTCAGGGTTTCAGTGACCTGCATGACTGTCTCACATCCTCACAATCTGTGCCGCCGCCAGCTCCTGTGCCGCGGCGCGCCTAAGTCAAATCTCAAGTTTCCGGTATTGCGGTGTCTGGCCGGCTGCCTTCCCGGTGGGCTAGTGGAGAGGTCTGGTGCGGGCGGAGGGACTTGAACCCCCACGGCTTGCGCCACAGGTACCTAAAACCTGCGTGTCTACCAATTCCACCACGCCCGCCAGAAAGCGGACCTGGCCGCAAATTCGGTGCGCTCTATAGCAAAGGCCATTGCGGTATGCCAGTGAAGAAAGCGATCCTTCCGGCACCATGTTCTACCGCTCCGGCACGTGGTTGAGCGTGCCTGCCGGCACGGCGAGCGCCGCGGCCCCAATTTCGGCAATGAATTGACCAACACTCCACAAAGTCCGGGAGCCAGGGCCAGTGTCACGCAGGCGTAGTACACAAGCATTACCAGCCACTACTGTGCCGCAGTGCCATGATCGCCCTTGTGGCAGTTGAGGCGAAAGAAAACAGAGGTTGCTTACGATGACGATGGACGCTGAGTCTCACGAGATTTCCTTTGACGAGTGGGACGAGCACGAGAATCCCGGGCCGGAGGTGACGGAGTTCGACCGGGTGGTGGACCGCGCCGTTTCAAGACGCGGATTCATCGGAGGCGGCGCGGTGGCCGCCGCCTGCTTCACCTGCGTGGGTCCCGCCGGCGTGGTGTCCCCAGCCCCGGCTCTGGCCGCCTCGCGTCTCGGCTTCGAGGCCGTTGCGGCCAACACGCTCGACACTGTGACCGTGCCCAAGGGCTACAGCTGGGACATTCTGGTGAAATGGGGCGATCCGCTCTGGAGCAACGGTCTCGCATTCGATCAGGAAACGCGCGGAACCGGCACCAGCCAAGAACTGGCGTTCGGCGACAACAACGACGGCATGTTCCTGTTTTCGGACGGTGACCGGCATGTGCTTGCCATCAACAACGAGTATACGAACCGCTCGATCATCTATGGCAACCGCGAAAGCAAGCTTCCGGAAACCGCCGACGATGTCCGCAAGGGAAAGGCCGCCCACGGGGTCTCGATCGTGCATGTGCGCGAACGCGGCGGCCGCTGGCAGTTTGTCAAGGACAGTCCCTATAACCGTAAAATCACGCCGGACACTCCGATGATAATCACCGGACCTGCCCGCGGCCACGATCTGCTGAAGACCGCGGCGGACCCTTCGGGAACAACCTCGCTCGGTACCTGGAACAACTGCGGTTCAGGTCGCACGCCCTGGGGCACATACCTGGCCTGCGAGGAGAACTTCAACGGCAAGATAAAAGACAGAGGATGGCGTAATCGGCACATTTAACTCCAAGTTCGCCATGCCATATCCTTGCTTGTGAACCACCTCCCCATTATGGATGATTGCAATCGCACAGCCGGGTGATGTGGTTTTATC
>JBCCEL010000084.1:0-18916 GCA_039030315.1 Pseudomonadota bacterium
CGCCTGGGATATGGGTCAGCCGGTCTGCGATTACCACGCGCCTCTCATGTCGCAGAGCTTCCTGAGCACCGCTGGCGCGGACTCCATGGCTGAGATCTGGGACCGCGTCCTGGCCGCGCTGGAAGGCACCGCCGACACCGTGGTGCTTATCAAACAGCCGGACAGGATCGGTATCACGCCCAATCCGATGGCCAGCCTGTGCACAGCGCCGTACTTCACGCCGACCGCATTTCAGACCGACCTGCGGCCCTATGACGACTTTCAGGCCTTTGCACAGGCGAAGCGCTCCTCCAAGGCCCGTAGCAGGCTGAGGGGTAAGCGCAACAAGCTGAACCGGATGGGCGAGGTAAAATTCGAACTCCTTCGCAACAGCGATGAACGGGCAGCGGCCCTGACAGAATTGCTGTTCCAGAAGAAGCGCGATCTCCTCCAGGCGGGCAAGAGACATATCTTTGACGATCCCGGCGTAGCGGAGTTTCTCCAGACCGTCATTGGCGAATACGAGGACGTGAAACTGTTTCGCATGAGCTGCGGAACACAGACGGTCGCGCTTACCTTGGCGGTCGTCTGGCACAAGCGCCTGCACTATTTCATCGCAACTTATCACCGCGAGCAGTTCGGCCAGTGCAGTCCAGGCGTGCTCGCTCTTTGCGATACCTTTGACTGGAGCCTCGCCAACGGCTGTGAACAGTTTGATTTCACAGTCGGCGACGAGCCCTACAAGCTCGAGTGGAGCGATCAGGAGACACGCCTATTCTCCGGCACCTTTGCCGTCACGCCGAAGGGCAGGATTGCAGAGCGGCTAGAAGCGGCCAAGCTCTCCTTGAAGCACACAATCAAGAGCTCTCCTGCGATGTACGCCGCTGCATCGAAGCTGCTGTTTCATTCCCAGCGATAACGCCCGCGCAGGGCCGGTCTTGCGCACTGCACAACATCTATCGCTTGCACCCTTAAAGCCAGCGCTCTAAATAATCCGCCCACGCGGCGGCGCGATCGGCGCCGCTCGCTCGGAGGGCAGCGGCGTGAGCAGCGCCCGCTCTTTTTGATTTCGGGCGGAAGTCCGAAACCACTCGATAACGAGGGAACCGGTAACCAGGGAGGTATCACCATATGTTCCACTTCCGTAAATCGCTGACGGCGGCCGCTGTCGCAACTGTTGCCATGGCTGGCCTTTCGGCTCAGGCATCGGCCATGGATTGCGATGAGATCCACCTCGGCGCGGCCATTTCGCTGACCGGCAAGTATGCTACCAACGGCATCCATGCCCAGAACGGCTATGACTTCGCGATCAAGAAGATCAAGGAGAATGGCGGCGTCAAGGTCGGTGACAAGTGCTACAACTTCAAAGTTACCTACTACGATGACGAGTCCAAGGGCGACCGTGGCGCGACGCTTGCCGAGCGCCTGATCAACCAGGACGGCGTCAAATATATGCTTGGCCCGTACAGCTCCGGTCTCACCAAGGCGATCGCGCCGGTCACCGAGAAGTACAAGATCCCGATGGTGGAAGCGGAAGGCGCCTCGCGCTCGCTCTTCAACAAGGGTTACAAGTATCTCTTCGCGGTTCTCTCCACCTCCGAGCAGTATCTGGCGTCCGCCATCACGCTCGCAGCTGAAGTGGCTGAAAAGAACGGCGGCAAGGCCTCCGACGTGAAGGTCGCCATCGCTGTCGAGAACGATCCGTTCTCGCTCGACATCCGCGCCGGCGTTCTGGACGACGCCAAGAAATACGACATGAAGATCGTCGTGGACGAAAAGCTGCCGCGCGACCTGTCCGACATGACCGCCATCCTGACCAAGGTGAAGCTGGTGAAACCTGACGTGCTGATCGTATCCGGTCACTCCAAAGGCGCCGCCACTGCCGTCCGTCAGATCGGCGAAATGAAGGTGAACGTGCCGATGACGGCTGTCACGCACTGTGAGGCTGCTGACGTCACCGGCAAGTTTGGCGATGTCGCCAATGGCATCCTGTGCTCGACCCAGTGGGCCGAGACCCTGACCTATGAAGACCCGATTTTCGGTACGGCTGCGAACTACGAGAAAGAGTTCAAGGCTGCCTATCAGGAGTACAAGGAACGTCTGGTGCCATATCAGACCGCTCAGGCTTCTGCTGCCGTTTACGTCTTCAAGGACGCTTTCGAGCGTGCCGGTTCGCTGGACAAGGAAAAGGTCCGCGATGCCATCGCCGCAACGGACATGAAGACCTTCTACGGCAACATCAAGTTCTCTGAAGCGGGCAACAACATCGCCAAGCCGATGGTGCTGCGTCAGATCCAGAACGGCAAGTACAACGTGGTCGCTCCGTCCGCGTTTGCCTCGCACCCGCTGGAATGGCCCCGCAAGGCACCTTAAGGGGCGCTTGCACATAATGACTTGAAAGCCGGGCGCTGCGAAACGTGGCGCCCGGCTATTGTTTTGTTCCAACTATGCTGTCCTCGGGCTTGACCCGAGGACCCAGGGCAGCGGATGTGCGGCTCTGGGCCCTTGGGTCAAGCCCGAAGGCGAAAATGCTGGCCAAGGGCAGACAGCCGGCAGAGGCAGAGGGGCCTCAGACATGGACCAGATTCTCCAAAACCTAGACCTCCTTTGGCAATATCCCGTCGCCAACGTGAAGATCCTTGTCGACGGCCTGATGATCGGCGCGCTATTTGCCGTCGCCGCCTATGGCCTCGCCCTTGTATGGGGCGTGATGAATGTGAAGAATCTGGCGCAAGGCGACCTCGTCATCGCGGGAGGTTACATTGCCTGGTACCTCGCGCAGAAAGGCATGCCGCCGCTACTGGGCGTCCCCATCGCTTTCATCTTCATGTGGGTGATTGGCTGGATCCTCTACAAGCTGGTGATCAGCCGCGTCATCGGACGTGACCTGTTCACCTCCCTGCTGGCGACCTTCGGCATCGCGATCATGATCGCTCAGATCCTCAATCTGCTGTTTGGCTCCGATACCCAGACTATCAAGCTGGACTACGAAACGCTGTACTTCTTTGACGGTTTCGTCGACGTGCCCATCGCCAAGCTCATTGGCGTCGTAATGGCCGCCGTGCTGGCGGCGGGCGTCGTCACCTTCATGAAGTTCAGCCGCATGGGCCAGGCCATCCGGGCCACGGCCCAGGATCCTCGTGCCGCCCGGGTCATGGGCATCGACACCGAGAAGGTCTATGCCTTCACGTTCTCGCTGAATTCGGCGATCTGTGGAGCGGCCGGGGCCATCATCGTCATGGTCTGGCTGATCCAGCCGTTCTACGGCATCACCTATTCCATCCGCTCCTTCGTCATCGTGACGGCGGCCGGGCTCGGCAACCTTCCGGGCGTCATCGCGGCGGGCCTCGGCATCGGGGCGCTGGAGCAATACGGCTCGCACATCTTCGGCATAGGCTATCAGCAGGCCATCGCGGTTCTGCTGCTCTTGCTGGTACTGATGGTCCGTCTGGCGCAGCAGCGCCGGAACCGTCAGGTTCTGCAGTAGGGGAGGAGAGAAACCATGACCATGAACAAACCTCTCCTCTATGGCATCCTGATTGTTTTGATCATTGTGGCGCCATTCCTCTTCCCGGCATATCAGACCCAGCTCGCGACCATGTGGCTGATGATTATCGTCGCCTTGACCTGGGATATGACCGGCGGACAGCTCGGCTATAACTCGCTCGGCAACATCTTCTTTTACGGAACCGGGATGTATGTGGCAGCCGTGATCACTATCGGCCTAGCTTACGACGTCGGCGAATATACCTCTGCAGCCGGCGGCGGCATCACCAAGTTCACTGCGGCCGAATACTTCACCGGCATGTTCCTCGGTTCGATCGGCGCAGGGATCTTCTGCGCAGTCTGTGCCGTACTCGTGGGGTATCTGACATTCGGCCTCCGCGGTCCGTACTTCGCAATAGGTACGCTGGGTGTTGCCATCGCGGCTGGAGAACTGGTGAGCAATTGGGACTGGGTCGGTGCCGGTCAGGGCATTTCCATGCCCAACTACCCCTATGACAGCTTCGATGACTTCAAAACACTGATCTACTTCCTGTTCGCAGCCCTCGGCGTGGTGACGTTCCTCTTCTGCCGCTGGCTCTACTCAACCCGCTTCGGCGCGGCGATGAATGCCATTCGCGACGATGAGGAAAAGGCGGAAGGCATGGGCATCCACACCCTGCGCTACAAGCTCATCGCCTGGGCTATGGCCGCCTTCTTCGTCGGCGTTGCCGGCGCCATCTCCGCCTTCCAGCTGATCCACTTCGAGCCCCTGGAAACCGCCTATCAGACCATCAACCTCGGCATCTTTATGGTGGTCTGCGTGCTGCTCGGCGGCAAGGGTACGCTGTGGGGTCCGGTCATCGGCGCCATCATGTTCCACCTCTTCAAGGAGGTAACCTGGAACTACTTCCTCGGCTGGCAGTGGGTGGCCCTCGGCGCCCTGATCGTTGTCACCGTCGTCTACTTCCAGGACGGTCTCATGGGCTGGCTCATGCACAAGCGCCCGGAATGGTTCGGCATCAAGATCGAGCAGAAAGAACAAGCTGCAGGAGCGGCCGAATGAACCAGATCATCCAGGTCGACAGCGTATCGAAGTCCTTCGGCGGCGTAGTTGCCAACAAGGACATTTCCATCACCGTGGAGGAAGGCGGCATCACCGGGCTGATCGGTCCGAACGGGTCCGGCAAGACTACGCTGTTCAACTCCATCGTCGGGTACCATCCGATCGATTCAGGCTCGATCAGGTTCTCCGGACAGGAGATCTCCAAACTTCAGGTTCAGGACATCGCCCGTCTTGGCCTCCTGCGCACATTCCAGCAGACCCGCATCTACGGTGCCATGGACTGCGTGCAGAACATGCTGATCTCCCTGCCGCACCGCAAGATGTCCTTCGGCGACATGTTCAGCAGGAACAACAAGGCGGACTACGAAAAGGCCGATCGCCTGCTTGAGTTTGTCGGCCTCTACGAGAAGCGCTATCTGCGCTCCGGCTCCCTGTCCTTTGGCCAGCAGAAGCTGCTCGAGTTTGCGATGGCACTCATGAACGAGCCGACCGTGCTCATGCTTGACGAGCCGACGGCGGGCATCAATCCAACTCTCATCAACGGCCTCATCGACCGCCTTCGCCGCGCCAACACGGAGTTCGGCATCACCCTCTTCATCATCGAGCACAACATGCGGGTGATCATGAACATGGCCGACCGCATGTACTGCCTCGCCCATGGACAGCTCTTGGCGGAAGGCACGCCGGATGAAATCCAGAACGACCAGCGGGTCATAGACGCATATCTTGGGGCACACTGATGGCGAGAACTCCTAAGAAGACCGCGGCCAAGAAAAAAGCAGCGGCGAAGAAAAAGGCCGCCGCCAAGAAGGTCGCACCAGCGAAGAAAGTTGCTGCGAAGAAGGCGGCACCTGTGAAGAAAGCCGCTGCAAAGAAGACCGCGGCGGCAAAGGCCAAACCAGCTGCAAAGAAAGCGGCGCCCGCAAAAGCGAAAGCCGTAACGAAAAAGAAGGTGGCGCCGGCAAAGGCCAAGACAGCGGCCAAGAAACCTGCAGCTCCGAAGAAAGCCGCCGAGCCCAAGGCCATCCGTGGCTATGGCGCTGGCGGCGTTGATACCGTCATTTCAGTGGAGGAAGTGACCAAGCAGGCCAAGGCCATGGCGGAGGAGATCTCCGTGGAAAGCCTGGAGGCTATGGCGCAAAATGATCCTTACCTGACCATCGAGAACCTTGATGCCGGCTATGGCCGGATGCAGATCCTGCACAACCTCAATCTGCGCGTGGCTCGCAAGCAGTCGCTCTGCCTGATCGGGCCGAACGGCGCCGGCAAGTCGACGATCCTCCACGCTATTTTCGGCTTCAACAATATCTTCTCCGGCTCCATCAAGGTCGGCGACGGGCCGAACAAGAAGGACATCACGAAGCTCTCCTCCAACGAGAAGCTCAAGCAGGCTGGCATCGCTTATATCCTGCAGGACAAGTCTGTCTTCCCGGCCATGACGGTTGAGGAGAATCTGTGGATGGGCGGCTTTCTCATGGAAAAACCGGCCATGGCCCGCGAGGCCGCCGAGAGGGTGTTCGACAAGTACCCCCGCCTCGCCGCCCGCCGCAAACACCAGGCCAAGGTGCTCTCAGGCGGTGAACGCCGTCTGCTCGAGATCTCCCGCGCCCTGGTCATGGATCCGGAAGTCCTCCTGGTGGATGAGCCTTCCATCGGCCTTGAGCCGCGTTTCATCGACATGGTCTTCGAGATTCTTCACGATCTCCAGCACGGCGAAGGCAAAACCATCATCATGGTGGAACAGAACGCCAAGAAAGGCCTGGAGTTCGCCGATATCGGCTATGTTCTGGTGTCCGGCGAGCTGGCCAAGGCAGGCCCCGGCGACGATCTTCTGAAGGACCCGGACGTCGGAAGGCTCTTCCTCGGCGGATAGACAGGCTCGCGCAGAAATCGGGGAGACATTGACTGCGATGCTCACCGGCAGCCGGCGCGCCGGCGGGCCTTTGCAACGACAGCCAGCGGCCGTTATAGTGGCTTGGTCTGAAACGCAAAGATCACAGGAGGGCTGCGCCATGTTTATGCACCACGGTCGGCGAACGCGTGGCCCTGTCCGTGCCCTGCACCACGCCAGTGCTGCAGGGCGGGCCTGATCGAAGCTTCCGGTTAGCTGACGTTTCCTCAGACGGTCTGTCCTGTTCGTGCCGCCGCGTGTGACCCACGCTGAGCGGCAAGTCAGAGTTCTTCCGGCAAATGAGCCGGCCACAGACCCCGAAACGATCATGACCAACATTTCCCTGAAAGACGCCGGCTTTCTGGCGCATATCCCGCTCTTCCAGAACCTCACATTCACAGCCGGTCCAGGCGACCGGATCGGCCTTGTCGCCCAGAACGGCGCTGGTAAGTCGACCTTGCTGCGCTGCATCGCCGGAGAGCTGGAGCTGACAAGCGGCGATATCACCCGAACCCGCGGCTCCACCATCGGCTACGTCGCGCAGGACGCCGGTCCGGAGCTTCTGCAGTTGAGCTTCCGCGATGCGGTGCTGGCCGCCCTTCCGCCGGCTGTCCACCAGTCCGACAGCTGGCGGGTGGACGTGGTGCTGGATGGGCTGGAGACACCTTCCGACATCCGCGATCTGCCCGTCTCAGCCCTCAGCGGCGGCTGGCAAAGGCTGATGCTGCTCGCCCGCACCTGGGTCAAGGACCCGGATGCACTCCTGCTCGACGAGCCGACCAACTATCTTGATCTTGAAAAGATCCTGCTTCTGGAGAACTGGGTGGATACCTGGGCCCGCGATGTTCCAATGATCGTCGCAAGCCATGACCGCAGCTTTCTGGACGCGGTGACCAACCGCACGCTCTTCCTGCGGCCTGGCAGCTCGGTCTTCCTGCCGCTGCCCTACAGCCAGGCGCGCCAGGAACTGGCCCAGATGGATCAGGCAGACGCAGCGGGCCGCGAACGTGACCTGAAACAGGCCGGCCAGCTGCGCCGGCAGTCCGCCAAGCTCAAGAACATCGGCGTCAATTCCGGCAGTGACCTTCTTCTGAAAAAGCAGAAGCAGTTGCGTGAGCGGGCGGAAAGGATCGAAGAGGCAGCTTCCGCGCTCCACCGTGACCGTTCCGCGGAGATCCGGCTGGCCAACCGGGACACGCATGCCAGATCACTCATCCGGATTGACGGCCTGATCGTGAAAACGCCAGATCAGCGCCCACTGTTCACGATAGACAAGCTGAGCGTCGACAGGAGCGACCGTATGGTGATCCTCGGACGCAACGGCACGGGAAAGTCGACCCTTGTCCGACTGTTGCGTGACGCACTGGAGGGCAAGATGGACGTGCCGGAAGTGAAGGTTACGCCCAGCCTTGCGCTCGGCTACATGGATCAGGCTCTCACAGACGTTCCCGGCGACCTGTCTCCGTTCGACTTCCTCGCAGGGCAGGGACAAAGCGATGCACGCTACCGGTCGGCCCTCGCCACGGCGGGAATTGACTTTGACAAGCAGAGCAGGCCAATCAGCGTACTGTCCCTGGGCGAAAAATCCCGTCTCGCTCTGCTTGCCTTGCGCTTTGCAGAACCGAACTTCTACCTGTTGGACGAGCCGACCAACCATGTCGATATTGCCGGGCAGGAGGCGCTCGCCGAGGAGATCAGGTCGCGCCAGGCAAGTTGCGTTCTGACCTCTCACGACCGCGCTTTTGTGCGGGAGGTGGGCACCCGTTTTCTGGTGGTGGAGAACGGATCACTGAATGAGTTTGGTTCGCCTGGACATTACTTTGCATCTCTGGAGCATGCTGTCTGAGCAACGCAGGCTCCCAGAGAGGCGTTCTCTGCTAAAAGGCTCGAATGGATTCTCAAATCGGCAAGGTTCTGGCCACTCTGGCAAGAGAAACCGGCAGTTTCGTTATCGGCCCCCGTCCGGGCAAGAAATCTGTCGGCACTCTGAAGGATCTCAAGCTCACTCATTGCTGCACGCTGCTGAGCGAGCGCGAAGACGTGCGGCCAATCCAAAAGATCTGCAACAACCTGGGTTGCACCTGGATCTGGCTCCCCATCGAGGGCGGCCGCCTGGAGATTCTTCAGGAGACCGATCTTGAAGGCCATGTGGAAACCCTCGCCCGAGCGCTTGGTGCGGAAGCGGCGCCCCGCGTCTATTTCCACTGTTCGGCCGGGATTCACAGGACCGGCTTCTTCGTCTATGTCCTGCTCCGGCTCGGAGGACTTGAACCTGATCGGGCCCGGCAGCGGCTCGCCGATCTCCGGCCGGTTACGGCCGAACAGGTCGGTGCAGAGCGGCTGCAGCTTGCCGATGAAATTGTGGAGACCCTGGCTCATGGCTTCTGAAGATCTTCCTGAAGGCGACGCAGCGTTTCGGCGCACCGAACTGAAGGGTTCTGCCATCGAGCCCACCTATGCCGGCGCCCGGTCGTTCCTGCGGCGGAAATACACGCGCAATCTCGATCGCGTCGACATTGCGGTCACCGGCATTCCGTTCGACCAGGCCGTCTCCAACCGGCCGGGCACGCGGTTCGGCCCTGAAGCCATTCGCAAGGCCTCCGCCGACCACGCCTGGGGACCGCTCTGGCCCTGGATGTTCGACCCGTGCGAGACCCTGAGCATTGTCGACTACGGTGACTGCTACTTCGATTGGGGCCGGAAGGAAGACATTCCGGCCGCCATTCAGGCCCATGTGGCGGAGATCCTCTCAGGCGGCGCATCGACCCTCTGCCTGGGCGGGGACCACTTCGTCACCTATCCCATACTCAAGGCCCATGCAGAGGCCCAGGGCGGTCCGCTCTCCCTGATCCAGTTCGACGCACACCGGGACGTGGAGCCGGAGGAAGGTGGCCGCATCGACCACGGCACCATGTTCAACCTGGCCATTCAGGACGGCGTCATCGATCCTGAAAGCTCCATCCAGATCGGCATCCGCACGACGTTCACCGGTGAGCATACCTACGGCATGAAGATCATCTATGCCGATCAGGCGCACGAAATGTCGGCAAGCGAAATTGCCGCCGAGATCGAAGCTGTTGTCGGCGCCAGGCCAGCGTACCTCACTTTCGATATCGATTGTCTGGATCCGGCCTATGCCCCTGGCACCGGTACGCCGGTGGTCGGCGGCCTGTCCACGCATCAGGCTCTCTCGATCCTGAGGAAGCTGACCGCAATCAATTTTTCCGGGATGGATGTGGTCGAGGTTTCTCCGCCCTACGATCATTCGGAGATCACGGCGCTCGCTGCCGCGTCAGTGGCCGTGGAGTACCTGTGCCTCAGGGCCTGGCAGGCCGGGGCACGCAGGACCGTAGTGCCGCCCTAAACCGCCTCCGCTCGCGGCCAGGCCACCGCGCCGAGAGACTTGCATACGGCGTCCAGGGGCGCGCTCCAGTCACATCGTGCCTGCTGGCGGAACAGCCTCATCTCCGGATACCAGACGCAGGTCTCTCCGCTCAGGCCCCAGCGCCAGTCCGGGAGCGTATGAAGCAGGGTCCAGCAGGGAGCCCCCACCGCGCCGGCAATCTGGGCTGTGCTGTTGTCGATGGTGATGGTGAGATCAAGCGCCGCCAATTGCGCAGCAAGACCATCGAGATCAGACCAACTGTCCACGGTGTCGTCACGGTAGAGAGATCCGGGCTCGAGATGATAGGCCGTCATCGGACAGTCCGGATTGTTGTACTGCAGATCCACGAACTGGCAGTCCGGCTGGTTCAGCAAGGGCACAAGAGCATCCGGCGGGATGGACCGGGCAACCCCCATACTGACACTGGCGGAGTACCAGCTGAGACCGATCATGCGTTTCCCCGGAAACAGCGCCGCATATTTGGCCTTCAGATCCCGCACCCGATTCGGATCCGGAACAAGATTGGCCGTGGCAATACCGTCGAGCCGGAGGTTCGGCGCCAGGTGCCGGATGGCGGCAAACTCGGGCGTCTGCACCTTGCCCAGGGCATCCAGGCGCGTATCCACCTCACGCGGGCGCAACGCATGCAGCTCCGCGGAAGCGCCGCAGCGGCGGAGCAGGGGTATCAGGCGCTCGTCGCACTCGAGGATGAGGTTCGGCGCACGGGTCTCGATCTCCGGCAGCATGCGTAGCGCGAGAGAATAGTCGCCAATTCCCTCAAGAGCCCACAGATGCAAGGCCTCATCCCGCAGTCTCTCTCCGCGCCATTGGCGACCGGAGCGCAGCCGGGTCTCGACAAACGCGCGGTTGACCCCGTCATAGAGCCTCCAGCCTTCTTCGCAACGCTCCTGGAGGAGCAATTGCATGATGAGCGCACTTCTGAGATCCGCGCGCTGCGGCGCCAGCCGCATGCCGGTCCGGAACGTCTTCTCCGCCTCATCGAACTCAAGCAGGCCCTGCTGGATGATCCCGAGCACTCGGTGATTTTCCGCGGTCCCAGGCGCTTGCGCCATGGCCCGTTCGGCCCAGGACACCGCGTCCTCGAGTCTGTCTTGCCGGTAGAGGCAAAGCGCCGTCCAGCGAGCGGTCTTCTCGTGCCCGGGATGAGCCCGTCCAAGTTCGCCGAGTAATGCAAGGGACGCCGGATAGTCGCGGGCCTCGAACTTCTGGTGAATTGCAGCGAGATAGGCTTCCGCAGGCTTCGGCCGCGAAACAGCAGAGCTCGCCGGGGCCGCCTTCAGCTCGCGCGCAACCTGCCGCAGCACCGGCCGCCACCTTCCGCGCCGCTTCTGCCGGAACAGCCGCATGGAAGGATACCAGGCAGACGTACCGCCCCGCAGACCCCACATCCAGTAGGGCACGTCGGTTAGAAGGGTCCAGACGGGCCGGCCCAATGCGCCCGCCAGATGCACCGTGCTGTTGTCGATGGAGATGATCTGATCCATCGCGCAGATCTGCGCCGAGAGGGCGGAGATATCGTCCCGGCAATCGATGTCCGGATCAATCGCCAGTCGGCAGTCCAGGGACTCCGAAATGCGCTTAACCGCCTCATGTCTTGCGCCGTATTGCAGCGATATGAACTGGCAATTGTCCGTTCGAAGGACGGACGCCCAGAACTCGGGTCTGATCGATCTTGCCGCGGGCCGGAGCCTGCTGGACGTTCTCCAGGAAATTCCGACCAAGCGGCGGTCTCCAAACTGCCGACGGTACTTCTCGTGCAACTCGTCAACGAGCCCGGGATCTGCGGCAAGATAGCCACCGCCATTTGGACCAGTGGGTTCCAGCAGGGCGACCAGATCGGTGATGTAGCAGACGTAATCCGCCCGCGGCGCCGCATGCGCGATCGCCGCAATGTCATCTCCCGGCACGAGCGACAGCCCGTCTGCAGCGCCCGCCAGCAGCCGAAGCAGGCGACGGTCGCACACCACGGTGACGGATGAACAGGTTTGCACGAGCTGCCGGTAGTAGCGGGCGGCATGGATCTCCTCGCCCAGCCCTTGTGCTCTGAGCACGAGCAGCGACTTGCCGGCAAGCGGCTCGCCATTCCAGAAGCACACCCGTGCGCCCTCCAGCTGGTAAGGCTTCTTCAGTCTGCGGTAGTGCTCATAACCTTCGGCCGGTCTGCCCTGCAGCAGAAGCAGCTGTCCCAGGCCGGACCGGGCCGGCCAGTGATCGGGATCACGCTCAAGCGCTAACCGGTAGCAACGCTCCGCCTCGTCAAACCGCTCCAGATCGCCAAGAACCATCGCCAGATTGGCCTGATACTTCGCCGTTCCGGGCTCCGCCGAAGCCGCGGCCTGGGCATGGCGGACGGCCTGCTCCAGATCATCGCCGGCTGCGAGTGTCAGGCCCAGCAGGTTCTGGACTTCGCCATTGCGGGGTGTGATTTCAGCCAGGTGCCGCAACACAGGTTCAGCCTGCGCATACATGGATCGCGCATAGAGCCCGGTTGCAAGCTCGAGCAGATCATCCGGTGTGGGCGGCCTGGCGGAAGACATCTGCGTGAGTTCCCGCGATTCCGGTAAAGAGACCGTTAAGCCGGGCGCCGAAGCTTTCCGCGATAGGGCGCGCTGATCACGGCGGGCTGGTCGATCCCGTCCAGAGACCGGCTGACCTTGTCCAGCACTGGTGACCAGGCGCCATCCTGCTTCTGGCGGAACAGCCGCATGGAAGGATACCAGTGCGAGCGGGCACCCTTGAGGCCCCAGAGCCAGTGCGGGTACTTCATGAGAAGCGTCCAGACCGGCTTTCCGAGCGCCCCGGCGAGATGAACTGTCGTGTTGTCGATGGAAATGATCTGGTCCAGCGCACAGATCTGCGCTGCCAGGCCATCGATATCGTTCCGGGCGTTCACCGTCGGATCGATCTCAATGGACACGCCGAGTTTGGAGGCCGCCGCCTGCAGGACCGCCGGATCGGATCCGTACTGCAAGCTGAAGAACTGACAATCGCCGCGGGACAAAATCTCGCGCCATTCGGGAACCGGAATTGTGCGCGCAGCCTGCTTGAAGGAACTCGAAGTTGACCAGGTGAATCCAATCAGCCGCTTTCCCGGAAACTTGTTCAGATAGCCCCGCCGCAAGGTGGCCACACGCGCCGCATCTGGTTTGAGACAGGTCTGCATACTTCCGGCGGGACGGCCATCGGGCGCCAACCCGGAGAGCAAATCCATCATGTAAACGGTGCAGTCAGCCGCCGCCGCTGCATCGCTGATGGCCTTTCGGTCGTCCTGGCTGATCAACTGCACTGTCGGGAAGGAACGCTGGAACAACCCGGCAAGCCGGGGCTCGCAAACGAAGGTAACCTCACTGCAAAGGGCAGTGATCCGGGGGAACAGGCGGGCAATCTGGAACGCTTCCCCCAAACCCTGTTCGCCAAGAATCAGCAGCGACTTTCCTACAAGATCCTGTCCCTGCCACGGCGCAGGCGCCTCGGCCAGAAACGAGTATCGCTTCGGGCGCTCGCGCTTCAGGTAGTGAGCCCAAGCCTCCCTGAATCTGCCGGTGCGGAGCAGGAGTATTCCAAGCGATCCGTTCGCGTGAACCTGATCGGGATCGATTGTCAGGGCATTGCGGTATTCCGCCTCCGCCTCCGCAAAGCGGCCCAGATCCATCAGTTTGGTTGCGAGATTGGTCCGGTACTGAACATCCTCCGGCCGGAGCGCAACACACTGCTTCGAGAGCCTGATCGCTTCGTCGAGATCGCCGAGGCAGGCGCGCACGATGCTGAGATTGTTCAGGGCACGGGCATTTCCCGGCTCTTGCGCAATCACGTAGCGGTAGAGCGTTTCGGCCTGCGCCCACATGCGCCGGTCGGACAACTCGGCCGCGACGCGCGACAGAGCCGCAAGAGGTGACCCACGCTGAACAACCAGATGATCCGCAGAGCGCTGGGAAACGGTCAGCGTCATCGGACCTCCGGGTTTGGCTAGCTCGACTGGCCGATTTTGTCGGGATCCAGCGGATGACCGACCAGGATCTCGCCGAGCGTGCCGATCACGCCCTTCTGCTGGCCATCGAGCGAATAGGTAAGCGCACCGCCATCCCTGGCGATGAGGACCAGTCCCGCGCGGTTCGGAACCTGGAACACATCTCCGGACAGCAATGTCTGGTTCAGGACCACGTTTCCGCTATTGTCCTCAATGCGGACCCAGACCCTGGATTTCGCCTGGATCAGCAGCCGGGAGTTGCTGTTTTCCGCTCCGTAGAGCCGGCCACCAGTGGTGGCTACGCGCGCCACCTTGCGCTCGACCTGTTCGACTTTCACCGGCACCCTGGCGGCCTTCGGTTTAGCCGGTTTGGCCGGCTCGGCATTGGTCACGGTCTTGGCAATCAGCTCGGTGAGACCGCTGAGCGCCGGGTCGGGCTCGGCCTGGCCGTTCATGGCAACCTTGGTTTCCGCCGGCGGCTTCAGCGCCGGGATATCGACGCTGCCGGTCATGATGGGGTCGGTCTCTATGGCCTCTGCCAACTGCGATCCTCCGGACGTCGCGGGCGTGCCGGGAAGAACCATGTAGGAAAACGCGCCGAAGGCAACAAAACAGGCAAAGGCTGCGCCGATCATCTGACCTGTCGCGAACTTGGGCATGGCGAATTTCGCCATCATCGCAGTACCTGACCCTTTGACGCCACTGGTCTGGGGCTCAGCCAGCAGCTCAGGCGCCGCGCCGGGCAGCAGTTTGCCGAAATGTGCGCAAAGGGGGCCAGGCTCCAGCTTCAGAAAATCCGCATAGGCCCAGATTATATCGAGGGCCTGGCCGCGTTCAGGGAGCTTTTCCAGCTGACCGGTTTCAATGGCCTGGAGGAGGGCCGGCTCGATACGCGTCGCCAGGGACGCTTCCTCGATGGTCGCCCCGCGCTCCATCCGCTCGTTGTGGAGCCACCAGCCGGCAATCGCCGACGGGCCGTCATTGCTGGATGGTTTCATCAACCGGGCGCTGGAGCTCCCGTAGTCAACTGATTGAACTTCACTACCGGTTTCAGCCGCCGCAGAACTCATGAATCTCACCCACACTTTACGCTGGCGTCCGGTGCTGCACAGAGACTGTGCCTGCGCACGTTCACGCCTGAACATGGTTTCTCGTGACTTAACAATCGCGCAAAATGGTAAGCAGAGGGTGAACGCGCATCCCGGTGCGGGACGATTACCCGCCAGTTTTCTTATGCGCAGGTGCGGAAGCCCGGACGAGGGCCAGCACGGAGGGCATCAATCCTGAAACTGGATGCCCTTGGAGCGGGCGAACGCCTCGAACTCGTCACGTACGGAATGCCGGCTGCCGGTCCGCAGTGACTCAAGCATGCTGCTGACATCACGCAGGTCGGCGGTACGCAGCATGGACTTTATCGGCCCGATCGCGGCCGGAACCATAGACACGGACCTCACGCCTAGACCCATGAGCGCCAGGGCCTCAAGGGGCATGCCTGCAATCTCGCCGCAGACCGTAAGCGGGACATCCGCCTTGTCGGCTTCGTCGACGATGTGCTTCATCAGGTTGAGAAAGGCCGGAGAGAGCGCATCATAGCGCGAGGCAAGCCTCGGATTGCCCCGGTCGTAAGCAAACAGGAACTGCATGAGGTCATTTGTCCCCACGGAAACAAAATCCGTACGCGGCAGCAGGGCCTCAAGTTGCCAGGCCAGGGCCGGAACCTCGATCATCGCACCAACTTTGAGCTCGGTCGGCACCGGATGACCCTGCCGGGTCAGGAATGCAACCTCTTCATCGATTGTCTGACGGGCCCGGATGAACTCGTCGGCTTCCGCGATCATGGGAAACATGACGCGAAGCCGCCGGCCGCCGGCCGCCTTAAGAAAGGCACGCAACTGCAGTTTCAGAAGCGCGGGCCGGTCCAGCGCCATCCGGATGGCACGCCAGCCGAGCGCCGGATTCTCCTCCTGTTGATGCTGAAGGTAGGGCAGCGTCTTGTCCGCCCCGATATCGAGAGTGCGGAAAACAACCGGACGGTCTCCGGCAGCGTCGATCACCGCCCTGTAGTAGGAGACCTGCTCATCCATCCGCGGAAACGCGGTAGCGATCATGAACTGCAGCTCGGTACGAAACAGCCCGATGCCGTCCGCGCCCGCCTTCTCCAGGTGGGGCAGATCCATGAGCAGGCCCGCATTGATGTTCAGACTGATAGGGATTCCGTCTCTGGTGACAGAAGCCTCGTTCCGCAGCCGAGCATAGCGCGCCTGGCGGCGGGCATAGAGGGAGACCTTTTCGCCATAAGCATCCTGAATCGACTGGGCGGGGCGCAGATGGACATCCCCCGTGTCCCCATCGACAATTATGGGATCGCCGGGATCTGCCCGATCCAGAAGGTCTGCGACCTGTCCAACCAGGGGCACGCCGAGCGCGCGCGCCACGATGGTCGCGTGGCTGTTGCCCCCGCCTTCCTCCAGCACCACTCCCCGGATACGGTCCCGGTCATAGTCGAGCAGCTCGGCGGCGCCCATGGTACGGGACAAGATTATGGAATCCTGCGGCAAATCGCCCCCAGAGGCGGTTCCTGTAGTCCCGGTGAGGATTCGCAGCAGACGGTTCGCCAGGTCATCAAGGTCATGCAAACGTTCCTGCAGAAACGAATCGCGGGCCCGCATGACCTTTGCCCGCGTCTCGGATTGCTCCCGCTCCACCGCCGCTTCCGCCGTCAGTCCGGTATCAACCGCCTCCTCGAGCCGCCGGAGCCAGCCCCGGTCATGCGCAAACATCCGGTAGGCTTCGAGAACATCACGATGCTCGCCGCTGCGCGCAAGGTCGGGCGCCATGATCATGGTGTCGACGCTCTCCCGCAAACGCTGAATGCCCTGGGAAAGGCGTTCGCGCTCCAGGCGGACATCCTCGGCAATTAGGTTGGTTATATGGATGCGAGGGCGGTGCAAAACCACATGACCCAGCGCAACGCCCGGTGAGAACGACGCGCCCTTGAACTGGTGAGAGCGGACATGGCGGATATCCGTCTCCTCCGCCTCGCCCACTTCATCAAGTTCTCCGGAAGCCATGAACTCGGCCAGCACCATGGCCGTCGTCTGCATGGCCTCCACTTCTTCTTCGGAGTAGTTGCGCTTGGTGCGGTTCTGAACCGTCAGGACGCCGAGGATGAGGCCGGCCCGCAAGACCGGCACACCCAGAAATGAGTGATAAATCTCCTCGCCGGTTTCAGGGAGATACTTGAACGCCGGATGGCTTTGGGCGTCCGGGAGGTTGAGGGGCGCAGCACTGCCTGCGATCACCCCGACGAGCCCTTCGTTGACGCGGAGCTTGATCTCGCCAACGGCCTCGGAATTGAGGCCTTCCGTGGCACACAGATCCAGCAGCCCGCCAGGTCGCATCACATAGACCGAACACACCTCGGCCACCATGTTGGCGGCAATCAGGGTGGTGATCTTGTTCAGCCGCGCCTGTGACCCTTCCGGCTCGGCCATGACCTCGCGGAGGCGCCGGAGAAGGACACGGGGGCCGACGTGTGACGATTGGACCACGCGGGATGCCCTTTCTTCAGTTGGGGCTTCCGCCCGGATCAGGTCTCCGCGTCGAGACCGTAAGCGCTGTGAAGCGAACGGAGTGCCAGTTCCGTATAGGCTGAATCGATGAGAACGGAAATCTTGATCTCGGAGGTGGTGATCGCCTGAATGTTGATGTTCTTCTCGGCAAGCGTTTCGAACATTTTGGCGGCAACGCCCGCATGAGAGCGCATGCCGATGCCAATGACCGAGATCTTGACCACATCCGTCGAGCCGTTGAGATCCGCATACTCGATTTCACCCTTCGCCGCCTCAATGACCTTGAGGGCGCGGTCGAGGTCACTTTCTGACACGGTGAAGGTCAGGTCCGTGTATTTGCCATCGGCCGAAACGTTCTGGACGATCATGTCCACATTGATTTCGCCTTCGGCCAGAGGCCCGAAAATGCGCGCGGACACGCCCGGCTTGTCACGCACGTTGGCAAGCGTGATCTTGGCTTCATTGCGGGAATAGGCGATCCCGCTGACAATTTCCTGTTCCACGATCTCGTCCTCTTCGCAAACGAGAGTGCCGGGAATATTGTTGCCCCGCACCTCGACTTCATCCGGATCATCAAAACTCGACCGCACCCTGAGCGGCACGCGGTGCGTCATGGCGAGTTCGACCGAACGGGTCTGTAGCACCTTGGCCCCGAGCGATGCCATTTCAAGCATCTCTTCGTAGGATATCCGTTCCAGCTTGCACGCTTTGGAAACGATCCGTGGATCCGTTGTGTAGACCCCGTCCACATCGGTATAGATGTGGCAACGCCCCTCCAGGGCCGCAGCAATGGCAACGGCGCTGGTATCGGAACCGCCCCGGCCCAGCGTGGCGATCCTCTTGTCCGGCGCAAGACCCTGAAAGCCCGCGATCACTGCGACCTGGCCCTCCTCCATACGCGCTCTGATCTCCGACGCGTCGATTTCCTGGATGCGCGCCGCGCCGTGGACCGCATCGGTCCTGATCGGGATCTGCCAGCCCTGCCAGGACCGGGCCGGGATATCCATGCTTTGCAGCACCAGTGCAAGCAGGCCGGATGTGACCTGTTCCCCGGTGGCCACGACCGCGTCGTACTCCCTGGCATCATGAAGAGGTGAGGCTTCCCGCGCCCAGTTCACCAGCTGATCAGTCTGTCCCGCCATGGCAGACACGACGACGGCAACCTGGTTGCCGGCATTGACCTCCCGGCGCACGTGCCGCGCCACATTGCGAATGCGGTCGAGATCGGCGACGGAAGTTCCGCCAAATTTCATGACAACGCGGCTCATGAGACCATCTATGTCGTGGTGTTTTGTCCGATAATGCGCAAGGCAGGCAAACATGCCGCGCGGGTGATACTCTTACCTGCGGCTCCCGTAGTATGCAATATGAACAACCGCAAGCCCCGCCACGGATACCACGCGCGATGAATGCCTCTGCTGACGCCGGAGCCGGCACCACAACCATCGATCCTTCCGAGATCGAGAAATTCTCCGCCATCGCCGCTGAATGGTGGAACCCGAAGGGCAAGTTCGGCGTTCTGCACAAGTTCAACCCGGTCCGGCTGGAATTC